>NZ_JASGBW010000007.1:0-147524 GCF_030053215.1 Stenotrophomonas sp. PFBMAA-4 | reverse complement strand
GGCGCTGGGCGCGGCCTCGCGCTCCTGCAGGGCTTCGGTGGGCGTGGCGGCGCTGGTCTGGGCCACGGCAGCGGCATCGGTGCCGCCCGGCAGCCAGCGCAGCTCGGCCACGCCGGTGGCGGGCTGGGGCGGCGTGGCCGGCGCGGGTTCACTGCGCAGCAGCCACCAGCTGGCGACGCCTACGTTGAGGATGGCCAGCACGACGATCAGGGCACGGGTCAGCATGCTGCCGATACTAGCCTGCGGGCTGGTGCACCGCCCAGCGGGCGAGGCCGTCCAGCACCAGCGACGGGTGGTAGTCGGCGCCGTCCAGCAGCGGCATCAGCGCGGGTGCGCCGCCGCCATGCACCAGCAGCGCGGGGGCCACGCCCAGCAGCGCCTGCGCGTGGCGGGCACTGCGTTCCACCAGCGCCACGGCAGCACCGTCGCAGCCGGAGGCCAGCGCATCGGCGGTGTCGTTGGCGAATTCGCTGTAGTCGCCGCCACTGACCGGCAGCTGCACCGCACGCGCGTGCAGCGCTTCGCGCATGGTGGTGGGCGAAGCGGAAATGCGGCCACCGTGGTGCTGGCCGTCGGCGTCGAGCAGATCGATGGTCAGCGCGGTGCCCACGCCCACCACCAGCACCGGGCGGCGCGCGGTAGCGGCGGCCAGCAGCGCCAGGAAACGATCGACGCCGAATTTTTCCGGCTTGGCGTAGGCAATGCGCACGCCCGCGCATTCGGCACTGGTGCGCACCACGCGCACATCGCCGAAGCGGGCCTGCAGCTGCTGCAGCATGGCGGTGGTCAGCGACGGTGCGGCCACGCTGGCAACAAAGGCGGTGCCGCCCGTGGGCAGGCTGTGCGGCGGCTGTGCGGCCATGCCTTCGGCGCCATGCGCCCAGGCCTGCACATCGCCGGCACGGTCACCCTGCAATGGCGCGAACTTGAAGCGCGAATTGCCAAGGTCGAACAACCAATCGCTCATGCCTTCCTCACGCTCACTTCGCCGGCGTGCAGCAGGCGCTCGTGGCCATCGATGCGCACGCGCAGGGCGCCGTCATCGGCCAGGCCCAGGGCGGTGCCGTGCTGCCATTGGCCTTCCAGCTCCACGCGCACCTCGCGACCGGCCAGCATGTCGAAGGCGGCATAGCGTGGCAGGAACGGGGCCAGGCCCTCGCGGTCGAAGACCTCCAGCGCCGGCAGCAGGCGCGCCAGCACGGCGGCCACCACCACGTTGCGGTCCACGTGGGTACCGGCCAGGGTGTCCAGGTCCACCCACGGCTGGGTGATCTGTTCGGCGAAGGCCGGCGGCATGTGCACGTTGATGCCGATACCGATGACCGCACGCGCCGGGCCGGCGTACTCGCCGCCGCCCTCGGCCAGCAGGCCGACCAGCTTGCGGCCGTCCACCAGCACATCGTTGGGCCACTTCAGCTGCGCCTGGGTGTAGCCCAGGTCGTGCAGGGCCTCGGCCACGGCGATGCCGGCCACCAGGCTGAGCCCAGCCAGGCGGCCCAGGCCGCCGGAGAACAGCCGCAGCACCGAGAGGTAGACGTGGGCAGCCAGCGGCGAGGCCCAGCTGCGGCCGCGACGCCCACGGCCGCCGGTCTGGCGCTCGGCCAGCAGGACGCAAACGCCGCGCTGTGGCGCGCTGCAGCGCAGCAATTCGGCATTGGTGGAATCCACCGTCCAGGCCACCTGCAGCTCATGCAACAGGGCCACGGCGTCGTCGGGCAGGTGCGCGCGGATGGCCGCCGGGTCCAGCAGCTCCAGCGGCTGGCTCAGGCCGTAGCCCTCGCCTGCGCGGCCTTCGATGCCCACACCGGCAGCCCTAAGTCCTTGAATACGCTTCCAAATGGCCGCCCGGGTCTGGCCCAGCTCACGGGCCAGGGCGTCGCCGGACAGGCGACCGGCAGCGAGTTTGGCCAGCAATTGGCGATCGTCCACGGCAGCTTCCACAAGGTCAGAACGGAATTATGCGGGAAAGCCGCCAGCGACGCCCGCGGGGTGCCGGGGGCGGGGCTTCCAATCCGGGGCCGGGTTCGGGCTAGAATCGGGAACTCACCCTCCCTTAACGTGGATGTCGTCAATGCGCCGTTATGCCCATTGCCTGATCCTGCTGACGATGCCCTTTGCGGCGTCGGCGACGGCATCGCTGGACGACAGCCGTGGGGGCTGCGTGTACTCCACCCCGGACGCCGCTTCGCAGCGTGCTGCCACGTCCACCGCTTCGGCCACCGCAGCCAAGCCGGCGCCGGTACGGCCGGCGGCCAGCAGCGCCACCAGCAGTGGCGGCGGTGGCAGCGATGACGATGTGCTGCAGCGCATCCGCGCGCCGAAGTGGCACAGCTACCTGCCGGGTATGTTCCGCTGATCAAGTCGTTGCTGCAGTGGCTGCGGCCTGCGCCGCGGCCGATCGAAGATGCGGTGTGGAATGAAGCCTGCGGCCGCGCCGCCTGGCTGCGGGGCCTGGGTGATGCGCGCCGTGCGCGCCTGCGCGTGCTGGCCACCCGCTTCCTGCATGAGAAGACCATCACCCCGATTGGCGAGCTGCAGCTGCAGGAGGCCGATGGCGTGCTGCTGGCCGCGCTGTGCTGCCTGCCGCTGCTGGAATTCGGCGAAGTCGGGCTGGAGGGCTGGTCGCAGCTGATCGTCTACCCCGACGCCTTCCGCGTGCACCGCAGCCACATGGATGCGGCCGGCGTGCTGCACGAGTGGGATGACGAGCTGATTGGCGAATCGTGGGACAGCGGGCCGTTGATCCTGTCGTGGGCCGACGTGCAGGCCGACCTGGCCGCGCCGCACGAGGGCTACTGCGTGGCCGTGCATGAAATGGTGCACAAGCTGGATGCGCTGGATGGCGCGATGGACGGCACCCCGCCGTTGCCGCGTGCGTGGCAGCGCGAGTGGGCGGCGGCGTTCCAGCAGTCCTACGACGCGTTCTGCGCGCAGGTGGATGCTGGCGTGGAGACGTTGATCGACCCGTATGCGGCCGAGGCGCCGGAGGAGTTCTTCGCGGTGGCCAGCGAGTACCACTTCTCCGCGCCGGATCTGCTGGCGCAGGCGCTGCCGAAGGTAGCCGCGCACCTGCGGCGGTTCTATGGCGAGCCGCCGGCAATGGCCGATTGATTCATCCGTTCGCCGGGCATGGCCCGGCGCTACCTGCGGGCGCGTCGACCGGTGGCGCCGGGCCACGCCCGGCGGATCGACGTGCAGTCGAGCAAGCTCGACTTTACGGCCCTGGAGGCAGGCGCACTTCGAAGCGGGCGCCGCCCAGTTCGCTGGAACGGGCCACCAGCAGCTCGCCGCGGTAATCCTTGATCAGGTCCTGCACGATCGACAGGCCGATGCCGTGGCCCTGCACGCGCTCATCGCCGCGCACGCCACGCTGCAGCACCTTGCCGATGTCTTCCGGGGCGATGCCCGGGCCATCGTCGTCCACCGCCAGCAGCAGGCCGGCGCGGCGCGCGTTGGGTGCCGGCAGCGGCTGTGCGGTCAGCAGCACGCGGCGCTTGGCCCACTTGAAGGCGTTTTCCAGCAGGTTGCCCAGCAGTTCCTGCAGGTCGCCCGGTTCGCCGTGGAAACGCGCGGCCGGGTCGATGTCGAATTCGCACAGCACGCCCTTCGACGCGTAGACCTTTTCCAGGCCACGCACGATTTCCTCGGCGTTGGATTCCACCGGCAGCGGCGCGGAGAACAGCTTGTGGCCCGACGAGGCGGCACGCGCCAGCTGGTAGGACACCAGGTTGTTCATGCGCTGCAGCTGCACGTCCAGTTCCTCGCGCAGGGCGCCATCGCCGGCACCGCTGTCCATCTGCGTGCGCAGCACGGCGATGGGCGTCTTCAGGCTGTGCGCCAGGTCGGCCAGGGTGTTGCGCTGGCGCTCGAGGTTCTCGCGCTCGCTCTCGATGAAGGCATTGATGCTGTCGGTCAGCGGTTCCAGCTCGCGCGGGTGGCGCTCGCTCATGCGCTCGGTCTCGCCGCGCTGCACCTTGGTCAGCTCCGTGATGACCCGGCGCAACGGGCGCAGGCTCCACTGCAGGATGACGGTCTGCAGCAGCAGCAGGATCAGGCCGATGCCGCCCAGGTAGAACCAGACCCGGCTGCGGAACACACGCAGCTGCGCGCCCAGCGCGCGCGAGTCTTCCATCACGTAGATGGTGTAGGGGAATTCGGTGGCGGGGTCGGCGTCGGCATCCCACACCAGGCCCAGGCCGTAGCGGTACACCGAGCCCTGGCTGCCGTCGATCTGGATCATCGGCAACGGGCCTTCGAACACTTCCTGGCGCGGGGCCAGCAGGCCGCCGCCCACGGTGGGCAGCATCGGGCCTTCGGCGGACATCGAATTGCCCTTGCCGTCCGGCATCACCACCTGCAGGTACAGGCCACTGCCGGGCACGTCGAAGCGCGGATCCGGCGGCTGCTCGCGGATGTACAGCGAGCGGTCGCGGGTGAAATCGATGCCGGCCGCGTAGGCCGTGGCGTAGTTCTTCAGGCGCTCACGCAGGTTCGCCTTCGCCGTATCGGCGAAGGCGGCATCCAGCGCGTAACCGGCCAGGGCCAGGAACGCGACCAGGCCCACGGACGCGGCGAACAGCTGGCGCGCCTGCAGTGAGCGCGGCCGCCAGCGTCGGAAGAACCACAGACGGCCGGACATCGTTTATCGCCTTGTGAAAGGCTCAGCCCTCGTTGCGCGGGATCGCGAAACGGTAGCCGCGGCCACGCACGGTCTCGATCGGCTTCAGTTCGCCGTCCGGGTCCAGCTTCTTGCGCAGGCGGCCGATGAACACTTCCAGCACGTTCGAGTCGCGGTCGAAATCCTGCTGGTAGATGTGCTCGGTGAGGTCGGCCTTGGAGACCAGTTCACCGGCATGCATCATCAGGTATTCCAGCACCTTGTACTCGTAGCTGGTCAGGTCGACATTGCTGCCGGTGACGCTGACCGTCTGTGCTGCCAGATCCAGGGCAACCGGACCGCATTCCAGGGTCGGCTTGCTCCAGCCAGCGGCGCGGCGCAGCAGCGCGTTGACGCGGGCCAGCAGTTCTTCCACATGGAACGGCTTGACCAGGTAATCGTCGGCGCCCTGCTTGAGGCCTTCGACCTTGTCCTGCCAGCTCGAACGCGCGGTCAGGATCAGCACCGGGAACTTCTTGCCCTCATCGCGCAGGGCCTTGATCAGCTCCATGCCCGACATCTTGGGCAGGCCCAGGTCGATGATGCCGACGTCGAACGGCACTTCGCGGCCCATATAAAGGCCTTCCTCGCCGTCCTGTGCAGCATCGACGGCAAAACCTTCGCGCTTGAGCCGGGCTGCCAGGGTCTCACGCAGCGGGGCTTCGTCTTCGACCAGAAGGATACGCATGAACTCTCCCTAGTGTCCTGGGTGTGGCCCGGAGGCCAGTGGGTACGGTGTATTACGGCAACTATCCCTGTTCAGGGGTTATCGCCGCGTAGTGATGACATATCCGACCGCGGCGTGCGCGGCTGTGAACGTGCCGGGGCGGGATCGTCCATGTAGCGGACGCGGCCCCGGTCATCCATGTATTTGACCCGGTTGATGTCCCTGCCATCGAACGGCACGCGCTCGGCGCCGAGGATGTGGCCACCGGTGGAGCGCTGCACCCGGCGCACAGCATCGGACAACGAACGATCATCGCCACGGCCACCACGATCCATCATGTCCGCGCGCATGGCTGCACGCGGCTCACCGCCACCACCACCACCGCGCGGTGGCTGCTGGGCCATCGCTGCAGAAAGGGGGGCAGCCGCCAGGACCACGCAGGTGGCCAGGGCAATGCGGCGGTGGAAGGGAGCGGAAGACATCGATGCGATCCTAGCCGAGCACGGCGATTCGTTCAAAAGTCGTAAATCCGGAGCGCCGGATACGGAACCCGGCCTTTACATTTCCTTTGCAAATGATTGGTTTGGCGCGGTGAATCCGATCTGAACTTTTCCGGGTGCTCTCCGGCGTCGTTCATCTAAGTGAACATTCGGGACGAATCTACGTGCCTTGTCAAGTCAGGAACGTGACTGCGGTCACGCTGCAGCACGGTCCGATGCGCGCTCGGTGACCGCCAGCGCCTGCTCGATCAGCGCCCAGTCGGCGCCGGGGCGGTGTGCGCCCTCGCTCAGCACCTGCCGGAAGGCGCGGCCGCCCGGCTGGCCATGGAACAGGCCCAGCAGGTGGCGGGTGATGTGCTTCAGGGCCAGGCCCTCGCCCAGGCGTGCCTCGATGTACGGGCGCAGCGCGCGCAGCAGTTCGCCACGCGGGCGCAGCGCGGCGCCGGTCTGCAGCGCCTCCAGCTGATGCAGCAGGTAGGGGTCGTGGTAGGCCGCGCGGCCCAGCATCACGCCATCGACGTGCGCGGCCTGGGCCTGCACCGCCTCCACCGTGGCCAGACCGCCGTTGATGACCACCGGCAGCGCCGGGCGCGCCTGCTTGAGGCGGTAGGCCCAGTCGTACTTCAGCGGCGGAACCTCGCGGTTCTCCTTCGGCGACAGGCCCTTCAGCCAGGCGTTGCGCGCATGCACCACGACCATGGCGGCACCGGCGGCGACCTGGCGGTCGACGAAGCCGGCGAACACCTCGTAATCGTTGTCCTCGTCCACGCCCAGGCGGCACTTCACCGTCACCGGGATGTCCACCGCCGCAACCATCGCGGCCACGCACTCGGCCACCAGCGCCGGTTCGCGCATCAGGCAGGCACCGAAGCGCCCGGCCTGCACGCGGTCGGACGGGCATCCACAGTTGAGGTTGACCTCGTCGTAGCCCCAGTCGGCGGCGATGCGCGCGGCCTGCGCCAGCAGGGCCGGATCGCTGCCGCCCAGCTGCAGGGCCAGCGGCTGTTCGCTGGCATCGAAGCCGAGCAGGCGCTCGCGATCGCCGTGGATGACCGCGTTGGCGTGCACCATCTCGGTGTACAGCCGCGCACCCGGCGCCAGCACGCGGTGGAACACGCGGCAGTGGCGGTCGGTCCAATCCATCATGGGGGCAACGGACAGGCGCAGGGAATCGGCGTAACGGGCGGTGGCGGACGTCATCGGGGTGTTGATCGTGGAGACTGGCATTGCCAGTGAGATCAATAGTTTACACCGCGTGGCTGAATCTGCCCGCGCTGGCGCGGCGGGGCGCTGCCCGACGTCCGCGCCAGCGGCTGGCATCCCGTCAGAGTTCCTGCGGGCGCTCCGGCTCGATCACCGGCGCGTGCATCTCGTAGTCGGTCTGCTTCCAGCCGCCGCCGTCTCCCGACACCCATTGCAACGTCCAGGTCTCGATGAAGCCGCCAGGCAATGCGTTGGTGATGGTGATCCGCTCGCCAGGCGCACCGGACCCTGGCAGCGGAACGGGCGTCGTCGCGCCCGCACGAGCCAGGGCGTCGTACCCGACCCGGCGTTGGCGCACGGTCAGCCTTCCCGGCTCCATCACCCGGCGGTCCGCATCTGGAAGACCGTCCAGCCAACCCATGATCGCCGTTGCTTCGCGGGTACCGGCCCGATGATGTGACACGTGCTCGACGAACGCCGTCGGCGTCCCGGCGCCCGCGACGGCCGGTACCGGGGCCAGGCCAAGGGCCAGCAGCGGTGCGAGAAGAAGCGACATGTTCCTGCGTCCTGCCATTGTTCATTCCATGAGGTGTGCGCGATTGCACGCTACCAGCATGGGTTGCCCAGGGACATCAATCCATCAGGAAAATTGCAGTTCTACGCGCGACGGCTCAATGCCCGCCGCGCGCGCCGCCCACCTGCTCGATGAGGGTCTGGCTGGCGGCATTGAGGCCCACCACCGTCACCTGCGCACCATGCGCGGCCAGCTTTTCCTGTGCGCGCTCCAGCGCGGCCACGGCGGTCAGGTCCCACAGATGGGCGTCGCGCAGGTCGATCTGTACGTTCGGCGCGACGTGCTGGTAGTCGAAGGCCGCGCCGAGCTGGCCAGCCGAGGCAAAGAACACCTGCCCGCGTACGCGGTACACCTGGGTATCCGCCGCGTCCTCACGCTGCACGTCCAGCATGCGGCCCACCTTGCGGGCGAAGAACAGCGCCGACAGCAGCACGCCGCTGAGCACGCCCTTGGCCAGATCGTGGGTGGCCACGGTGACCACCACGGTCAGCAGCATCACCGCAGACGAGCTGCGCGGATGCGTGCGCAGGTCGCGCAGCGAGCGCCAGCTGAAAGTGCCGATGCTGACCATGATCATCACCGCCACCAGCGCGGCCATCGGGATCTGCCGCACCAGGTCGCTGCCGTACACCACCAGCACCAGCAGCAGTGCGCCGGCCACCAGGCAGGACAGGCGGCCGCGGCCACCGGAGGTCACGTTGATGACCGACTGGCCGATCATCGCGCAGCCGGCCATGCCGCCGAGGAAGCCGGTGACCGTGTTGGCCACGCCCTGGCCGACACATTCGCGGTTGCGCTCGCTGGGCGTCTCGGTGATGTCCTCGACGATCTGCAGGGTCATCATCGATTCGAGCAGGCCCACCACGGCCAGCGTGGCCGACACCGGCAGCAGGATGCGCAGGGTTTCCCAGGTGAGGGGCACATCGGGGATGAGGAAGTGCGGCAGGCTGTCGGGCAGCTGGCCCATGTCGCCCACGCTGCGCACGTCCACGCCGAAGCCGATGACCACGGCGGTGAGCACGACGATGGCGACCAGCGGCGACGGCACGGCGCGGGTGATGCGCGGCAGCAGGTAGATGATGGCCAGCGCGGCGGCGCACAGCACATAGACGGTGGGGCCGCGGCCGATCAGTTCGGGCATCTGCGCCAGGAAAATGAGGATGGCCAGCGCGTTGACGAAACCGGTGATGACCGAGCGCGAGACGAAGCGCATCAGCGAGCCGAGCTTGAACACGCCAGCCAGCACCTGCAGCAGGCCGGCCAGGATGCTGGCGGCGAACAGGTACTGCAGGCCGTGGTCCTTGACCAGATCGACCATCACCAGCGCCATGGCGCCGGTGGCAGCGGAAATCATGCCCGGGCGGCCGCCAGCGATGGCGGTGACCACCGCGATCGAGAACGCGGCATACAGGCCGACCTTGGGGTCGACGCCAGCGATGAGCGAGAAGGCGATGGCCTCGGGAATCAGGGCCAGGGCGACGACCATGCCGGACAGCAGGTCGCCACGGATGTTGCCGAGCCATTGCTGGCGCAGCGGGTAGGACGTTTGCATGGGAAAACTCCGCGCGCACGGGCAAAGGGCCACGTGGCGCTGCAGTGGAAAGACACGGGTTCCTGAGCCGGGCGGGCCGGCTGCCGGGGTGCGGCAAGGGTCAGGGTGGCGTGATCACTGCAGGCGGGTGTCGGTACGTGGGAGGCGCGCAGTCTACGGGAACAGCCCCGGCGCGGATAGCGCGGGGGGCGGTTGAACGCTGGGTGACATGGCGCGGCCCTACAATCGGGCCATGGCCCTGCCCTCGTCCCGTTTCTTCGATCCCGCCACCGAACAGGGCGTGCTGCGCCTGTCCATTGCCTTCTCGCTGGCGGTCGCGCTGGCCGGGGTGGTGTTCGGCCTGCTGGCCAATTCTTCGCTGATCATCTTCGACGGCATCTACGGCCTGATCGATGTGGTGATGACCTGGCTGTCGCTGCTGGTGGCGCGCCTGATCGCGCTGTCCACGCAGACCGATGCGCTGCAGTCGCGGCTCAACCAGCGTTTCACCATGGGCTTCTGGCACCTGGAGCCGATCGTGCTGGGGGTGAGCGGCCTGCTGATGATCGGCGCGGCGCTGTATGCGCTGGTCAACGCGGTGGATGCGCTGATGTCCGGCGGGCGCCATATCGCGCTGGGGCCGGCGATTGTGTTCGGCGTGGTGTCACTGCTGGCAGAGAGTGCGTTCGGCGCCTTCGTGTGGCGCGCCAACCGCCGCATCGGTTCGGACTTCATCGCCCTGGATGCAAAGAACTGGGTGATCGCCGCCAGCATGTCGGCCTGCTACGTGGCCGCGTTCGTGGGCGGGGTGCTGGTGCAGGGCACATCGCTGGCCTGGGTCGGGCCCTATATCGATCCGGCCATCCTGGCGGTGGTCTGCCTGTTCGTGATGGTGGCGCCGCTGGGCACGGTGCGGCGGGCGCTGGCCGGCATCCTGCTGGTGACCCCGCCGGACCTGCAGGCGCACGTGGACGCCGTGGCGCGGGACATCGTGGCCCGCCATGGCTTCGTCGAACACCGCAGCTACGTGGCCCAGGTCGGCCGTGGCGAGCAGATCGAGCTGTTCTTCGTGGTGCGCGAGGACGACCCGCCGCGGCCCCTGGTGGAGTGGGACCAGCTGCGCGATGAGATCGGCGATGCACTGGGCGAAGCGTCCCCGGACCGCTGGCTGACCATCATGTTCACCACCGACCGCGAGTGGACGATCTAGGCCGACAGGACGATTAGTCAAATATTCAGGACGAACTATCACCCATCGTCCTGAAGGAACGGGCAAAGTAGACCCATCGAAACACCCACCCACTGACCAGGAGCATCCCATGTCCATCGAAAAGGTTCTGTACACCGCCCAGGCCACCTCCACCGGCGGCCGTGAAGGCCGTTCGGTCTCCTCCGACAACGTGCTGGACATCCAGCTGTCGACCCCGCGCGAGCTGGGCGGCGCTGGCGGCCCGGGCACCAACCCGGAACAGCTGTTCGCGGCTGGTTACTCGGCCTGCTTCCTGGGCGCGCTGAAGTTCGTGGCCGGCCAGGCAAAGGTCGCCCTGCCGGCCGACACCACCGTCACCGGTAAGGTGGGCATCGGCCAGATCCCGACCGGTTTCGGCATCGAAGCCGAGCTGACCATCAACGCCCCGGGCGTGCCGCGCGAGCAGCTGGAAGAACTGGTGGAGAAGGCGCACATCGTCTGCCCGTACTCCAACGCCACCCGCGGCAACATCGACGTGACGCTGATCGTTGCCTGATGCGGTGATGCCGGCCAGCGGCCGGCACTACCACGGCAAGAGCAAAAAAATGGGCGGATGCCGGTCGAAACCGGGCATCCGCCCATCCCACCTCGGGTGGGCCCCGGCACATGGCCGGGGACGCATTTGCTTGTGTAGCGCCGAGCATGGGCTCGGCTCTACACGTTCAAGCCTTACTTCTCGCTCGTGATGAGCTGCACGACGCTGGAGAAATCCAGCTTGCCGCGGCCGGCCTGGTGGTTCATCGAGTACAGGTTGCGGGCCACTTCGCCCAGCGGGATCGAGGCGCCGACGCTCATCGCCGCTTCCACCGCCAGGCCCATGTCCTTCAGCATCAGATCGCTGCCGAAGCCGCCGCTGTAGCCGCGCGAGGCCGGGGCGTTTTCCAGCACGCCCGGCCACGGGTTGCACACTTCGGTGGCCCAGCTGCGGCCGGTGCTCACCGCCATCATCTGCGACAGCACCTTCGGGTCCAGCCCGTGCGCCACGCCCAGAGCGATGGCTTCACCGGTGACGGCCATGATCACGCCCAGCGCCATGTTGTTGCACAGCTTGGCCACCTGGCCGGCGCCGCTGGCACCGACGTGGAAGATGTTCTTGCCCATGGCCTGCAGCACCGGGCGCGCACGTTCCAGTGCGTCCTCTTCGCCACCGACGATGAAGGTGAGGGTGCCGGCCTGTGCGCCGGCGGTACCGCCGGACACCGGTGCATCGAGCATCTGCAGGCCACGTGCGGCAGCGGCTTCGGACACCTTGCGGGCGCTGGCCGGGGCGATGGTGCTGCAGTCGATGACCAGCGCACCGGCCGGGATCGCGGCGAGGATGCCATCCTCGCCCAGGTACACGCCTTCGACATGGCGGCTGGCCGGCAGCATCGAGATCACGACTTCGGCATCGGCCAGGGTGTCACGGGCCGACGGTGCGGCGCTGGCACCGGCATCGACGGCGGCCTGGACGGCAGCCGGCACCAGGTCGAACACGCGCACGGTGTGGCCGTTCTTGACCAGGTTGGCGGCCATCGGGCCACCCATGTTGCCCAACCCGATGAATGCAATGCGGCTCATGCAAGGCTCCTTTCAGCAAGGGGAGTGCCCAGGTCGGCCAGCGGATGCGCGGCGTCGGCCCAGGGGGAAACGAAGAATGTCTGCGCCCACGCGGCGGTGGCCTCGGCCAGGGTGGCCGGGTTCCACTGCGGGTTGCGGTCCTTGTCGATCAGCAGCGCGCGGATGCCTTCGGCGAAATCGCCGTGGGCTGCGCAATGCAGCGCGGTGATGTATTCCAGGCGGTAGACGCTGGCCAGGTCCTGGCCGGCGCTGCGGCGCTGCAGCTCGAAGGCCAGCCGCGCCGAACCGGGTGCACCGGCGGCGAGGGTCTTCTGTGCGGCCTGAAGCCAGGCATCGTCGGTCTGCAGGCTGCTGATGCGGTCGATGATTGCGGACAGGTCATCGCCTTCGCACAGCGCGTCAACCTGCGCGGCGTTGGCCAGCAGCGGGCCGGTCGCGGCGTCGCTGGCATGCGACTGCAGCAGATGATCCAGGCGTTCGTGGTTGTGCGCGGCGTCGCTGGACCAGGCCACCTGCAGCAGCGCATCGAACACTGCGCTGCGGCGGTCTTCCGCCACGTGCACATCGGCCAGGCCGGCATAGATGGCATCGCCCGGGTTGAGCAGCGCACCGGTCAGGGCCAGGAACAGGCCGCCCTTGCCCGGCACGCGCGGCAGCAGCCAGCTGCCACCGACATCGGGGAACAGGCCGACGGTGATTTCCGGGAAGGCCAGCTTGGAACGCTCGCTGACCACGCGGTGGCTGGCGCCGGACATCAGGCCGATGCCACCGCCCATCACGATGCCGTGGCCCCAGCACAGGATCGGCTTGGCGTAGGTGTGGATGAGGTAATCAACGCGGTACTCGACGTCGAAGAACTCGGCGGCGTAGTCGTTTTCGCGGATATCGCCGTGGCCAGCCTCGCGGAAGGCGACCATGGCCTTGTACAGGCTGTGCAGGTCACCACCGGCGCAGAACGCCTTTTCGCCCGCACCCTGCAGCACCACCATCGCGATGGCCTCGTCATCGGCCCAGGCGTTCAACTGCTTCAGCAGCAGGTGTGCCATCGGCAGCGAGAAGCCATTGAGCGTGCGCGGCGCGTTGAGGGTGGCGATGCCGATGCGCGTGCCGTTGCCGGCCACGCGCTCTTCGAACAGCACCGGTGCGTCGTCGGCAACGGTGTCGGCGGTCATGCGTTCTTCCACTGCGCGGCGCGCTTTTCAAGGAAGGCGGTCACGCCCTCGACCTGGTCGGCGGTGTCGAACAGGTCGACGAAGGCTTCGCGCTCGGCCACCAGCGCCGAGGCGTGGGTGCCGGTGCGGGTGGACTGCACCAGGGTCTTGCAGGCGGCGATGCTGGTCGGGCTCTGCTTGCCGGCCTTCTTCGCCCATTCCAGCGCCAGTGCCTTGGCTTCGCCCTTGCCGACTTTCTCTTCGGCCAGGCCGATGCGCAGCGCGGTTTCCGCGTTGACGCGCTCGCCCAGCAGGATCATGCGCTTGGCCCAGCCCTCGCCCACCAGGCGCGGCAGGTTCTGGGTGCCACCGGCGCACGGCAGCAGGCCGACGGTGGCCTCCGGCAGCGCGACCTGGGCGTGGTCTTCGATGATGCGCAGGTCACAGGCCAGCGCGCATTCCAGGCCACCGCCCATGGCGTAGCCGTTGATGGCGGCGATCGACACGCCACGGAACGCGGACAGCGCTTCGAAGGCTTCACCGAAGCGACGCGCGGCTTCGCGTGCGGCGCCCTTGTCGCCCGAGGCGAACTGGTTGAGGTCGGCGCCGGCGGAGAAGAACTTCTCGCCGTCACCGGTGATCACCAGCGCGTAGATGTCGCGGTCTGCGTTGAGCGCGCCCACCAGGTCGCGCAGCGCGGCCAAGCTGTGCACGGTCCAGGTGTGCGCCGGCGGGTTGTGCAGGGTGACCACGGCGGTGTGGCCATCGGCCTCGACCTTCAGGCCAACGTGCTCCTGGGTACGCCAATCCTTCATCGCAGTTCCTCTTCGGTGTTGAGCAGGTGGCGGGCAACGATCACCCGCATGATCTCGTTGGTGCCTTCCAGGATCTGGTGCACGCGGCTGTCGCGCAGCAGGCGCTCGATCGGGTATTCGCGGATGTAGCCGTAGCCGCCGTGGATCTGCAGCGCTTCGTTGCAGATCTTGAAGCCGGCATCAGTGGCGAAGCGCTTGGCCATCGCGCACCACACGTTGGCATCGCTGGCACCAGCGTCGAGCTTGCGCGCAGCCGAATGCACCATCTGCCGCGCGGCCACCAGTTCGATGGCCATGTCGGCCAGCTTGAACTGCAGCGCCTGGAAATCGGCCAGCGCCTTGCCGAACTGGCGGCGCTCGCCCATGTAGCGGCGTGCGGCATCCAGCGCGCCCTGCGCGGCACCCAGCGAGCAGGCGGCGATGTTGATGCGGCCGCCGTCCAGCCCCTTCATCGCCAGCTTGAAGCCGCCGCCTTCCTCTCCCAGAAGGTGGCTGACCGGCACGCGGACGTTCTCGAAGGTGATGCCACGGGTGGGCTGGCTGTTCCAGCCCATCTTCTCTTCCTTGCGGCCATAGCTGATGCCCGGCAGGTCGGCCGGCACCGCGATGGCGCTGACACCGCCTGCACCGGCACCGCCGGTACGCGCCATCACCACCAGCAGTTCGGTGGCACCGGCGCCGGAAATGAAGGCCTTGGAGCCGTTCAGCACATAGAAGTCACCGTCGCGCACGGCGGTGGTCTTCAACGAAGCAGCATCCGAGCCAGCGCCCGGTTCGGTCAGGCAGTACGAGGCCAGCTTGCTGCCCGAGGACAGGTCGGTGCCCCACGCATCACGCAGTCCGGCCTGGCCCCATTTGGAGACCATCCACGAAGCCATGTTGTGGATGCTGATGTACGCCGCGGTCGACGGATCGACGTTGGCGAGCTCCTCGATGACGACGGCGGCGTCCAGGCGGCTGAGGCCGCTGCCGCCGACTTCCGGGTCCATGTACAGACCACAGAAGCCCAGTTCACCGGCCTTGGCGATCGCCTCGCGCGGAAAGATGCCCTCCGCATCCCATCGCGCGGCGTGCGGCGCCAGTTCGGCCTGTGCGAAGTCACGCGCGGCTTCGCGGTACGCCTGCTGCGCTTCTTCCTGGTCCGTCGTCATCGAGTGGCTCATGGCTGCTCCTGCCCTTACTTCAGGCTGATGGTGGTGTTGACGCCGTGGCTCAGCGTCTCGTCATCGAACCAGCGTGCGGTGACGGTCTTGGTCTGGGTGTAGAACAGCACCACCTGCTTGCCGTACGGGCCCAGGTCGCCCAGCTTGGAGGCGCGCGAACCGGTGAACGAGAACAGCGGCACCGGCACCGGGATCGGCACGTTGATGCCGACCTGGCCGACGTCGATGTCTTCCTGGAAGCGACGGGCCGCCGCGCCGGACTGGGTGAACAGCGCGGTGCCGTTGCCGTTCGGGTTGCCGTTGACCATGGCGATGGCCTCGTCCAGCGTTTCCGCTTCGAGGATGACCAGCACCGGCCCGAAGATTTCTTCCTGGTAGATGCGCATGTCGGTGGTGACACCGGCAAAGATGGTCGGGCCGACGAAGTTGCCCTTCTCGAAACCATCGACCTGCGGCTTGCGGCCGTCCAGCACCAGCTTGGCGCCCTGCTCCACGCCGGAGGCGATCAGGCCTTCCACGCGCTCGCGGGCGCTGCAGGAAATGACCGGGCCGACGTCGGTGCCGGACACGGTGCCGCCGCTGACCTTGAGGGTCTGCGCCTTGGCCACCAGGTCCTGCACCCAGTTGCGCGCTTCACCCACCAGCACCAGGGTGGAGGCGGCCATACAGCGCTGGCCGGCCGCACCGAAGGCGGCGCCGACCATCGCGTTGAGGGTCTGTTCCTTGTTGGCGTCCGGCAGCACCACGGCGTGGTTCTTGGCGCCCATCATGCACTGCACGCGCTTGCCGGCCAGCGAGGCGCGGTTGTAGACGTGGGTGCCGACGCGGGTGGAGCCGACGAACGACACGGCCTTGATGTCCGGGTGGTCGCAGATCGCGTTGACCACTTCCTCGCCACCGTGGACGACGTTCAGCACGCCCTTCGGAATGCCGGCTTCCAGCGCCAGTTCAACCAGGCGCATGGTCACCATCGGGTCCTGCTCGGACGGCTTGAGGATGAAGGTGTTGCCGGTGGCGATCGCCATCGGGAACATCCACAGCGGGATCATCGCCGGGAAGTTGAACGGGGTGATGCCGGCGCACACGCCCAGCGGCTGCATGATGCTGTAGGTGTCCACGCCGTTGGCCACGTTGTTGGCCAGCTCGCCCAGCTGCAGGTTGCCGATGGCAGCGGCGTGCTCAACCACTTCCAGGCCGCGGAACACATCGCCTTCCGCGTCCGGCAGGGTCTTGCCCTGTTCGGCGGTGAGGATGTGGGCCAGCTCGCTCATGTTCTCGCGGATCAGCTGCTGGTACTTCAGGAAGATGCGCGCACGGGTGCCGATCGGGGTCTTGCGCCAGGTCTTGAAGGCTTCCTTGGCGGCAGCAACGGCGGCATCCACTTCGCTGGTGGTGGCGAACGGCACCTGGGCCAGCACGTCCTGGGTGGCCGGATTGATCACGTCCTGCCAGTGGGAGGTGGCCGATTCGACGAACTGGCCATCGATCAGCATGCGGATACGGGGCGCTGCAACAGTCATGACGACAATCCCACTGGCTCGAAAGATGCTTGGCATTATTCACAGCACCCTCCTCGATTTCCGGCCTGAATCCGCTTAATCTGGCCAACACGCCAGACGATTCATGTTAATTCTGTGAATTCCCAGCCTTCACAACGCCAGCTGGGCCTGCGCCTGCTGCGCCTGCGCGAGCAGCGTGGCTACAGCCAGGTGGACCTGGCCCGTGCCCTGGGCCTGTCGGCCAGTTACCTGAACCAGATCGAGCGCAACAAGCGCCCGCTGACCCCGGCCGTTCAGAAGAAGCTGGGCGAGGTGTTGGGCGACGTTTCTGCCCTGTTCGACGATGATGAGCCCGCCGCGTTGCAGGAGGCGCTGGGCGAGACCCTGCGCGACCTCGGCCTGGCGGAGGTGAGCGCGACCGAGCTGCGGGCACTGGCCGGCAACCTGCCGCAGGTCAGCCGCGCCCTGCTGGACCTGCATCGCCGCCACCTGGCCCTGCGCGAGCACGCCGCCGCGCTGGAGTTCCAGCTGGGCGAGCCCGAGGCCGGCAGCACCCTGCCCGCCGGCGACCAGGTGCGCGAGTTCTTCAACCGCATGCACAACCACATCCCCGAGCTGGACGAGCTGGCCGAGCGCCTGTTCGCCGAGTGGGGACTGTCACCCGGGCACGTGGCGCCGCGCCTGCGCCAGCTGCTGGCCGACCGCCACGGCGTGCTGGTGGAAGTGGCCGCGCTGCAGGCCGGGCGCGAGAAGCGCCAGTTCGATGCCGGTGCGCGCCGGCTGTGGCTGCCCGATTACCTGGAGCCGGGCCAGCAGGCGTTCCAGATGGCGGCCGAGCTGGCCCTGCACGGTTACCTGCCGCAGATCGATGCGGTGATCGCGCGCGCGGGCTTCCACGACGAGGCGCGCATCGCGCAGGCGCGGATCGGCCTGTCGAATTACTTCGCCGGTGCGCTGGTGATGCCGTACATGCGCTTCCTGCGTGCGGCCGAGGCCAGCAGCTATGACATCGAACTGCTGGCGCATCAGTTCGGCGTGGGCTTCGAGGCGGTGTGTCATCGGCTGAGCACGCTGGCGCGGCGCAGTGCGCCGGGGCTGCCGTTCTTCTTCATCCGCGTGGACCGTGCGGGCAATGTGTCCAAGCGCCATTCGGCCACCGATTTCCATTTTTCGCAGGTGGGTGGGTCGTGCCCGCTGTGGATCGTCTACGAGGCGTTCAACCAGCCGGGGCGCATCCTGACGCAGACCGCGCGCATGCCCGATGGGCGACGCCACTTCTGGCTGGCGCGGCAGGTCAGCAGCGGGCCGGTGGGCCATGGCCAGCCGCGCAAGACGTTCGCGGTGGCGCTGGGGTGCGACCTGCAGCATGCGGAGCGGTTGGTGTATTCGCTGGGGCTGGATGTGCAGAGCCCGGGCAACTCGGTGTCGATCGGCCCGGGGTGCCGGGTGTGCCCGCGCGAGGACTGCATGCAGCGCGCGTTTGCGCAGTTGCCGGGGAGGTAGGGGGGTTTTGCAGGGCTGCGCCCTGCACCCGCGGTAGTGCCGGCCGCTGGCCGGCAACCTCAACAGCAAGAGCTGGCTTTCCGTGGGTTGGCGGGGTGGGTCCGGTTGAGGGGGACGCCGTAAACCCGTCCATGGGGGCTTGGTCGCGGCATCCATGCCGCTCACACCCCCTCAACCGGACCCACCCCGCCTTCGACAGTTTCCCGCGAGCTGTTGGAACCTGATGCTGATGGTGATGGTGATGGTGATGGTGGGTGCCGACCGTTGGTCGGCACGCTCTGGCCGTGCGCGAAATGCATCCACGCGTGGCGTGGCTCTACTGGTAGGTGCCGACCGTTGGTCGGCACGCTCTGGTCCTGTGCGAAATGCATCCACGCGTGGCGTGGATCTACCGCCCTGGTGGGTGCCGACCGTTGGTCGGCACGATCCAGCCGTGCGCGAAATGCATCCACGCGTGGCGTGGATCTACCGCCCTGGTTGGTGCCGACCGTTGGTCGGCACGATCCATCCGTGTGCGAAGTGCATCCACGCATGGCGTGGATCTACCGGTGGGTGCCGACCGTTGGTCGGCACGCTCTGGCCGTGCGCGAAATGCATCCACGCGTGGCGTGGATCTACCGCCCTGGTGGGTGCCGACCGTTGGTCGGCACGATCCATCCGTGTGCGAAGTGCATCCACGCGTGGCGTGGATCTACTGGTAGGTGCCGACCGTTGGTCGGCACGATCCGGCCCTGCGCGAAATGCATCCACGCGTGGCGTGGATCTACCGGTAGGTGCCCACCGTTGGTTGGCACGATCCAGCCGTGCGCGAAATGCATCCACGCGTGGCGTGGCTCTACTGGTAGGTGCCGACCGTTGGTCGGCACGATCCATCCGTGCGCGAAATGCATCCACGCGTGGCGTGGATCTACCGCCCTGGTGGGTGCCGACCGTTGGTCGGCACGATCCATCCGTGTGCGAAGTGCATCCACGCATGGCGTGGATCTACCGCCCTGGTGGGTGCCGACCGTTGGTCGGCACGATCCGGCCCTGCGCGAAGTGCATCCACGCGTGGCGTGGAGCTACCGGTAGGTGCCGACCGTTGGTCGGCACGCTCTGGCCGTGCGCGAAGTGCATCCACGCGTGGCGTGGCTCTACTAATCCCAGAACACGGTCAGTGCGCGATGGCCTGCGGAAGGCACGGGGGCATCAATGTGCTGCCCGTACGGCCAGCCTTCGCCAACGCCGTCGCACTCCAGGCCCTGCAGCCAGCCTTCCACGGTTGCGGCGTCGGCGCGGGTCAGTACGTGCACGTTCTCGGCGGCCGGCCATTCGCTGTCATCTTCCAGTGCACTTCCCCAGTCCTGGTGCAGGCCCACGTACACGCCCTCCACTTCCGGCTTTGCGGCTATCGCGGCCAGGCGTGCGTACAGCTCGGCAATCGGCGGGCGGCCGTAACCCCACTGGTTCGGTGCGATGCACTCTTCGAAATCGTTGCCTTCGAAGTACGCGGCCAGCGGCACCACCGGCAGGTGGTCCGGATCCCGGGCATCGAGGCGTTCCAGCAGGTCCAGCAGGTGTTGGCGGGAGGACATGAAGCGTTCCTTGCAGTGGGGGCCGCGATTGTATCGGTCGCGCTCAGTAGATCGGCGTCACCTTCATCTGCGGCAGCGGGCGCGGTGCACCGTCGGTCAGATCCGGGCCCAGGTCTTCCCACGTGCGGCCCTGCTCCACCATCTGCGCCCACAACTGCTGTGACCCGCGACGCTTGTCTTCCGAACCCAGCTTGTACGACGGCGCCACCGGCTCACCATTGGCGACGATGGAATACGCCGCGCGGTAGGCCAGTACCTGTTGCGCCGGGTCATCGGTGCGCGCCACTTCCAGCGTGTAGCGCTGGTAGGCCGAAGCGAGGTTGCGCCAGCGGATCCAGTAGTGGTTCTCGAACGAGAACGCGCAGAAGCGTGCGCCGGCCAGGCTGCCCTTGTCGGCAATGCGGCTCAGCACCTCCTGTGGCATGTCCAGGTTCATGCCCCCTTCGTCGCCCTGCAGGCTGACGTGCACGATGCGGTCGCGGTAGCCCGGTGCGCGTGCCTGCAGCAGGTCACGCCAGTTCTGCATGGTGGCCACCACCGCAAACAGGAAGCGGCCCAGCTCGGCCGCGGCCAGCGGCGTGGCGATGGACTGGTAATGGCGCTGCCAGCCATGGCGGTTCTCGGTGGGCAGCACCACGGCGCGCTCCAGCGCCTGCTGGCCGGTGGTGCCGTGGCTGACATCCTCGGCATGCTGCGGGTAGACCAGGTTGATGGCGAAGGTCGGCCAGCGCGGCATCGCCGCGTCGAACAGGTGGATGGGGAAGTTGCTGCTGATGCCACCATCGGAGAACCAGCAGATGCGGAACGCGGTGATGACCGGCCCGCAGGACTGGCCGGCACTGGTCAGGCCTTCCATGCTGTCGGCCACGTTGTGTTCGGCATCAGGGGTGGCCGGTGACGGCGCGCAGCGGCGCTCGCGGCGCGCCGGCTCATGCAGCGGCACCGCACTGATCAACAGCGGGAAGCTCAGGCTCATCCGCGTGGCCACCAGTACCGGCAGCTGCGGGCCCTGTGGCAGGTGGTAGTACTGCCGTCCTTCCACGTCCACCGGCGTGCCGGCGTGGTCGACCAGCCACTGCACCACGCTGGCCGGGAACAGCTGCTCGAACTCTTCGCGCAGGAACCAGAACTGCGCACCGCCCAGCGGCAGCGTGCGCGGTTCGTTGTGCGACACGCAGGTGGTGATCATCTGCAGGCTGATGGCATGCGGGCTCTCCGGCTCGCCGGCATAACGCGGTGCATCGTGCAGATCGGCAAAGGTGAGCGGTGCGTCCAGCGGCTTGCCGGACAGTTCCTGCAGGCTCTGGTGCAGCCATTCGGTCAGTGCCGGCTTGCGTGCATCGCGGCCCAGGCCGCTGCACAGGCCCAGCAGGTTGCGCCGTGCCACCCGCGCCACCCGCAGCGCGGCACCGGCCACGCCGGCGCCATAGGCACACAGCAGCGACGGCAGCAGGGTGGCGGCCACGCCGCTCCAGCCACCGCCCCACCAGCCCAGGCCCAGCAGCAGCGCCAGCGACACCAGCACTTCCAGCGGAGCGATCTCGAACACGGCCACCGCCAGGCACAACAGCTTGCGCGGCCACCCGTAGCCGCCGGTCAGCGCCACCAGCAGCCGGTAGGCCGCCCGCGCGCCGCGTGCCGGCTGGAACAGGCTGTAGATGAAGCCGCGCCGCGACAACTGCGCTGACACCCCAGACAGGCCGCCGTAACCGGTGCCGTCGGCCAGGTGCTCGCCCGCCTGCTGGCGGCGATCGCCATACGCCGCCGCGGCCGCCACCGCCGCCGCAATGGCGCCGGCCGAGGTGCCGCCGATGCTCTTGAACCGGTAATCGCGGGCCAGCGCCAGTACCGCATTGGGGTACACGATGCCGCTGGTGATGCCGCCCTTCATGACCAGATCGCAGTACTTGTCTGCCACTACCCTGCCCCCGCTGACTGTGCCTGAGATGCCACCCGACGCTACGGATGCAGTATGACGCGAAGGCTTCTCACCGCCTGAGAACCCGCCCACGGAAGGGCAAGGCATCCACGCATGGCGTGGATCTACTGGCCGGTGCACTTGACCCTGACCACCATCGGCGTAGCATCGACAGCAAGCCAAGGGACAGACCCGCGGCTGCCACAACGACATGAGGGATTCTCATGGAATTCGACTATCTCGTCTTCATCGGGCGTTTCGAGCCCTTCCACAACGGCCACGCCGCCGTTGCCCGCCTGGCCCTGAGCCGGGCCCGCAAGCTGATCTTCCTGGTCGGCTCTGCTGACACCCCCCGCAGCCTGCGCAATCCCTGGACCGTGGCCGAACGTGCCGTGATGATCCAGGCGGCCCTCGATGGCCACACCGATCGCCTGCTGATCCGCCCGCTGCGCGACCACCTGTACAACGAAGCCCAGTGGATCGCCAACGTGCAGCGCCAGGTGGCCGAAGCCCTGCGCAACGACGGCGCCGCCGCCGATGCCAAGGTCGGCCTGATCGGCATGGACAAGGACGCCTCCAGCTACTACCTGCGCGAATTCCCGCAGTGGCCGCTGGTGGACGTGCAGCACACCGCCACCCTGTCGGCCACCGAGCTGCGCCGCTACCTGTTCGAAGCCGGCGATGTCGACTTCCACGGTGCGCTGCTGATGCTGCGTGGCAACGTGCCGGCGCCGGTGTACGACATGCTCGAAGCGTTCCGCAAAAGCGCACCGGCCTATGGCCAGCTGGTGGCCGAGTACCGTTTCATCGAACAGTACAAGGCGGCCTGGAAGGACGCGCCGTACGCGCCCACGTTCGTCACCACCGATGCGGTGGTGGTGCATTCGGGCCACGTGCTGCTGGTGCGCCGCCGTTCGGAACCCGGCAGGGGCCTGTGGGCGCTGCCTGGTGGCTTCGTCGGCCAGGAACAGAGCCTGCTGGACAGCTGCCTGCGCGAGCTGCGCGAGGAAACCCGGCTGAAGATTCCACTGCCGGTGCTGAAGGGCTCGCTGAAGAGCCAGCAGGTGTTCGACCACCCCGACCGCAGCCAGCGTGGCCGCACCATCACCCACGGCTTCCACTTCGAATTCCCGGCCGGCGAACTGCCGGCGGTGCGCGGCGGCGACGACGCCGACAAGGCGCGCTGGATTCCGGTGAGCGAAGCCCTGGAAATGGGCCCGCAGCTGTTCGAAGACCACCTGCACATCCTGGAGTATTTCCTCGGCCGCGGCTGACAGGTCCGGCCTCCCCACCGGCGGATAGACCGCCGGTGTCACTCGACGCGAAGGAGCTTCCGTCATGCACTACCTCGATAATCTTCTCCTCGACACCGACAGCTACAAGGCCAGCCACTGGCTGCAGTACCCGCCGGGTACCGATGCCACGTTCTTCTACGTGGAATCGCGCGGCGGCCTGCACGACCGCACGGTGTTCTTCGGCCTGCAGGCGATCCTCAAGGACGCGCTGGCACGGCCCATCACCCACGCCGACATCGACGACGCCGCTGCGGTATTCGCCGCGCATGGCGAACCGTTCAATGAAGCCGGCTGGCGCGATATCGTCGACCGCCTCGGTGGCCACCTGCCGGTACGCATCCGCGCCGTGCCCGAGGGCAGCGTGGTGCCCACGCACCAGGCACTGATGACCATCGAATCGACCGACCCGGCCGCGTTCTGGGTGCCGTCATACCTGGAAACCCTGCTGCTGCGCGTGTGGTACCCGGTCACCGTGGCCACCATCAGCTGGCATGCGCGGCAGACGATCGCCCGCTTCCTGCAGCAGACCAGCGACGACCCGCAAGGGCAGCTGCCGTTCAAGCTGCACGACTTCGGCGCACGCGGTGTGTCCAGCCTGCAGTCGGCCGCGCTGGGCGGTGCCGCGCACCTGGTCAACTTCCTCGGCACCGATACGGTTTCGGCGCTGTGCCTGGCCCGCGCGCACTACCACGCGCCGATGGCCGGCTATTCGATTCCCGCTGCCGAGCACAGCACCATCACCAGCTGGGGCCGCGAGCGCGAGGTGGATGCGTACCGCAACATGCTGCGCCAGTTCGGCAAGCCCGGTGCGATCGTCGCGGTGGTGTCGGACAGCTATGACATCTACCGCGCGATCAGCGAGCACTGGGGTACCACCCTGCGCGATGAAGTGATCGCTTCGGGCGCGACCCTGGTCATCCGCCCGGATTCGGGCGACCCGGTGGAGGTGGTGGCCGAGAGCCTGCGCCGGCTGGACGAGGCCTTTGGCCATACGATCAACGGCAAGGGCTACCGCGTGCTCAACCACGTGCGGGTGATCCAGGGCGATGGCATCAACCCGGACACGATCCGCGCGATCCTGCAGCGCATCACCGGCGACGGCTACGCCGCCGACAACGTGGCCTTCGGCATGGGCGGCGCACTGCTGCAGCGGCTGGACCGCGATACGCAGAAGTTCGCGCTGAAGTGCTCGGCCGCGCGGGTGGACGGCGAATGGATCGACGTCTACAAGGACCCGATCACCGACGCCGGCAAGACCAGCAAGCGCGGCCGCATGCGCCTGCTGCGCCGCCTGGACGATGGCAGCCTGCATACGGTGGCGCTGCCGGCCAGCGGTGACCCGACCCTGCCGGCCGGCTTTGAGGACGCGATGGTGACCGTGTGGGAGAACGGCCGGTTGCTGTACGACCAGCGGCTGGATGAGATCCGCGCGCGGGCGGCGGGTCAGCACTGAGGGCGCATCCACGCATGGCGTGGATCTACTGGGGGTAAGTGGACGCATCCCCCTTGACCCACGCCAGCAACGCGTCCACCGTGGGCACGCCGAAGGTATCCCTGCCGTCGTTGCGACAACGGCAGGGATTTGAATGGGAATCCGGTGAAGGCGCCTCGCGCGCCCATTCCGGAGCTGCCCCGCAGCGGTGAATGGAAACGAATCCTGCCAACAGCACTGGGCTCGCGCCTGGGAAGCGGCAGGTAGTAGGTGGGCTGCGGCCCGTGTCCATCAGCCCGAATACCGGCCCCGGCCGGGGGACACGACCGTCCCCTGACTCGACCTGGAATCTCCGCGGGGAGGTTGCCGGGGCCGTCTTCGTCCTGCGCGTGCAGGCGGGGTGGCCGCGCGCGTCCTGTTCACGGTTTCCGGCCAGACCCGTTGCCCACGCCCAGATGCACCCGACGATGACCGAGTTCCAACGCCCCGACCTGTCCCTGCCCGCCGACGGCAAGCGCCTGCTGCTGCATTCGTGCTGCGCGCCCTGCTCGGGTGAAGTGATGGAGGCGATCACTGCCTCCGGGATCGACTACGCGATCTTCTTCTACAACCCCAACATCCACCCGGTGAAGGAATACGAGCTGCGCAAGCAGGAAAACATCCGCTTCGCCGAGCAGCACGGCATTCCCTTCATCGATTGCGACTACGACACCGACAACTGGTTCAGCCGTGCGCGCGGCATGGAAAACGAGCCCGAGCGCGGCATCCGCTGCACGATGTGCTTCGACATGCGTTTCGAGCGCACCGCGCTGTACGCGCATGAGCACGGCTACGACACCATCAGTTCGTCGCTGGGCATTTCGCGCTGGAAGAACATGGCGCAGATCAACGACTGTGGCATCCGCGCTGCGTCGCGCTACGAGGGCCTGCAGTACTGGGATTACAACTGGCGCAAGGGTGGAGGTGCCAGCCGCATGGTGGAAATCAGCAAGCGCGAGCAGTTCTACCAGCAGGAATACTGCGGCTGCGTGTACTCGCTGCGCGATGCCAACCGCCACCGCCGCGAAACCGGCCGCGAGCGCATCAAGATCGGCCTGCTGTACTACGGCCAGGATGCCGAAACGCCGCAGGGCGATTGACGTGCGCGCAGGGGGCGGCCACGCTGGTCGCCCCCTCTGCTGCGCTGGACCCTGCCATGACCGCCCTGCCCGCCGATGTCGCCCTGCTGGTGATCGACCTGCAGCCGGACTTCATGCCCGGTGGCGCATTGGCCTGCGACCAGGGTGACGCGCTGGTGGCGCCGATTGCTGAGCTGCTGGCGCAGCGCCACTACCGCACGGTGGTGGCCACTCAGGACTGGCACCCGGCCGACCACGCCTCGTTCGCCAGCCAGCACCCGGGCACGCGCCCGTTCGAGAGCATCCTGCTGCATGCACAGCCGCAGACGCTCTGGCCGGACCACTGCGTGCAGGGCAGCGACGGCGCCGCGCTGCACCCGGGCGTGGACTGGACCGTGGCCGACCTGATCCTGCGCAAGGGCACCCGCCAGCAGGTGGATTCGTACAGCGCGTTCCGCGAGAACCAAGGCCCGGAGGGCGAACGCCCACCGACCGGCCTGGCCGGCTGGCTGCATGAGCGCCGCATCCGCGAGGTGCATGTGTGCGGCCTGGCGCGCGATTACTGCGTGCTGTGGAGCGCACAGGACGCGGTGAAATCCGGCTTCCGCGTCAAGTTCCTGTGGGACCTGACCCGGCCGGTGACCGAAGCCAACGACGCGATGGTGCGCGAGGCGCTGGGCAAGGCAGGGATTGCGATCGCCTGACCCACAACGGTAGTGCCGGCCGCTGGCCGGCAACCTCGGGATCTCTGCAGTTGCCGGCCAGCGGCCGGCACTACCGGGTCACAGCCGTTGCTAGCGGAACACCACCGTGCGGTGCCCGTTGAGCAGGATGCGGTGCTCCACGTGCCGGCGCACGGCGCGCGCCAGCACCTGCGATTCGGTATCGCTGCCCAGCCGCACCAGTTCGCGCGGTGCCATGGCGTGGTCCACGCGGGCCACGTCCTGTTCGATGATCGGGCCTTCGTCCAGATCCTCGGTGACGTAGTGCGCGGTGGCGCCGATGATCTTGACCCCGCGCGCGTGCGCCTGGTGGTACGGCTGCGCGCCCTTGAAGCTGGGCAGGAAGCTGTGGTGGATGTTGATCGCGCGACCGGCCAGGGCGCGGCACAGCGTGGGCGACAGGATCTGCATGTAGCGCGCCAGCACCACCAGGTCGATGCGCTCACGCTCGACCAGGTCGATGATCTGCTGTTCCTGCACGGCGCGCGTTTCGGCGTTCACCGGCAGGTGGTGGAACGGCACCTGGTAGGACGCGGCCAGCGGCGCGAAATCGGCGTGATTCGATGCCACCGCAGCGATGTCCACTTTCAGCTGCCCGCTGTGGGCCCGGAACAGCAGATCGTTCAGGCAATGGCCCTGCTTGCTGACCAGCACCAGCAGGCGCGCGCGGCGGCGGCCGTCGTGCAGCTGCCAGTCCATGCCGTAGTCGGCGGCCAGCGCGGCCATCGCCGCATGCACGGTGTCGAGCGGCAGGCTGGCGTCGCGGTCGAAATGCACGCGCAGGAAGAAGCGTCCGCTCTCCTCATCGCCGAACTGCTGGGCGTCGAGGATGTTGCAGCCGTGGTCGAACAACAGCCCCGAGACGCGGTAGACGATACCGGTGCGGTCGGGGCAGGACAGAGTAAGAATGGAATCGGGGCGCATCGCCCGAGTGTAGGGCAGCATCCTGCCGCGATGCACAATGCTGTCAGATGCAACCGATCTTCAGTGCGGATGCACCGTCAACGCCACCAGCCGCACCACCAGCGGGCGCACCAGCAGCACGCCGCAGAACGCGACCGGCATGGCCATCTGGTAGGCGGCCAGCACCCGCGCCAGATAGCCGCTGCCCAGCCCGGCATTGGCGGCGGTGATGACCAGGCACATCAGCAGCGCCATCAGGCCGGCCATGAAGAAGGCGAAGACAAACGGCGTGCTGCGGGCGTGCAGCTTCCAGCGGGGCGATCGGGGGTAGGACATGGCATATCGCGTCGAGTGAAGTGGGCCGGCAGGCTAGCGGTGCGGCGGCCGGCGCACAGCCCCGCCACGCTTGGCACAGACCCAAGCGATACTTGTCCTTCCGCATGGCAAGCTGGTCGGTCATGAACCTGTTGCAGCTCATCCGCAGCTTCACCCGCACCGCAGAGACCGGCAGCATTGCCGCCGCGGCCCGCCAGCTCGGCATCAGCGCCACCGCCGTGGGCCAGAACATCAACCGGCTGGAAGCCCACCTGGGCGTGCGCCTGCTCAACCGCAGCACGCGGCAGCTGGCGCTGAGCGAGGCCGGTGCGGTGTACCTGGCGCAGGTGCGGCACATCGAGGCGGACCTGGCGCGCGCGCAGGCGATGGTCACCGCCGGCGATATCGAACCGTCCGGGCCGCTGCGCATCGCCAGCAGCAGCGCGTTCGGCCGCCACGTGCTGGCACCCCTGCTGCCCAGCCTGCAGCAGCGCTACCCGCAACTGCAGTTGGAACTGCGCCTGAGCGATCGCGCCGTACAGCACGGGCCGGAGGCGGTGGATGCCAGTATCCGCATCGGCGCGCAGCTGGAAGACGGGTTGGTGGCGCGGCCGCTGGCGCGCATCCCGTTCGTGTTCTGTGCCTCGCCGGCCTACCTGGAGGCGCACGGCACGCCGGGCGATCCGGCCGCGCTGAACGGCCATCGCGGCCTGCTGCACCGCTTTCCCACCGATGGCCGGCCGCTGCGCTGGGGCCTGCTGAAGGACGGCCAGCGGGTGGACGCGGCGCTGCCGCCGAGCATGGTCTGCGATGACATCGACGCGCTGGCCGAGCTGGCGGCAGCCGGCGCGGGCATCACCCGGCTGGCCGCGTTCGTGGCCGAGCCCTATCTGCGCGATGGCCGCCTGCAGGCGGTATTCGGCCCGGCCAGCGCGTGGCAGCCGGCGCCGATGGAGGTGTTCTTCTGCGTGAGCGACCGCCGCGATTTCACCGCGAAGATCCGCGCGCTGTTCGAGCACCTGCAGGCCGGCATGGCACCGGCCTGGCAGGTCTGAGCTTCAGCGCGCGCGGAACACGTTGCGTGCTTCGCGCGGCTCGCAGCGCAGGTACTGCGACGACGGCACCACGCTGTCGCCCAGCGCGGCGGCGGCGTGCCACGGCCAGCGCGGGTCGTACAGGATGCCGCGGGCCAGACCGATGGCATCGGCCTGGTTGTGGCGCAGGATCGATTCGGCCTGTTCCGGCTCGGTGATCAGGCCCACCGCGATGACCGGCATGCGCAGCTTCTTGGCCTTGATGGCCGCCGCGAACGGCACCTGGTAACCCGGGCCGACGCTGATCTTCTGGCGCTCATCGAGGCCGCCGCTGGACACGTGCAGGAAGTTGCAGCCACGCGCATCCAGGATCTGCGCCAGCGCTTCGCTCTGCACCAGGTCCCAGCCACCGTCAACCCAGTCGGTGGCGGAAATGCGCACGCCCACGGCCACCTTGTCCGACACCGCTGCACGCACCGCATCGAACACCTCCACCAGCAGGCGCAGGCGGTTCGGCAGCGAGCCACCGTAGCCATCGGTGCGGCGGTTGCTGAGCGGGGACAGGAACTGGTGCAGCAGGTAACCATGCGCGGCGTGGATCTCGATCAGCTCGAAGCCCAGGCGCTCGGCACGCACCGCGCTGGCGGCGAAGGCCGCGATGATATCGGCGATGCCGGCTTCATCCAGCGCCTCGGGCGCCGGATCGGTGGCGTGGAACGGTACCGGCGACGGGGCCACGGTGGCCCAGCCGTTGGCATCGTCGGCCGGCAGCTGGCGGCCACCGTCCCACGGGCGGGCGGTGGAGGCCTTGCGGCCGGCGTGGGCCAGCTGGATGCCCAGCGGCATCGACGACCAGCGGCGGACGCTGGCCAGCACCTGCGCCAGGGCGGCCTCGGTGCCATCGTCCCACAGGCCCAGGTCGGCCCAGCTGATGCGCCCGCGCGGCTCGACCGCGGTGGCTTCCAGGATCAGCAGGCCGGCACCGGACTGCGCCAGGTTGCCCAGGTGCATGGCGTGCCAATCACTGGCGCGGCCCTCTTCGGCGGAGTACTGGCACATCGGCGCGATCACGATGCGGTTGGGCAGGGTCAGGGGGCCGAGGGACATCGGCGAGAACAGCTGGCTCAAGACGGTCAGGACATGCGGAGGGGGTGCGTATTGCACCGCTGCGCGGCCTGCGGATCAACCATCTGGATGGATCGCTGTTTCGCGCGACCTGATGCAGCCGAGCGTGGGCTCGGCTCTACAGAAGCCGGCAGCCCTTGTAGAGCCGAGCCCATGCTCGGCTCAGGGCGTGGCCCAGCCCGCCAACGCCTCGGCGCAGTCCCGTTCATCCTTGAACTGCAGCAGGTCGTCAGCGCGGGTGCGGCCACGGTTGAGCGCCGCCACCGGCAGCCCGGCCTTGGCGGCGGCCTGCACGAAGCGGAAGCCGGAATAGACCATCAGCGAGGAGCCCACCACCAGCACGGCATCGGCCTGCTGCAAGTGCTCATGCACGGCCGCTACGCGCTCGCGCGGCACGTTTTCGCCGAAGAACACCACGTCCGGCTTCAACAGGCCGCCGCAGTACGGGCAGTCCGGCACCACGAAGGCGGAAAAATCCGTTTCCAGATCGGCGTCGCCATCCGGGGCGATGCCCGCTTCCAGCGCGTCCCAGCCCGGGTTGGCATCCAGCAGTCGCTGCTGGAAATCCTCGCGCCCGCTGCGGCGTTCGCAGCCCATGCAGCGCACCCGGTCCAGCCGCCCGTGCAGGTCGATCACGTTCCGGCTGCCCGCACGCTGGTGCAGGCCGTCCACGTTCTGGGTCAGCAGCACCTGCAGCGTGCCACGCGCTTCCAGCCCAGCCAGTGCCTGGTGGGTGCCGTTGGGCAGGGCCAGGCCGAAGCGCGGCCAGCCCAGCAAGCTGCGCGCCCAGTAGCGCTGGCGGGTGGCCGCCTCGCCCATGAAGGCGTGGTAGGTCACCGGCGGCGTGCGCTTCCACTGGCCGTCGGTATCGCGGTAATCGGGGATGCCCGAGGCGGTGCTGCAGCCGGCGCCGGTCAGCACGAACAGGCGTTGGGCACGGTCGATGAAATCGGTCAGCGGCGGGGTCATGGCAGCAGAATGGGGGCGCATGGGCACCCCCGCAAGCGCGTGGTCAGCTGGCCGGGTCGGCCGCCGGGGTGCCCGGCAGGCGCGGCACGGCGGTCGGCTGGCCGTCGTCACCCAGCGCGATCATCACGAAGTGGCCGCGCGTGCACAGCTTGCGCTCGCCGCTGTGCAGGTCTTCGGCGATCAGTTCCACTTCGACCTTCATCGAGCTGCGGCCCACTTCAACGATCCGGCCCACGGTCTCCACCATCTGACCGATGCGGATGGGCAGCTTGAAATCGACCTGGTCGCTGCGCGCGGTCACCACGGTGCGGCGCGAGTAGCGGGCGGCGGCGAGGAAGGCGGCCTTGTCCATCCACGCCAGCGCCTGGCCACCGAACAGCGTGCCCATGTGGTTGGTGTGGTTGGGGAAGACGATTTCGGCCATGCGCACTTCGATGGGCGGCACGGTTTCGGGAATGGGGGTCATGGTGGGGACATCGGTGTGGGGTGCGGCAATTTTAAGCCAGCCCCGGTGCAGGCGGCGCTACACTGCGCCACGCCCACCGCACGGAACGTCGCCATGCCCGCCGCCGCCGACCTGCTGGCCTTCGCCCTGCTGTCGCTGGGCATGGTGCTCACGCCTGGGCCGAACATGGTCTACCTGGTCTCGCGCTCGATCTGCCAGGGCCGCCGCGCCGGGCTGGTGTCGCTGGGCGGGGTGGCGCTGGGCTTCGTGTTCTACATGCTGTGCGCGGCGCTGGGCATCACCGCCCTGCTGATGACCGTGCCCTTCGCCTACGACGCGCTGCGCATCGGCGGCGCGTTGTACCTGTTGTACCTGGCCTGGCAGGCGGTGAAGCCGGGCGGACGTTCGCCCTTCGCGGTGCATGCCCTGCCCGTGGACAGCCCGCGCCGGTTGTTCGCGATGGGCTTTTTGACCAACCTGCTGAACCCGAAGATCGCGGTGATGTACCTGTCCCTGCTGCCGCAGTTCCTGCATCCGGATGGCCACGGCAGCGTGCTGGCACAGTCCGTGGTGCTGGGCTTCACCCAGATCGCGGTCAGCCTGGCGGTGAACTCGGTGATCGTGCTGATGGCCGGCAGCATTGCGGCATTCCTGGCCGCGCGACCAAGCTGGCAGGCCGCGCAACGCTGGCTGATGGGCACGGTGCTGGCCGGGCTGGCCGTGCGCATGGCGGTGGAAGGACGGCGGTAGCCACGCTTTGTAGAGTCGAGCTTGCTCGACTGCCGTTCGCGAAAAGCAGTCGAGCAAGCTCGACTCTACGAAAGCACGCACGCCGGGCGTGGCCCGGCGCTACCTTCAATGGTGGGTCGGTCCGGCAACCAGCCGTTCCACGGTTTCCGCGCAGCGGCGGCCATTGATGGCCAGGCACAGCATGGCGTGGGTGGCTTCGGCCGGTTGCTTGCCGTGCAGCGGCGAGGTGCTGCCACTGGCCTGGGCAAGCTGGTGGTCGCAGAGCAGCAGTGCGGTGCCTTCGATGCCCTGCATCAGGCGGCGCAGGCGCAGCAGTTGGTGGTTGAGTTCGTGCGCGTTCGTCGGATCGGTACTCATGGTGGTGCCTCCATTACGGATCAGGCCACCGGTGAGGGTGGCGGACGATGCGTGGCTGCAATCCCGGAAAGAAGTCAGTAAAGAACCGGTGGGCTCTCGCCCTCCAACGCATCGCCCGCCATAGGCGTGCGACGGTCCACCAACCGCCACCGGACAATGCCGGCGACGGTTGATGAGCCTAACTCTGACTTCTTTCACGGGATTGCAGTCCCGGCTGCGGGTTCGCCAGCAGCGCGCCATGATGTGCAGCGGAATCCGCGTGATTCCAGTGGCTTACGCGACATGCCGGCGCATTGCGGGCAGAGCCGACGCGTTGGGTCGTGATCGACCGTCGATGCGGTTTGCGTCATTGCGCGCTGCGCGCGTGAGCCGAGCATGGGCTCGGCTCTACAGAGGCCCACATTCGCCCACAAAAAACCCCGGCATTGCCGGGGTTTTCCGTTGCGACAGACCTGACCGGTTCGATCAGAAGTTCATGTCGAAGGCGACTTCGCCCTGCACGCCGACCTGGTAGGCCGAGGCGCGGCGTTCGAAGAAGTTGGTCAGTTCCTGCACGTCCTGCAGTTCCATGAAGCTCAGCGGGTTGCGCACGTTGTACTTGCGCTCCATGCCCAGGCGATGGAAATGGTTGTCGGCGCAGTGCTGCAGGTACTGGCGCATGTCACGGGTGGAGATGCCCGCCACGCCACCGGACAGCACGTCCTCGGCGAACTGCACTTCGCACTCGATGGCTTCGGCCAGCATTTCGTAGACGTCCTGCTTCATCTTGTCGTCGAACAGGTCCGGCTCTTCCTCGCGGATCACGTCCACGCACTCGAAGGCGAAATCCATGTGCGCGCTTTCGTCGCGGAACACCCAGTTGGTGCCCGAGGCCAGGCCGTTGAGCAGGCCACGCGAACGGAAGTAGTAGACGTAGGCGAAGGCGGCGAAGAAGAACAGGCCTTCGATGCACGCGGCGAAGCAGATCTGGTTCAGCAGGAACTGGCGACGCTCTTCGCGGGTCTCGATGCGCTTCAGGCTCTGGATCGAGTCGATCCACTTGAAGCAGAAATCAGCCTTCTTCTTGATCGAGTCGATGTTCTCCACCGCGTCGAAGGCTTTGGCGCGCTCGTCCGGATCCGGCAGGTAGTTGTCGAGCAGGGTCAGGTAGAACTGCACGTGCAGCGCTTCTTCATACAGCTGGCGCGACAGGTACATGCGCGCTTCGGGCGCGTTGAGGTGCTGGTACAGGTTCAGCACCAGATTGTTGGACACGATCGAATCGCCGGTGGCGAAGAACGCGACCAGGCGGTGGATCAGGTGGCGCTCACCCGGCGACATCTTGCTGTGCAGGTCGCTGATGTCGATCTGGAAGTTGATCTCTTCCACCGTCCAGGTGTTCTTGATCGCGTTCCGGTACATGTCATAGAACTGCGGGTAGCGCATCGGGCGCAGGGTCAGTTCAAAACCGGGATCGAGCAGCATCTGCTTGGGCTTGTCGGCCATGGGTGTTTCCTTGAATTCCTGGGTGAGCCGCCGGGCATGGCCCGGCGCTACCGTGGGTGATGATCGTTGGCCGGGGTTGCCGGCCAGCGGCCGGCACTACCGCGCGGCGGTGCCGCTCTTATTGGCAAGCCTCGCAGGCTTCCGGGTTTTCCAGCGAGCAGGCGATGGCCTCTTCCGGGCTGAACACCTTCTCCGGGCCGGCGCTTGCGGTGTGGCTGACCGTGGTCTTGGCGATCTTGGTGGCCGGGCGCGAACGCAGGTAGTAGGTGGTCTTGATGCCCTGCTTCCAGGCGTACATGTACATGGAGGACATCGCGCCGATGTTCGGGCTTTCCATGAACAGGTTGAGCGAGGCCGACTGGTCGATGAAGGCGCCACGGTCGGCGGCCATGTCGATCAGCGAACGCATCGGCAGTTCCCACGCGGTGCGGTAGACGTGGCGCAGCGTCTCCGGAATCTGCGTGATGCCCTGGATCGAGCCTTCGGCCAGCTTGATGGCGTCGCGCATTTCCGGGGTCCAGTGGCCCAGCTTCTTCAGCTCGTTCACCAGGTAGCGGTTGACCTGCAGGAAGTCACCGGACAGGGTTTCGCGCTTGAACAGGTTGGACACCTGCGGTTCGACGCACTCGTAGCAGCCGGCGATCGAGGCGATGGTCGCGGTCGGGGCAATGGCGATCATCAGCGAGTTGCGCAGGCCGTGTTCCTTGATGCGCTCGCGCAGGGAATCCCAGCGCTCGGCATCTTCGGGCACCACGTTCCAGGCATCGAACTGCAGCTCGCCGCTGGCCGCACGGGTGTCGGCGAAGGACGGGTGCTTGCCGCGTTCCTGGGCCAGTTCAACCGAGGTTTCCAGCGCGTGGAAGTAGATCGTTTCGGCGATCTTCTTCGACAGCGCGCGGGCTTCGGCGCCGTCGAACGGCAGGCGCTTGCGGAAGAACACGTCCTGCAGGCCCATGCAGCCCAGGCCGACCGGACGCCAGCGCAGGTTGCCGCGGCGCGCCGATTCGATCGGGTAGAAGTTCAGGTCGATCACGCGGTCGAGCTGGCGCACGGCCAGGCGCACGGTGTCGGCCAGCTTGTCGAAATCGAACTCGCCGTTGCCGTCGAAGTGGTTGCCCAGGTTGATCGAACCCAGGTTGCACACCGCGGTCTCTTCAGCAGAGGTGACTTCCAGGATTTCAGTGCACAGGTTGGACAGGTGGATGACGTTGCCGGCGCGCAGGGTCTGGTTGCTGGCGCGGTTGCACTTGTCCTTGAAGGTCATCCAGCCGTTGCCGGTCTCGGCCAGGGTACGCATCATCCGCGAGTACAGCTTGCGCGCGGAGATGGTGCGGTTGGCCTTGCCCTGTGCTTCGGCCTGCAGGTAGGCGGCTTCGAAGGCTTCGCCGAACAGGTCGGTGAACTCCGGCACGACGCGCGGATCGAACAGCGACCATTCCTGGTCGGCCTCGACGCGCTTCATGAACAGGTCCGGGATCCAGTTGGCCAGGTTCAGGTTGTGCGCACGGCGCGATTCGTCACCGGTGTTGTCACGCAGCTCGAGGAAATCCTCGATGTCGGCGTGCCAGGTTTCCAGGTAGACGCAGGCCGCGCCCTTGCGCTTGCCGCCCTGGTTCACCGCGGCCACGGACGAATCCATGGTCTTCAGCCACGGCACGATGCCGTTGGAGTGGCCGTTGGTGGACTTGATGAGCGAACCACGCGAACGCACGCGGGTGTAGCTGACGCCGATGCCGCCGGAGAACTTGGACAGCTGGGCGATGTCGCCGTACTTGGAGTAGATCGATTCCAGCGAATCCTGCGGCGAATCCAGCAGGAAGCACGAGGACAGCTGCTCGTGGGTGGTGCCGGAGTTGAACAGGGTCGGGCTGGACGGCAGGTAGTCCAGATTGCCCATGCGCTTGTACAGCGCCAGGGCCTCGGCCACGTCCTCGCTCAGCGCGCTGGCGATGCGCAGGAAGAACTGCTGCGGGGTCTCGATCACCTTGCGGGTGTGCGGGTGGCGCAGCAGGTAGCGGTCGTACAGGGTACGCAGGCCGAAGTAATCGAAGTTCAGGTCCAGCGAGATGTCGATGGCATCGTTGAGCTTGCGTGCGTTGGTCTGCACGAAGTTCAGCAGGCGGTCGTTGATCAGGCCCACTTCGTGGCCACGGCCGACCGACTGCGAGAAGGCGTAGATTTCCTGGCCCGACACTTCCTTGGCGATGTAGTTGGCCAGCAGGCGCGCGGCAAGGCGGCCGTACTCGGGCTCTTCACCGATCAGCAGGGCGGCGGTGCGGATGGACAGTTCGTCCAGCTCGCGGGTGGTGGCGCCGTTGTACAGGCCGGAGATGGTGCGGGTGGCCACGCGCATCGGATCGACGGCGTGCAGGCCTTCGGAGGAACGCTGCACCGCGCGCACGATCTTGTTCAGATCCACCAGCTCGGTCGTGCCGTTGCGCTTGGTCACGCTCATCGCGTTGGCCGTCGGCGGCGACGTCAGCAGGAACTCGCTTTCCTTCTCGATGGTGGCGCTGGATTCGGTGGTCACGGCGTGTGTCCTCTTGGCGTGATTGGGGGTGCTGTATGCATCAGGGTTGCTCGACCCGGGACATGACAGCCCAGGGTGGCAGGACGGCGTCGCAGGAGGTGAGACCCTGCGCCTTCCACTGCCGGTTGACGATCGCTGGCGGGTACTGCGGTAGTGCCCCGTTGCGGACCCCAAGACATGGGGTCGTTGCGACTGACGGCCACAAGATAGTGGGGGTGATGGGGGCCGTCAACGCCAAATGTAGTGAAATTTGGTAATCCCTTGCGGCGCAAGGATCATGCCATCGGCGCCGCGTCTGGACGCTTTGGACCTGCCGGAACGGGCTGCGCAGTCAAGCCCGGAAGGCGTCACATCGGCGGTACAACGTGCTGCGGAAACGGAACAATGACAGCTTCACATGACAGCGACGAAGCTGGCTAGGGACAACCCTGTGGATAGATGGTGGGCAGCCGGTGGGAAAGCCGGTATGGCCAGATGGATGGCCGCCGGGCAGTGACTTCCGGCCGGTGACGGCGCCTTGCGGGCGCGGGATGCTGGGGCCCTGCTCTGACCGGAAAGGACTCCACCATGCGCCTGCCCCTGACCCTGCTGGCCTGCCTGGCCGCCGCCCCGGCGATGGCCGGCGACGGCCCGACGCTGAGCGCCGACCAGTGCGGCATGCACACCGACTACGACGTGCTGGTGGACAGTGGCGGCGTCTGGCTGCGGCACGGCCCGCAGGCGCCGCACGAGGTGGTGTTCCACGATGGCGTGCTGAGCCTGGACAACACGGTCGTGCCGGTCAGCGAGGCCGACGCCGCCCGCCTGCGGCAGATGGAGGCCGGGGCCCGGCAGCTGATGCCGGCGGCCACGGCGCTGGCGCATGAGGTGAGCGGGGTCACCTTCGATGCGCTGGATGCCGCCTTCGAGGCCATCACCGGCAAGCGCCGCAACCGCCAGATGCGTGCGATGCGGGGCGAGATGGAAGGCTGGATCGACGGCAGCCTGGGCCGCGGCTACTGGGAACAGGCCACCTTCGGCGAGGGTTTCGACGAACACATCGAGCAGATGGCCGAAAGCATGGCCACTTCGATGACCCGCAGCGTGCTGTGGCAGGTGTTCACCGGCCGTGGCGAAGCCATGGAGCGCCGCGCCGACCGCCTGGATGCGGAGGTTGAACGCCGCATGGAGGCCCGCAGCCGGCAGCTGGAAGCCAAGGCGCAGGCGCTGTGCCCGCTGGTGGCGGCGGTGGCCGAGGCCCACGACGCGCTGGAGGTGCGCTACCAGGGGCAGCCTCTGCGGCTGATCGAGCGCAGCGACAACGTACAGGCGGCGGCCAACGTGCGCGAGCAGCCGCAGGGCGATGCGGTGGCGCCGAGCCGATAGCCCGTCGCGCTGTTGTAGAGCCGAGCCCGCGCTCGGCTGCCCCCTGCAGCCCCCGAGCACCCCAACAGCAGCCGAGCGTGGGCTCGGCTCTACATAAGGGTCACGCCCGGTGCGGGGTGCCCAGGTACTCCGCGCTCTGCATTTCAATCAGGCGCGAGGCGGTACGCTCGAACGCGCCCTGCAGGCGCTCGCCGGCATACAGCTCCACCGGCGAGGTGCTGGCGGTGCAGACCAGGTTGACGTGGCGGTCGTACAGCTCGTCGATCAGGTTCACGAAGCGGCGCGCGGCATCTTCGTTCAGGCGGTCGAAGGCAGGAATGCCGCCCAGCAGCACCGTGTTGAACTCGTGCGCGATCTCGATGTAGTCCGACGGGCCGCGCGGGCCTTCGCAGAGGGCGGCGAAATCGAACCAGGCAATGCTCTTGCCGCGGCCCCGCACCGCAATCTTGCGGCCCTCGATCTCGATGTTGCCGGCCTTGGCCGGCTGCCCGCCGCTCAGTTCGCCCCAACGGCTGGCCAGCCAGCCATCGCTGTCGGCCGCCAGCGGCGCGCGGTACACCGGCGAGCGGGTCAGCGCGCGCATGCGGTAATCCTCGGTGCCCTCGGCGTACAGCTCCACGCAGTAGCGCTGCAGCAGGCCGATGGCCGGCATGAAGCTCTCGCGCTGCAGGCCGTTCAGATACAGGTTCTCCACCGCCGTATTGGAGGTGGTTACCAGGGTCACGCCCTCGGCGAACAGGCGCTCGAGCAGGCGCGCCAGCAGCATCGCATCGCCGATGTCGGTGACGAAGAACTCGTCCAGCACCAGCACGCGCAGGTTGCTGCGCCATTCCTGGGCGATCTTCGCCAGCGGGTCGCTCTGCCCCTGGTGCTCGCGCAGGCGCTCGTGGACGCTGCGCATGAAGCGGTGGAAGTGCGTGCGGTACTTCTGCTTGATCGGCAGGCCGTCGTAGAACAGGTCCACCAGGAAGGTCTTGCCGCGGCCGACGCCGCCCCAGAAGTACAGGCCCTTGACCGGCTCCGGCTTCTTCCAGAACGAGGACAGGCGGTCCAGCCAGCCGTCCTCGGCGCTGTCGACCAGGCCCAGGTGGATGCGGTCCAGTTCGGCCAGGGCCGCGTGCTGGGCCGGATCGTCCTGCCAGTCGCCGCTGGCAACCCCGGCCGCGTACCGCTGCGACGGGGTCAACGCCTGCTCGCTCATGCCGCCGCGCCCAGCCAGTGCTTGACACCGTGGGTGAGCGCGCCGCGCAGGTCGATCAGCTTGCGATGGAAGAAGTGGCTGGTTTCGGGCATGCGTACCAGCTCGTGCGGGGCGTCCAGCGTTTCCAGCCACTGGTAGACGGCCTGCGGGTCAACGATCTCGTCCTGCTCGCCCTGGATGACCAGCCAGCGGGCCGGCGGCTGCACGCCGCTGAAATCCCAGCGGCCAGCCGGCGGCGCGATCGAGATCAGCGCTTCCGGCTGCAGCTCGCCCGCGGCCTTCAGCGAAACGAACGCGCCAAAGCTGAAACCGGCCAGCCACAGGCGGTCGTCCGGGCGCTGGCTGCGCACCCAGGCGGTGACGGCCTTCAGGTCGTCCTGTTCGCCCACGCCATGGTCGAAGCTGCCGGCCGAACCGCCCACGCTGCGGAAGTTGAAGCGCACCGTGGTGATGCCCTGCTCGCGCAGGGTGGTGGCGGCCATGGTGACCACCTTGTTGTGCAGGGTGCCGCCTTCGGTGGACAGCGGGTGGCAGACGATGGCCACGATCGGCTGCACCGGCACGTCGGCCTTGGGCAGGTCGACGACCACTTCCAGCGGGCCGGCCGGGCCGTCCAGTACGAGGTAGGCGGTTTCGCCGGGGGCGACGGGGAACGAGGGCTTGTGCATGGCACCATGATACCGTCCCCCGCCCCTGCCCTGTGCCCCGCCCCATGCTCTACCTGTCCCTGGCCGTGATCTGCAGTGTGCTGGTTTCGGTGTTGTTGAAACTGGCCAACCGCCGCGCGCTGGACGTGCCACAGATGGTGACCTGGAACTACCTGGTGGCCGCCACCCTCACCGCCGTGGTGCTGCAGCCGCCGCTGGAGGCGCTGCGCGCGCCGCATGCGCCGTGGGTGTCGCTGCTGGCGCTGGCGGTGGTGCTGCCGTCGATCTTCCTGGTGCTGGGCCGCGCGGTGGCGGTGGCCGGCATCGTGCGCAGCGATGTGGCCCAGCGCCTGTCGCTGCTGCTGTCGCTGGCCGCAGCCTTCCTGTTCTTCGGCCAGACCGCCACGCCGTGGAAGCTGGCCGGGCTGGGCTTGGGCCTGCTGGCGATGGTGGCCATCAGCCTGCGCCCGCGTGGCCCTGCAGTGGCGGCCTCGCCCGGTGGCTGGGGCTGGCTGCTGGGCGTGTGGGGCGGCTTTGCCGTGGTGGACGTGCTGCTCAAGCAGGTGGCGCTGTCGGGCACGCCGTCGATGGCGGCGGTGCTGGCCAGCTTCAGCGTAGCCTTCGTGCTGATGCTGGCGCTGCAGCTGTGGCGGCATGCCAGCGGCCGCAGCCGGCTGGCCTGGCGCAACCTGGGGGCCGGCGCGCTGCTGGGCCTGCTCAACGGCGGCAACATCCTGTTCTATGTGCACGCGCACCAGTCGATGCCGGACAGCCCGGCCACCGTGTTCGCCGGCATGAACATCGGCGTGGTGGTGCTGGGCGCGCTGGTGGGCGTGTTCGCCTTCGGCGAGGCCACCACGAAGTGGAACCGCGCCGGGCTGGCGCTGGCGGTGCTGGCGATCGGGTTGATCGCCTGGGGGTGAAAGGCCGCCGGGGGTCGGATCCCATTCCAGCGGAATGGGCTCTGACCCCTGCGTTTGAGACCCCGCGATGCATCGGGGTCAGAGCCCATTCCGTTGGAATGGGATCCGACCCCGATGTTGGGTTATTTACCGAAACCCAGCAGCAGCGGGTCGTGGTCGGAGCTGCGCCACGGGCCCGGCACGTTGCGGCCCTGGTAACCGCTGGCGTCCTGTTCGTCGGCGTTGCTGTGCCATTCGGCGGCACCGCGCAGGCGCTTGGCCATGCCCGGGCTCAGCAGCGCGTGGTCGAGGCGGCCGGTGTAGCCGTTGTAGACGTAGCTGTAGGGGTGCTCGACCTTGGCCACCTTGAAGGCGTCCTGCCAGCCGAGGTCATGCAGGGTGCGGATCGGATCTTCCTGGGCGTAGGCGTTGAAGTCGCCCAGCAGCACGATGTCCTTCACCTTCAGGCGCGCTGCCTCGGCGCCGACCCACTGGTTCAGCTGCCGCGCCGATTCCACGCGGGTGGCGTTCCAGCAGCCCTGGCCATCATTGCGGTCGGCATCGGCGCCGGCAGCATCGCGGCAGCCCTTGGACTTGAAGTGGTTGGCGACCACCATGAACGGCGCGCCGTTGCCCTGGAACGCCTGGGCCAGCGGCGCACGGCTGTGTTCGGCGAACGGGCCGTCCAGCTTGGTCAGCGGTGCGCCCAGCGGCTTGAACAGGCCCTTGCGGTAGATGATGCCCACCCGGATCGGATTGGTGCCCGGGCCTTCGCCCGCATCGACCATCGCCCACTGCTGGGCCGGTTCCAGCGTGGCGTTGAGCGCGGCCAGCAGTTCGGCGATGGCCGACTGCGGGCCGTAGCCGTCGTTTTCCAGTTCCATCAGCGCGGCGATGTGGGCATCCAGCGCGCTGATGGTGGCCACCAGCTTGGCCACCTGGGCCTTGTGCTCGTCCAGCGTGCGCGCACCGCGCAGGGTCGGGAAGCCACCGCCCTGGCCGTCACCGTTGAAGAAGTTCTCCAGGTTGAAGGCGGCGATGTGCAGGTCGCCGGCCACCTTGGGCACTGCCGGGCGCTGCAGGTCGGGCAGCTTCAGCCTGCCTTCCACCTGCAGGCTGGGGCGGCCCTGTGCGTCCACCCGCACGATGCCTTCGACGTTGCGCAGCTGCATGCCGGTGCGCAGCACCGGGTTGCCGGCCAGGTACGGCACGCTGCCCGGGTCGCGGGCATCGCTGCCGTCATCCAGCACCAGGCGGCGGCGCTGGTTGTCAGCCATCACCTGTTCGATGCCGGCCGTACCCGGCGCGGCCACTTCGGTGGGCTGCCAGAGGCGGCCGTCGAAGGCCACGGTGAGCTGGCCGAAGCGTTCCAGGCCATCGGTGCCGGCCAGGGTGAGCGGGGCGGCGATGCGCACGTGCTGGCCGTCCAGCGCGCGCCAGTCGGCCGGGGCCGTGGTCAGCACGACCGGGGCCTTGCTCCGTGCGGTGGTGGCGGTCGGGGTCGGCGCGGCCTGCGGCTGGGCCTGGGCAAAGGCGGTGGCCGGCAGCAGCAGGGACAGGGCTAGGGTGAGGGAACGGCGGCGCATCGACGGGCGACTCCACGAAATGGGCGCACAGACTAACCCCGAAATGTGCAGGCCCGCTTGCAGCGCGGGGCACGATGGGCGATCAGGCCTCGGTGGGCAAAGCACGGGGGCGCGGGGGTAGAGTCGACTGTCAGTCGACTGCTCTTCGCTACGTCGCCGAAAAGCCCGCGCTGCGCGCGATAGTCGACTGACAGTCGACTCTACCCCCCCATTCCGCCATTCCGCCGTTTCCCGGTTTGGCCGTTCCCGCGGTTACTTCAGGTTGCCCAGCATCCAGTCCACGGTGGCGTGGATCTGCTCCTCGGTGAGCGCCGGGTTGCCGCCCTTGGGCGGCATGATGCCGCCATCCGGGCCGGTGTAGCCCTCGATGGCGTGCTTGTAGAGCGTGTCCTTGCCCTGCGCCAGGCGCTGGTCCCAGTGCGCGTGGTCGAGCGTGGGCGCCTGGCCGACGCCGGTGGTGTGGCAGGCGGTGCACAGGTTGTCGAAGATGACCTTGCCGTCCTTGGTGCCGCCATAGGCGACCTGCGACGCGGCCTTGGCCAGTGCGGCGGCCTTGGCGGCGGCCTGTGCGGCGGCGCCGGTACTGCCGGCATACACCGCGCCGGTGGGCGAGATGCGCTGCTCGGTGCGCTTGGCTGCCGTGGGCGATACCTCGGGCGGAATCCGGGTGTGGATGTACGCCGCCAGGAGGATGAGACCGAGGGTGATGGCCGCCAGCAGCGCGATCACCATGGAGAAGCGTTTCAGGAACTCCAGATCGTAATTCCGCACTCTTCGTTACCCCTGGCTGATAGTCGTTGGACCACGGCTGAGCGACTGCGTGATGGGCCGAGTATAGAACGCGCTTTGCGTGCGACAACAGGCGTCGATGCTGGTGCGGCGCAGCATGCGGCCGTGGCCGCATGCGGGTAGCGCCGGGCCACGCCCGGCGAGCGCGCAGCGCGGCAACGGCCGCCGGGCATGGCCCGGCGCTACCGTTTTGCGGGGGCGCCGATCGCGCGCAGGCAGAAGCTGCAGATCGCATCCACCAGTGCGCCTTCGTCGCGGTGTGCTTCGCGGCTGGGTGCGGTCGGGCCGACCATCGCTTCGGTAAAGGCGCCCACCAGGCAGGCGGCGGTGGCATGCGCGTCCTGCGCAGGCAGCTCGCCAGCCGCCACGCCCTCTTCCACCAGGCGCAGGAACACATCGCCGAAGGCGCGGCGCCCGCGCATGCGCTCGGCCTCCACGTCCGGGTCCACCGGTTCGACGATGAAGGCGTGGGCCAGCCCCGGCCCGGCCAGGGCGCGGCGGACGAAGGCGGTGATGGCCAGGCGCAGGCGCTCGCTGGCCACTTCGGGGCCGCTGGCGATGCGCTCCATGATCTCCACCTCGTGGGCCACGGCGGCGTTGAGCACCTCCACGAACAGCTCGGCCTTGGACGGGAAGTGCCGGTAGATCAGTCCGGTGGACACCCCGGCCTGGGTCGCCACGGCGGTCACCGGGGCGTTGCGCCAGCCGCCGGCAGCCACCAGCTCGCGGGTCGCCAGCAGGATCCGTTCACGGGCCCCGGCCAGGCGTTCTTCCATCAATGCAGAGCGTTTGTAGGCCATATCCTGATTCTAGTTTCAATTTTTGAATTTGTGTTCACTTCTTTCCCGAACCCCGCTACGCTGGGGCCATCGCCCGTGCTGGCCGCTGCCTTCAACAGCCACCAGCCTCCCCCTGACGGGTGCGTCCATTCCCCCACCTTCCTCGTGGAGCCGCCGCAATGCACGTGCCATCCCTGAACTTCGATCTTGGCGAAGAGATCGACCTGCTGCGCCAGAGCGTGGCCCATTTTGCCGCTGCCGAGGTCGCTCCGCTGGCCGCCGAGGCCGATGCCACCAACCAGTTCCCGCTGGCCCTGTGGCCGAAGCTGGGCGAACAGGGCCTGCTGGGCCTCACCGTTGAAGAAGAATACGGCGGCACCGGCATGGGCTACCTGGCCCACGTGGTGGCGATGGAAGAGATTTCGCGCGCCTCCGGCGGCATCGGCCTGTCCTATGGCGCGCACTCCAACCTGTGCGTGAACCAGCTGCGCAAGAACGGCAACGAGGAACAGAAGCAGCGCTTCCTGCCCGGCCTGTGCAGCGGCGCGCTGGTCGGTGCGCTGGCGATGAGCGAGCCGGGCGCCGGTTCGGACGTGGTGTCGATGAAGCTGCGCGCGGACAAGCGCGGTGACCGCTACGTGCTCAACGGCAACAAGATGTGGATCACCAACGGCCCGGATGCCGACGTGCTGGTGGTCTACGCCAAGACCGACATGGCAGCCGGCGCCAAGGGCATCACCGCCTTCCTGGTCGAAAAGGGCATGAAGGGCTTCACCACCGCGCAGAAGCTGGACAAGCTGGGCATGCGCTCCTCGCCCACCTGCGAGCTGGTGTTCCAGGACTGCGAAGTGCCGGAAGAAAACGTGCTGGGCCAGGTGGGCGGTGGCGTGCGCGTACTGATGTCCGGCCTGGACTACGAGCGCGTGGTCCTCTCCGGTGGTCCGCTGGGCCTGATGGCCGCGGCCATGGACGTGGTGATGCCGTATGTGCACGAGCGCCACCAGTTTGGTGAAGCCATCGGCAGCTTCCAGCTGATCCAGGCCAAGATCGCCGACATGTACGTGGGCCTGGGTGCCTGCCGCGCCTATGTGTACGCCGTGGCGCGCGCCTGCGACCAGGGCCGCACCACCCGCCAGGACGCCGCCGGTGCCATCCTGTATGCCGCCGAGAAAGCCACCTGGCTGACCGGCCAGGCGATCCAGATCCTGGGCGGCAACGGCTACATCAACGAATACCCGACCGGCCGCCTGTGGCGCGACGCCAAGCTGTATGAAATCGGCGCCGGCACCTCGGAGATCCGCCGCATGCTGATCGGCCGCGAACTGTTCCAGCGCACCCTGTAAGGCCACTGCGATGACCGTCCTCAACAGCCAGCTGCAACCGGGCAGCGACACCTTCGAAAGCAACCGCGCCGCCATGCAGGCCGTGGTGGATGACCTGCACGCCACGCTGGCGCGCACCGCGCTGGGCGGCAACGAGGCCGCGCGCGCCAAGCACACCGCACGCGGCAAGCTGCTGGTGCGCGACCGCATCGACGCCCTGCTCGACCCCGGCAGCGCCTTCCTGGAAATCGCGCCGCTGGCCGCGCACGGCATGTATGAAGACGCCGTGCCCGCCGCGGGCGTGGTGGCCGGCATCGGCCGGGTCAGCGGCGTCGAATGCGTGATCGTGGCCAACGATGCCACGGTCAAGGGCGGCACCTACTACCCGATGACGGTGAAGAAGCACCTGCGCGCGCAGGAGATCGCCGAGCAGAACCACCTGCCCTGCATCTACCTGGTCGATTCCGGTGGTGCTTTCCTGCCGCTGCAGGACGAGGTGTTCCCCGACCGCGATCATTTCGGCCGCATCTTCTACAACCAGGCCAACCTGTCCGCGCAGGGCATCCCGCAGATCGCCTGCGTGATGGGCAGCTGCACCGCCGGCGGCGCCTATGTGCCGGCGATGAGCGACGAGACGGTGATCGTGCGCGAGCAGGGCACGATCTTCCTCGGCGGCCCGCCGCTGGTGAAGGCCGCCACTGGTGAAGTGGTGACCGCCGAGGAACTGGGCGGCGCCGACGTGCACACGCGCATTTCCGGCGTGGCCGACCACATGGCCGACAACGACCTGCAGGCACTGGCGCGGGTGCGCGCGATCATCGCCCAGCTGAACTGGCGCAAGCCGGAACCGGCGATGGCGGTGCAGGCCAGCGAGGAACCGCTGCTGCCGGCGCACGACCTGTACGGCGTGATTCCGGCCGATACGCGCAAGCCCTACGACGTGCGCGAAGTGATCGCACGCCTGGTCGATGGCTCGCGTTTCGATGAGTTCAAGCCGCGCTATGGCGCCACGCTGGTCACCGGCTTCGCGCATCTGAACGGCTACCCGATCGGCATCATCGCCAACAACGGCATCCTGTTCTCCGAGTCCGCGCTGAAGGGCGCGCACTTCATCGAGCTGTGCACCCAGCGCAACATCCCGCTGGTGTTCCTGCAGAACATCACCGGCTTCATGGTCGGCCGCAAGTACGAACAGGGCGGCATCGCCAAGGACGGGGCCAAGCTGGTGATGGCCGTGGCCTGCGCCAAGGTGCCCAAGTTCACCGTGGTCATCGGCGGCTCGTTCGGTGCCGGCAACTACGGCATGTGCGGCCGCGCCTATTCGCCCAACTTCCTGTGGATGTGGCCGAATGCACGCATCGGTGTGATGGGCGGCGAGCAGGCGGCCAGCGTGCTGGCCACGGTCAAGCGCGATGGCATCGAAGCCAAGGGCGGGCAGTGGCCTGCCGCGGAAGAAGATGCCTTCAAGGCGCCGATCCGCGACCAGTTCGAACAGCAGGGCCACCCCTACTACGCCAGCGCGCGCCTGTGGGATGACGGTGTGATCGATCCGGTCGACACCCGCCGTGTCCTGGCCCTGGCCCTGTCGGCCAGCCTCAACGCCGCCCCGCAGCAGACGCGCTTCGGCGTGTTCCGCATGTGACCCGCGCCATGACCGAGCAAGCTCCCATGAAGCCCGTTGCCATGTTCACCAAAGTACTGATCGCCAACCGCGGCGAGATCGCCTGCCGCGTCATCGCCACCTGCCGCCGCCTGGGCATCGCCACCGTGGCGGTGTATTCCGATGCCGACCGCAACGCGCGCCACGTGCGCCTGGCCGACGAGGCCATCCACATCGGTGCGGCCGCCGCACGTGAAAGCTACCTGCGTGGCGACGTGCTGCTGGACGCCGCGCGCCGCAGCGGTGCGCAGGCCATCCACCCCGGCTATGGCTTCCTCTCCGAGAACGCCGACTTCGCCGATGCGTGTGCCGCCGCCGGCATCACCTTCATCGGCCCGCCGGCCAGTGCCATCCGCGCGATGGGCGACAAGAGCGCGGCCAAGGCGCTGATGGCCAAGGCCGGCGTGCCGCTGACCCCGGGCTACCACGGTGACCAGCAGGAGCCCGCGTTCCTGCGCGCGCAGGCCGATGCCATCGGCTACCCGGTGCTGATCAAGGCCAGCGCCGGTGGCGGTGGCAAGGGCATGCGCAAGGTCGAACGCAGCGAGGACTTCGTCGATGCGCTGGCCAGCTGCCAGCGCGAGGCCGCTTCGGCGTTCGGCAACGACCACGTGCTGGTGGAAAAGTACGTCGAGCGCCCGCGCCATATCGAGATCCAGGTGTTCGGCGATTCCCACGGGGATGCGGTGTACCTGTTCGAGCGCGACTGCTCGGTGCAGCGCCGCCACCAGAAGGTGCTGGAAGAAGCCCCGGCACCGGGCATGAGCGCCGAGCGTCGTGCGGCGATGGGCAAGGCCGCGGTCGATGCCGCGCGCGCGGTGGGCTACGTCGGTGCGGGCACGGTGGAGTTCATCGCCGGCCCGGACGGCGATTTCTATTTCATGGAAATGAACACCCGCCTGCAGGTCGAGCATCCGGTGACCGAGTACATCACCGGCACCGACCTGGTGGAATGGCAGCTGCGCGTGGCCGCTGGCCAGCCGATGCCGCTGCGCCAGGAACAACTGGCCATCCACGGCCACGCCATCGAAGCGCGCCTGTATGCCGAAGATGCCGACCGTGGCTTCCTGCCGTCCACCGGCACCCTGCGCCGCCTGCGCCTGCCGACGCCCTCGGCGAACGTGCGCGTGGATACCGGCGTGGAAGAAGGCGACAGCATCACCCCGTACTACGACCCGATGATTGCCAAGCTGATCGTCTGGGACGTGGACCGCGAGGCCGCGCTGCGCCGCATGAGCCAGGCCCTGGCCGACTGCCAGGTGGTGGGCGTGACCACCAATGCCGGTTTCCTGCGTCGCCTGGTGAACACCGATTCGTTCGCGCACGCGAAGCTCGACACCGCGCTGATCGAACGCGAGCAGGTTGCACTGAGCGCGGTCGGCGACAGCGACGATGCGCTGTGGCAGCTGGCGGCAATCGCCGCCGTGGCCAGCACCGCGCGTGCGGGCAGCGATGCGCGCGATCCGCATTCGCCGTGGCAGGTGCAGGACGGTTGGCGCTTGGGTGCTTCGGCACCGCGTGTGCTGCCGCTGCAGCAGGGCGAGCGCACGCACACGCTGAAGGTGTGGGCGCAGGCCGACGGCTGGCGCGTGCAGCGCGATGATGCCGCACCGGCCACGGTGCTCGGCAGCGCCGACGGCGACCGCCTGAGCGTGCAGCTGGATGGCCGCCGCTGGCAGCTGCAGCTGCTGCGCGAAGGCGACCAGGTGTTCCTCTTCGGCGCCAATGGCCAGCACCGCTTCACCCTGCACGACCCGGTCGGTGAATCCGACAACGCCACCGCCGATGCCGGCAGCCTGCTGGCACCGATGCCGGGCAAGATCGTGGCCACCCTGGTCGAGGCCGGTACGCAGGTAAAGCGCGGCACGCCGCTGGTGGTGCTGGAAGCGATGAAGATGGAGCACACCCTGCAGGCACCGGCCGACGGCACGGTGAAGGGTTATCGCGCCAAGGCTGGTGACCAGGTGGGCGATGGTGCGGTGCTGGTGGATTTCGAGGCGGGGTGATCCCGTGAAGGGTCACGCGTTGCAGATCAGCGCGTGACCGGCCACACCCGGCCCAGCGGATCCAGCTCCGCCGTGACCCGCTCGGTGGCACGCCAGCCGACGCCACAGACTGCCAAGGCGCCTTCAGCCATCGGCTGCAGGCCCAGCGCGCGCTCGGCCTCAGCCTCATTGATCGCGGCAGTGACGAACGCGCCCAGCCCCTGCGCCGTCGCCGCGCTGTAAATGGCCTGCGACACATGGCCGGCATCCAGAGTGACCGCCCGATAGGCCTTGGCATGGCTGCGATACTTCCAGAACGTGCGCTCGAAGCGGCAGGTCAGGATCAGCAGCACCGGTGCGCTGGCGAACCAGTGCTGACCGGCCAGCAGGCAGTGGCAGAAGCTATCCAGGTCATTGGGCGTCGATGCAATTGGACCCAGTTCGTGCTCGGTGGCGTGGTAGTGATAGAGGCCCGGCGGCACCCTTTCCACATTGCGCGCCACCACATACGCTTCCAGTGGATGGAGACTGCCGGCCGACGGGATGTTCTTTTTCAGGAAGCGCACACCGGGTTCGGTTTCCACGTGCGCCTGCGCCATCAGCACCTGCTGCAGCAGCCGTGCCAGCATCGGCAACGGCACGGCACGCGTACCGTCGAAGTTGCGGCAGGTCGCACGCGCCTGCAGCTGGGCCTGCGTCGGGTCGTCGTCACAGCGTGGCAACGGCTGTGCGCCGGGCCGGCGGATCGGCGCTTCGGCGGGCGGCGGGCCGAAGTTGCTTACCAGATCCTGCGCAGTCGTCAGCTGGCTGCGCTCCATGTCGCCGACACTGTCCACGCCGTCCCAGCGTGAGTGCTGGTAATGCAGCGCCGACAATGGCCACCACTGGCTGTCGCGTACCTGCTGTTCGGCCGCGGCTGCGGTGGCATAGGCCGGATCGTCGCTGACCAGCAGCCCCTGCTCCAGCAATGCCAGCACGCGTTGTCGTGCGTCCGGCTCCATAGGCAACGGCTGCCACTGCTCCGCGCTGCATTGAAGCAGCCACAGGCAGCTGGCGACATCGACAGCACACGGTGCCGGCAAGTGCGCGGCCACGACCTGCAACGATTGTTCGAAGCTGACGCCACTGCCGCCCGAAAGCAGACCATCCAGGTCGAAATGCGGCTTCTCCAGCGGCTCGACGATCATCGTCCTGCAGCGACGGAAGTTCATTCGATGCGCGTCCAGGTACTCGGGGAGCCCACGATCATAGCGCGGCATGGGAGACGCCCTATCAATTCTGCGCACGCCCAGCCGATACCTGTTCTTTCCCCAACCTGCGATAGCCATCCATGCCCCGTTCCGTCCTTTCCCCCGAAATCGTTCAGTCCCTGCTGGAGAAGCTCTCCAGCGATGATGCCTTCCGCAGCGCATTCGCCGTAGATCCGGCAAAGGCACTGATTGCGCTTGGCGCAGATGCCGACTGCGTGGACGGCTGCCAAACGCCGCTGGCCTCGCTGGGCGACAAGGAAGAATTCGCTCAGGCCGCAGCGCTGATGACCGAGCGGCTGGCGGCGACGGGGCCGTTCAAGGTGCCCTTCATGTTCGAAAGCGGGCTGAAGGGGCTGCAGGACTGATCCTGCCTCAGGGCATTCCCGCCTGGTGCGGGCTGGCCGCATCAGACAGCCGACGCGCGTCGGCCACATTCAATGGCAGCAATACCAGGGCCCCGGCGTCTTCAGCGAAGGCCAAGCCTGTGCGCTGCCTCAACCAGTGCTGCGTTCGCTGCACTGCCAGCTCATCGCCAAGGGCGCGGTCGACATCCATCTGCAGTACGTGCCACTGATACAGCGTTCCCTTGTCCAGCGTCTTCAGCAATGAGGACGCGACCTCTGATCTCCCCGCATCCAGCTCGCCGCGCGCACGCATCATCACCCATAGTTCCCGCAGCCGCGGGTCGTTGCTGCGTTCAGCCAATGCTTCCAGCGCTGGCCGACGGGAGCGCAGCTCGGCATCGAACCCCGCGCGCTGCAGGTGGTAGGCCACAGACATCGCAACGAACGCGCGATGACGCGGCGCAGCGCCAACCCCCTCTGCCACGGCCGCCAGCGTTCGGTCCAGCAACCTGGCGTACTGCTGCCGGGACACACCACCGCCGGCCTGTGCCGTCCATGCCACCGACTGCAGTGCCAGAATGTCGCATAGCTCCGGCACGCTTGCACACTGGGCTGCAGCCTGTTTCATCTCAGCGGCAGCATCTTTCGCACGGCCCTGCATAGCGAGAAGCCCGCTGTACTCCATGCGCGCACCGAGCCCGCGCGAAGTGATGGCCTCGCTGCGCTCGCGTGCTTTCTGCGCTTCGCCATCCAGCACCAACGCGACCACCTCGAGCATGTCGCCCTGCCAGTTCGGCAGCGCGCCTGCACCCTTGAACGCAGCGACAGCAGCCTTGACCTCGCCACGCGCAAGCTGGGTGCGACCGACGAAGGACAGAACCAGCGCGCGCTGTGGCTGATGGCGTTCCAGCAGCGGCGTCATGTCGGCCAGCGCACCGTCATAGTCGCCATAGGCGAACAGGGCCATCGCGTGGTTCATCCAGCCGGCCGGATCATCCGGATACAGCTGGGTCAGCATCCGCCACTTCTCTGCGCTGCGCTGCGGAGAGGCGCCGCTGAAGTCCGCACCCCAAGCGTCCAGGTACAGCTGGTCGCGCGCGCTCAACCGCGTGCGCCCCGACACTGCCTGGCGATACAGTTCGCCGGCCGCCGAGACATTTCCCATGGCGTACTGCAGTCGCATCTGCCCGATGTACGCAAAGGTGAACTGGGGATCCAGGCGCGTGGCCTGCTGGAAGAACAGCAGCGCCTCGTCAAAACGCTCCTGCGCCAGTGCGTCGCTGCCCTTGGCGTAGGCGTGCAACGCGTCAAGATTGGCGGTAGCCACCATTGGCAGTGGTTTCTGCTCACGGCTGACATCGTGCAGCGCTTCACCGAGATCGCTGCGCAGTGCCTTCACCACGGTGTCAGTGGAAGCCAGGATCGAATCCAGGCCATTGCCATCAGCAAAATGCGTGTAGACCGTCTGCCCGCTGCGTGGGTCCACCACCTCCACGCCCACCCGCACTTTTCCGTTGAGCTCCAGCACGGTGGGCATCAGCACCGCGCGCGCACCATCGCGCAGCGCAACCTCGATCGCCAGAGCACGGTCCAGCCGGGCATTGGCTGGGCGCTGCATCAACTGCAGAGTGTCACGCACCTTCAGTTCGCTGAGGATGTTGACGAAGCGCGACTGCCCCAGGCTGATGTAGAGCGCCTGTTCCAGGCTGGAATCCAGTTGCGGGTAGGCCGTGCTGTTGCTCACCGCCGCCAGGATCACCCAGTCGCGCTCGGCGAACGCGATCGCCGGTGCCGGTCGCAGCAGGGTCCACATCACCACCACCAGCACCGCCGCCAGCGCAGCCTCGGTGAACAGCGCGGCAGGGCGGCGCCACAGGGGCAGATCGCGCCACGCCTTACCACCCGAACGTGGCCGGCGCAGCGGCGCGCGGCCACGGATGCCGACTTCAAACACCTGCTGGCGCTCGCCGATGCCCTTGAAGCGCCACAGCCCATGGTCCTTCCAGCGCAGTTCGTCGGCCGACCAGGGCAGCTCGCTGCTGGCACGCCGCGCCATCTGCTCGGCCACCGAGGACAGCAGAACCTGCCCCGGCCACGCCAGCTGCATCAAGCGCGCGGCCATCGGCTTGGCCAGGCCCTCAACCTCCACCGGCTTTGCGCCATGGGCAACGGCCTCGGCACTGTTTTCCCAGAACAGCACGTCACCCACGTGCAGGCCAGCGCGCGCGCGCAGCACGATGCCACGCTCTTGGCCCATCGCGTCGACCGCGTTCTGGTAGGAAATGGCAAAACCGATGCCATCGACGGGACGTTCGAACAGAACGAACAGGCCATCGGACCGATCGATCAACTGCCCGTTCCACTGCTGCTGCAGCGCCAGCACCAGGCGGTCGTGCTGCTGGAAGAATTCGGCTGCGGCGACATCACCGATACGCTCCACCAGCTGCAGCGAATCGCACAGGTCGGTGAACAACAGCGCCCGCAGCTGTGCGTTATGAGGGATCGACGTTCCGGTGTCGCCATTCATCGCCAAGGTCTCCGCTCACCGTTCGTCCGTGTTGTCGGCCCAATGCAGACCGTTGCCGCCGGCACGCTTGGCCCGGTACAGCGCGCGGTCGGCGCCCGCATACCACTCACTCCAGTCCGCATCGGCCGCCAGCAGGCTGACGCCGATGCTGGTCGGGGTGATATGCGGAGTGCCGTGGCTGCGTTCCATCAGGCCATGCACCGCGCTCAGGATGAACTCGGCCGCGTGCTGGGCTGCTTGGCGGTCGGCGTGGCGCAGGATCAGGCAGAACTCATCGCCGCCCAGCCGGCACGCCAGGTCGTGCTCGCCGGCCATCGAACGCAGGATGTTGCCCATGCTCTGCAGCACGCGGTCACCGGCCTGGTGGCCGTGGCGGTCGTTCACCTGCTTGAAGCGGTCGCAGTCGATCAGCAGCAGCGCCTGCGGTGCGCCCTGCGGCTGGCTGCGGCATTCCTGCAGGTACAGGGTCAGGCCGCGGCGGTTGTGCAGGCCGGTCAGTTCATCGGTACGCACCAGCTCGCGCGTGTGGGTGAGCTGGTGGGTGGTGATGTACAGGTTGTCCAGCGCGGTTTCCAGGTCGTGGTTGCGCCGGCGCAGCTGGCTGATCAGCACCTGTTCGTTGGACAGCATGCGCATGATCGTGCGGCGCAGGAAATAGGCCACCAGACCCGGATCGGATTCAACCAGGCAATGGAAATCAGCCGGGCCCAGTTCCAGTAGCTGGCAGTCTTCGATCGCGCGGGCACCGGCACTGCGCAGGTGGTCGCCCACCAGCAGGCCGAGTTCACCGAAGAACTCGTGCCGCCCCAGAGTCTTGACCACCAGGTCCTCACCGAAATCAAGTTCGATCCGGCCTTCCACGATGACGAACATGCGTTCGCCACGATCGCCGCGATGGAACAGCCACTGCCCGGCCTCGATCTTCAGCGGGCGCGCGAAGCGCGAAAACAGGGCCACTTCCTCGCCTGACAAAACGGCGTGCACGATCTCGGCCATCGCCACCTGGGCGATACCGGTTGTCATGTCGATCATCTCGGCCGCGCCCCTGCCGGTCATTCCCCGCCGCCAGCGTCCCCTGGTGAGGAGCGGAGCATAGCAGTGAATCAAACTGTGCGCGTCTTCTCATTTTTCATGAAGACACCACGATCGGGCCCGAACAGGCGGGCAACCCGCATTCATGAGGGCAGTTGCCGCGTGCGGGCGGCACCCGGATACAACGACGCCGGCAGGTCCCCCGACCTGCCGGCGTCGTCTGGCCCTTCCCTGGCCACCCTGATGGGTCCGAGGGCCGGGGTAGAGTCGAGCTTGCTCGACTGTCCTGGCTTCGGGTGAGGTCACGTCCACGTCCACGTCAGTCGAGCAAGCTCGACTCTACGGGGTCGAGGTCGGCTCAGGCGGCGCGCTCGCTGCGGCCGCCGTGGAACTGCTCTTCTTCGGTCGAGCCAGTCAACGCGGTGGTCGACGACTGGCCCTGCTGGATCGCCTGGGTCACCGCATCGAAGTAGCCGGTGCCGACCTCGCGCTGGTGCTTGACCGCGGTGAAGCCACGCTCGGCCGCTTCAAACTCGGCTTCCTGCAGTTCCACGAAGGCGCTCATCTGGCGGCGTGCATAACCGTGGGCCAGGTTGAACATGCCGTAGTTCAGCGCGTGGAAGCCGGCCAGGGTGATGAACTGGAACTTGTAGCCGTAGCTGCCCAGCTCGCGCTGGAACTTGGCGATGGTGGCGTCGTCCAGGTTCTTCTTCCAGTTGAAGCTGGGCGAGCAGTTGTAGGCCAGCAGCTTGCCGGGGAACTTGGCATGGATGGCCTCGGCGAACTTCCGCGCGAACTCCAGGTCCGGCTTGCCGGTCTCGCACCACACCAGGTCGGCATAGGGGGCGTAGGCCAGGCCGCGGCTGATGGCCTGGTCCAGGCCGTTGCGGGTCTTGTAGAAGCCTTCCACGGTGCGTTCGCCGGTGGTGAACGGCTGGTCGTTGCCGTCGATGTCGCTGGTCAGCAGGTCGGCGGCTTCGGCATCGGTGCGCGCCACCAGCAGGGTCGGCACGCCCAGCACGTCGGCGGCCAGGCGCGCGGCGTTGAGCTTCTCGATGGCCTCGCGGGTCGGCACCAGCACCTTGCCGCCCATGTGCCCGCATTTCTTCACCGAGGCCAGCTGGTCCTCGAAGTGCACGCCGGCGGCGCCCGCCTCGATCATCGCCTTCATCAGCTCGAAGGCGTTGAGCACGCCGCCGAAACCGGCCTCGGCATCGGCCACGATGGGCTGCAGGAAGTCGATGTCATCCTTGCCTTCGGCATGGTGCAGCTGGTCGGCGCGCAGGAGGGTGTTGTTGATGCGCTTGACCACCGCCGGCACCGAGTCGGCCGGGTACAGCGACTGGTCCGGGTACATCTGCCCGGCCAGGTTGGCATCGGCGGCCACCTGCCAGCCGGACAGGTAGATCGCCTTCAGCCCGGCCTTGACCTGCTGCATGGCCTGGTTGCCGGTCAGCGCGCCCAGCGCATTGACGAACTCGCGCTCGTGCAGCGATTTCCACAGCTTTTCCGCGCCCAGCCGGGCCAGCGAATGCTCGATGTGGACGGTGCCACGCAGGCGCACCACGTCGGCGGCGCTGTAGTTGCGCTGGATGCCTTCCCAGCGCGGGTGGGTGTCCCAGTCGTGCTGGATCTGTTCGGCAGTGGGCAGGGTGCTCATGTCTTTCTCCAGTTCGGTGTTGTAGAGCCGGGCGCTGCCCGGCTGGGATGGTTTCGGGGAATGCAGGCCGTCAGTCGATGCGCGCGTAGGCCGGCAGGGTCAGGAAATCGGTCAGGTCGTCGTTGCGGCTCAGTTCGCCCAGCAGGGCGATGGCTTCGCCGATGCGGGCGCCACCGGGCAGTGCGCGGGTATCACCCAGCCGCGCCGGCAGCTGCGCCAGGGCGGTGTCGAGCAGCGGCAGGTCGATGGCCGTGCCGTCGTCCAGCTGCTGGCCCGGCGTGTGCAGCCACTGCCACAGCTGGCTGCGGCTGATCTCGGCAGTGGCCGCGTCTTCCATCAGGTGGTGGATCGGCACGCAGCCGTTGCCGTCCAGCCACGCGGCCAGATAGCGCACGCAGACTTCGACGTTGCCATCGAAACCGGCACGGGTGATGCTGCCCGGCGGCCGCGCGATCAGCTCATCGCGGCCCACGCGCACGTCCTGGCGCAGCACCTGGTGCTGGTTGGCGGTGGGCATGTGCTCGTCGAAGATGGCCATCGCCACCGGGATCAGCGCCGGGTGCGCGACCCAGGTACCGTCGTGGCCGGCGCTGACCTCGCGCAGCTTGTCGGCACGCACGCGAGCCATGGCCTGCTCGTTGGCGGCGGCATCGCTGTTGATCGGAATCTGCGCCGCCATGCCGCCCATCGCGTGCGCGCCACGGCGGTGGCAGGTCTGGATCAGCAGTTCCGAATAGGCCTTCAGGAACGGCTGGGTCATGGTCACCTGGCCGCGCTCGGGCAGCACCCGGTCTGCGTGGCGGCGGAAGGTCTTCAGGTAGGAGAAGATGTAATCCCAGCGCCCACAGTTCAGGCCGACGATGCGCTCGCGCAGGGCGTGCAGGATCTCGTCCATCTCGAACACCGCCGGCAGCGTTTCGATCAGCACGGTCACCTTGATCTGGCCGTGCGGCAGGCCGAGCATGCCTTCGATGTGCGACAGCGCGGTCTCCCACAGGGCGGCCTCTTCCATGCTCTGCAGCTTGGGCAGGTAGAAGTACGGGCCGCGGTCCTTGGCCTGCAGCGCGCGGGCATTGTGGAAGGCGAACACCGCCGCATCGAACAGGCCACCGGCGATGAACTGGCCATCGACGCGCACATGCTTCTCGTCCAGATGCCAGCCGCGCGGGCGCACGATCAGCACCGCCTGTTCCTCAAAGGGGCGCAGCGAGTAGTGCTTGCCCGGCTTGCCGTTGGCGGCCGGCGCGGTGAATTCCAGATCACCGCGCACGGCAGCCGCCAGCGACTGCTGCCCCGCCAGCAGGTTGCGCCAGGTGGGCGAGGTGGAATCCTCGAAGTCGGCCATGAACACCTTGGCGCCGGAGTTCAGCGCGTTGATGACCATCTTCGGGTCGGTCGGGCCGGTGATCTCGACGCGGCGGTCCTGCAGGGCGGCCGGCAGCGGCGCCACGCGCCAGTCGCCGCTGCGGATGGCAGCGGTGTCTTCGCGGAAGTCCGGCAGGCCGCCCTGGTCGAAGAACGCCTGGCGCTCGCGGCGGGCCTGCAGCCGCACCTGCCGGCCCGGTTCCACCGCCCGGTGCAGCGAGACCAGCAGCGCCAGCAGCGGTGCCGGCAGCACGGTCTCCTGGCCGGCCACGCGGGTCGCCAGGGCGATACCGGGGGTGGCCTTGGCGGGGATGGAGGAAAGGGCGGAAGCAACGGCGGACATGGGGCGACTCCAGCGGTGGGGGAACGCCACCAAAGTGCCGCCCGGGCGGAGTATTTGGCAAAACAGTTTTTGCAATGTTGTACATAAGGTGTGCTAATACTTATGACGCCATGACCACGCGCAGCCCGCCAAGTCCGCGTTTTTCCTACAAATCCGACCGGCTGAAGCCGCTCCGGGCGTTCTGCCAGACGGTGCGGCTGGGTTCGGTCTCACGGGCTGCTGAGGCGCTGTTCGTCAGCCAGCCCGCCATCAGCCTGCAGCTGCAGGCACTGGAACGCGAGCTGGGGGTGCCGCTGTTCGAGCGCAGCGGGCGGCGTCTGGTGCCCAGCCGCGAGGGCCAGGTGCTGTATGAAATGGCGCAGCCGCTGGTGGAAAGCCTGGACGGGCTGGAAGCGCGCTTCCGCGACAAGGTGCGCGGGCTGGATGCGGGCGAGCTGAACATCGCCGCCAACAGTTCGACCATCCTGTACCTGCTGCCGAAGATCGTCGAACGCTTCCGGATGCATCATCCGGATGTGCGCCTGACCCTGCACAACGCGATCAGTGCCGACGGCACCGACCTGCTGCGCGAGGATGCCGCCGACCTGGCGATCGGCTCGATGACCGATGTGCCGGCCGACCTGACCTATGCCCCGGCCTACCGCTTCGAGCAGGTGCTGATCGCCCCGCACGACCATCCGCTGGCCAGCGGCGGCGAGCTGGAACTGGCCGACATCGCGCGCTATCCGCTGGTGCTGCCACCGAAGCGGCAGATCACCTATCGCCTGGTGGACCAGGTGTTCCAGCGCCACCGCATCGCCTATACCGTGGCGCTGGAAGTAGGTGGCTGGGAAGTGATCAAGCAGTACGTGGCGATGGGCATGGGCATTTCCATCGTGCCGGCGCTATGCCTGAACGAGGCCGACCGCGAGCGACTGGCGGCGCGGTCGATGAAGCGCTGGTTCCCCGAGCGCAGCTACGGGGTGATCGTGCGGCGGGGCAAGGCGTTGTCGGCGCAGGCACGGGCGTTCATCGAGCTGATCCAGCCGGAGTTGTTCAGCCCGCGCGATTACGACCAGAGCGGGCATTCCGAGCGGTAGGGGTTTCCTGGTTTGCAGGGCTGCCGCCCTGCACCTGCAGAGGCCGAAGCAACGGCAACGGCAACAGCGGGCTATTCGTGGGATGGCGGGGCGGAGTGGGTGGGCAGGACACGCCGTAAACCCGTCCATGGGGACTCGATGGCGCCATCCATGGCGCCAACGGTACTGCCCACCCACTCCGCCCCGCCTCTGACAGTTGGTCGCTGCTGTTGGTGCCAGCTGCTGTTGGTGGGTGCCGACCGTTGGTCGGCACGGCATCGGATCCCATCTCTGATTCATTTCCGGCTGACGATGCATAAACTGGCCCCATGTCCATCGAACTCCGCCACCTGCGTTACTTCCTCGCCGTTGCCGACACGCTGCACTTCGGCCAGGCGGCCGAGCGGCTGGGCATGTCGCAGCCGCCGCTCAGCCAGCAGATCCGCCAGCTGGAGGAACTGATCGGGGCGCGCCTGTTCGTGCGCAGCCATCGCCGCGTGCAGCTCACTGCCGCCGGTGAGCTGCTGCAGGAACGGGCGCGGGCCATCGTGCAGCAGGTGGAAACGGCAGTGGACGAGGTGCAGCGCGCGCAGCGGGGCGAGCAGGGCGAGCTGCATATCGGCCTGACCCGGGCCACGCCGCTGTCGCCGCAGATTCCGCGTTCGATCCTGCACTACCGCCAGCAGTACCCGCAGGTGCGCCTGCAGCTGAGCGAAATGAACACCCTGCAGCAGATCGATGCCCTGCTCGATGGCAGCCTGGACGTGGGCATCATCCGCAAGCGTGCGCTGCCGCCGGAACTGGTGGCGCACAGCCTGTTCGTCGATCCGCTGGCATTGATCGTGCACGCCGACCACCCTGCCCTGCGCCGCCTGTCGAAGCAGGGCACGCTGGCGCTGCGCGATTTCGCCCAGGAGCCGTTCGTGGCGTTCCGCCGCAGTGCCGGGGCCGGCATCCATGACCACATGATCGCGCTGTGCGCGGCGGCGGGGTTCACCCCGCGCATCGTGCAGGAGGCCGGTGAGGCATCGACGCTGATCAGCCTGGCGGCTGCCGGGCTGGGCGTGGCGGTGCTGCCCTCCTCCTGCGACCACATCCGGGTGGAGGGCGCACGCTTCGTGGCGCTGGCCGATGCTGGGGCGCATTCGGAAGTGCAGCTGGCGTGGCACCGCGAAGGGGTCACGTCGTTGATCCGCAATTTCGCCGGGTTGTTGCGCGGGGCGTTCGCCGAGGGGTGATGCCCCGCGCTGCGCGCTCGCCGGGCATGGCCCGGCGGGGGTCAGGCGGTGACCGGCTGCGGGGCGCGCTGCTGCAGGGCCCAGATGATGCCGCCGCCGAGCACGGTCAGCACGCCGGTGAACAGGCACACGCCCAGCCAATCCCACGCGGCATAGGCCAGGCCACCGACGGCGCCGAGCACGCTGCTGCCCAGGTAGTAGGCGAACAGGTACAGCGCCGAGGCTTCGGCACGCATCGAACCGGCACGGCTGCCAACCCAGCTGCTTGCCACCGAATGGCCACCGAAGAAGCCGAAGGTGACCAGGGCGATGCCCAGCGCCATCGTGGTCAGCCACGGCATCGACAGCAGCACGATGCCGGCACCGATCAGGCCGAAGGCAATGGTCAGCACGCGGCCGCGCCCGTACCGGGTGGCCTGCTGGCCCATCCACGCCGAGCTGAACGTGCCGACCAGGTACACGCTGAAGATCAGGCCGACCACGGTCTGGCTGAGGTGGTACGGCGGCGCCAGCAGGTGGTAGCCCAGGTAGTTGTAGAGGGTGACGAACACGCCCATCAGCACGAACGAGGTGGCGAACAGCCACGGCAGGCCCGGATCGGCGAACAGCGTGCGCCAGCGCGAGGGCAGCTGGCGCAGGCCGCCGCGGCGTGCCTGGAAATGCCGCGACGGCGGCAGCTGCAGCCACAGCAGCACGGTGCTGGCCACGGCGATGATCGAGACCACGCCGATGCCCCAGCGCCAGCCCCAGTGGTCGGCGATGATGCCGGCCAGCAGGCGCCCGCTCATGCCACCGATGGCGTTGCCGCCGATGTACAGGCCCATGGCCAGGCCCAGCGCGCGGCTGTCCATTTCCTCCACCAGGTAGGTCATCGCCACCGCCGGCACGCCGCTCAGCGCCAGGCCCAGCAGGGTGCGCAGCACCAGCATCGTCGTCCAGTCATCGACCAGCGCGGTGCACAGCGACAGCACGGCCGAGGCCATCAGCGCGACGATCATCAGTGGCCGGCGGCCCACCGCATCGGACAGCAGGCCGGCCAGCAGCATGGCCACGGCCAGGGTGCCGGTGCTCAGGGACAGCGACATCGCGCTGCCGGCGGCAGACACCCCGAAGTGGCGGCTGAACTCGGGCAGCAGGGGCTGCACGGTGTACAGCAGGCCGAAGGTCGAGAACCCCGCCAGGAACAGCGCCACCGCCGTGCGCCGGAACGCCGGGGTGCCCTGCTGGATGCGGGTGTCGACAACGGAATCAGGAGTGCGGGGGCGGCCGCTGAGGGACGCCGCAGTTTCGCCAGTCATGGGATCGAACGGCCGTGGGGGCGGCCGGCGTGGGGGTACGGGGACCAGCGTAGGCCCCTCGATCCAGTCGATCCATAACCTGATGAGTCAGGATCGATATGCAGGACGTATCAATTCAGCTTACAGGTGCTTCCATTCGAAGCCATCGCCGCTGCGGTAGTAGATCGCCACGGCACGGCCATAGACCTTGCCGGCGTCGACGAAGCCGAAGAAGCGGCCATCGAAGCTGTTGCCGCGGTGGTCGCCCAGCACCAGCAGCTTGCCGTCCGGCACCACCATGTCGCCGATGTCCGGGCCACCGCCCATGTCCAGGTCAAGCTGGGCCTGGCGCTCACCGAAGGCTTCGGTGTCGCGCAGGTCGGCGATCTGCAGCGGCTGGCCGTTGATGGCCAGGTGGCCGCCGCGCAGCTGCACGTGGTCACCGGCTACGGCTACAACGCGCTTGATCAGGCGGGTGCCATCGGCCGGCGAATCGAACACGGCCACTTCGCCGCGCTGCGGGGTGCCGGTGGCCAGCAGCTGCTGGCTGGTGAACGGCAGGCGCAGGCCGTAGGCGCGCATGTCCACCACCACGCGGTCGCCCGGCTGCAGGGTCGGCTGCATCGAGCCGCTGGGCACCACGTAGTGGTTGGCCAGGGTGTCGCGGGCAGCGGCAAGCAGGCCGAGCATGACCAGCAGCGGCAGCGCTTCCTTCTTCAGCCAGGTGAGCGCGCGTTCGGCAAACGGGGGGCGGGTGACAGCGTCCATGGCAGGTTCCGGGTAGGCGGTAGCGCTATCAGACCACAGGCAGGCCCGCGAGGTTCCCGCACCGGGAGCCTGTAGAGCCCAGCCTATGCTCGGCTGCTCTGCGCCTCAGTCGAGCAAGCTCGACTCTACAAAAAGCAGGCCGAGCATGGGCACGGCTCTACGGGAAGCGTTACGCAGGTTTTACGCGCGCCCCCGGCAACGGGCATCGCTCCTTTACGGGCACGGCGCGCATCGTGTGCCCACCGCGCCACAGGGCGCATTCCACAAGGTGTTGTATGACCCTCCTGGTGATCCGCCACGCGTCTTCGCCGGCACCGCGCCCGCAGCTGCCCGCACAGCTGAGCGGCCATCGCGTGCTGTGCAGCGACTGCGCCAGCCTGTCCGAAGTGCGCCACTGCCTGTGCCAGCCGCAGGCGCGCTCGGCCGACTGGGTACTGCTGGATGTCGGTGCGGCCGACGAGGCGCAATGGCAGGCCGAGGGCGGCGCGTTGCAGGCGGCGCTGGAACGACTGCCAGCGCAGTACATCGAACTGCAGTCGCGCAGCGAACCGGGGCTGGAGGCGCGCCTGCGCCTGCAGCACGGTCCGGCCGCGGTGGTGGTCGACCAGCGCAGCCAGCAGGCCGGTTACCCGTTGTCGCTGGCCATCGTTGGCCGCCGCCTGGCGCAGGAGGGCTGAGCCATGTCGATCTTCATCATTCGTGGCCCGGAAGCCGCCGGCTCCCTGATCCGCACGGCGATGCCGCTGCCGGCGCCGGTGCTGAAATCACTGGTGCACCGCGCGATCGACGCCGGCACCAGCGTGGCCATCCGCGCCTGCGGCTCGGAACAGGAACTGCTGGATGCACTGCGCGTGGCCGACCACAGCCGCGGCGAGGTGACGCTGCTCGACCCGGGCGCGTGTGCCAACAGCCTGCGCCTGCAGCGCCTGCTGCCGTACCTGCACAACGCCTACGTGGAAGTACATGACGACGGTGCGGTTGCCGAACCGTGCCTGCCGGCCGGTGTCGGCCAACGCCTGGGCATCGCCGCCGGCTACGGTGCGCAGAGTTACGTTCTGGCGCTGGACATCGCGCTGGATCACCTTGGGTTGGCCGAACAGGCCAATCGCGTGCACGTAGGGACGTAACGCTGTTTGTAGAGCCGAGCCCATGCTCGGCTGCCCTTCCAGGAAACATCAGCCGAGCGTGGGCTCGGCTCTACACAACGAAAAACGGCGGGGTTGCCCCCGCCGTTTTCTGTTTCTTACTTCAGCCCGCGGAACTTCAGCAGCGGTTCCACCGACGGGTCCTTGCCGCGGAAATCGCGGTACAGGGTCGACAGTTCCACACTGTTGCCGCGCGAGAGGATCTTGTCGCGGAACTCCTGGCCGTTGGCCGCCGTCAGGCCACCGTGTTCGGTGAACCACTGGTAGGCGTCATGGTCCAGCACTTCGGCCCAGAAGTAGGCGTAGTAACCGGCCGAGTAGCCGCCGCCCCAGATGTGGTCGAAGTAGGTGGTGCGGTAGCGCGGCGGCACCTGCGGCAGGTCGACCTTGAACTTCTTCAGCGCGCTGGCTTCGAAGGCACCGACGTCCTGCAGCGGGGCATCGGCCTTCTGCGTGTGCCAGGCCAGGTCAAGCAGCGCCGCCGACAGGTACTCGGTGGTCGCGTAGCCCTGGTTGAAGCTGCGTGCCTTGAGGATCTTGTCGACCAGTTCCTGCGGCATCGCTTCGCCGGTCTTGTAGTGCTTGGCGTAGTTGGCGAAGACCTTCGGGTCCAGCGCCCAGTGCTCGTTGAACTGCGAGGGGAACTCGACGAAATCGCGCGAGGTGGCGGTACCGGCGATCGACGGGTACTTCACGTTCGAGAACATGCCATGCAGGGCGTGGCCGAACTCATGGAACATGGTGGTGACGTCGTCGAAGCTGATCAGCGCAGGCTGGCCATCGGCCGGCTTGGTGAAGTTGCAGACGTTGTAGACCACCGGCTTGGCACCGGTCAGGCCGTCCTGCTCGACGAACACGTCCATCCAGGCGCCGCCGGACTTGGTGTCACGCTTGAAGTAGTCGGTGTAGAACAGGGCCAGCGAGGTGCCGTCCTTGTCGAACACTTCGTACACCTTCATGTCCGGGTTGTAGGTCGGAATGTCGGTGCGCGGCTTGAAGGTGATGCCGTACAGCTGGGTGGCGGCGTAGAAGACGCCGTTCTGCAGCACGTTGTCCAGTTCGAAGTACGGCTTGACCTGCGACTCGTCCAGATCGTACTTGGCCTTGCGGACCTGCTCGGCGTAGAAGTCCCAATCGGAAGCGGCGACCTGGAAGCCACCCTTCTGGGCGTCGATCACCTTCTGGATCTCACCGGCTTCGGCACGCGCCTTGGCGGTGGCGGCCGGCACCGTGTCGGTCAGCAGCTTCAGCGCCGCGGCCGGGGTCTTGGCCATCTGGTCGCCCAGCTGGTAATCGGCGAAGGTTTCAAAGCCGAGCAGCTTGGCCTTCTGCGCGCGCAGCTGGGCCAGGCGCTGCACGGTCTCGCGCGTGTCGTTCTTGTCGCCACGCTCGGCGCGGGTTTCCGAGGCCTTCAGCACGGCCGCGCGCTGGTCGCGGTCGCTGAGCGAGCCGAGCACCGGCTGCTGGGTGGTGTTCTGCAGCGGCAGCACGAACTTGCCATCCAGCTTGCGATCCTTGGCGGCGTTGGCCGCGTTGTTGATCGCGTTCTCGTCCAGGCCGGCCAGCTTGGCCTTGTCATCGACGACCACGGCCGCAGCGGCGGTTGCAGCCACCAGGCGGGTGTGGAACTGGGTGGACAGGGTGGTCTCTTCGACGTTGAGCTTGCGCAGGCTCGCCTTGTCGGCGTCGGACAGCTGCGCGCCGGCGCGCACCAGGCCGTCGTAGTAATGCTCGACCAGGCGCTTCTGCACCGGGTCAAGTTCCAGCGTGTCACGCTGGTCATACAGCGACTTCACGCGGGCGAACAGCTTCGGGTCGAGGTTGATCTCGTCCTGGTGCGCGGCCAGCTTCGGGGCGATGTCTTCCTGGATCTTCTGGCGCGCTTCAGTGCCATCGGCCTGGACCAGGCCGAAGAAGATGCGCGACACGCGGTTCAGGGTCTCGCCGCTGCGCTCCATCGCCACGATGGTGTTGTCGAAGGTGGCCGGCTCGGCGTTGTCGGCGATCTTGCGGACATCGGCCAGGTGCTGGCGCATGCCTTCTTCGAAGGCCGGCGTGTAGTCGCTGTCCTTGATCTTGTCGAACTGCGGCGCCTGGAACGGCAGCGTGCTGGCGCTCAGCAGCGGGTTGGTGGAGGCTTCGGCCGGCTGCTGGGCCGGGGCTTTCTGTGCTTCGGACACGGGGGTGGACTCCTTGCCGGAACAGGCCGCCAGCGCCAGGCTGATGGCGGCGGCCAGGACTACGGTACGCGACATGTAAAACGCTCCTTGGGCGGACGGTATGGGATACCAGCCCTCCACCCTACTCCTGTCGCGCTCGCCCGGCATGTGCCGGACGTGGCGCCTCGGTTGCCGGCCGTGGCCGGCTCAGACCGTGCCGCGGGTCTTGCCCATCCAGGGCCGGTAGAACTCACGGATGGCGGCCATGTCGGCGGCGTCATCGCCGGTCGGCTGGAACAGCGGGCCGATGCCGATGGTCTTTTCCGGGTAGTGGAAGTACGCCGCCAGGACCGGCACGTCGGCCATCCGCGCGATCTTCAGGAAACCGGCTTTCCAGTCCTTCACGGCCTTGCGGGTGCCTTCGGGGGTGATGGCGAACCACATCTTCTCGTTGTTGCGCAGCAGGTCCACGGCCTGGCCGACGGTGCCCTGCGGCGCGCTGCGGTCCAGCGGGATCACGCCCAGCTTGTGCAGCAGGGGGCCCAGCGGCCACCAGAACAGCGAGGCCTTGCCCAGCACTTTCACCTTCATGCCCAGTGCGATCTTCGCCGCCATGCCCCACAGGCCGTCCCAGTTGGACGAATGCGGCGCGATGATGAAGACCAGCCTGGGCACGTCAGGCAGGGTACCGGTGACCTTCCAGCCGCCCATGCGCAGCGTGCAGCGCGCCAGCCAGCGCAGGAAGGCGTTGGGTTTGACCTGCGGCATGCTCGGCGGAACGGCCGGCAGCAACGGCGTCGGGTTGTTCAAGCAATCACTCCCAGTCACGTGATGAGCGCCCGCGCTTGATCTGCGCGCGCCCGCGTTTGGCGTCCAGACGACGCAGTTTCGACCCGAGGGTCGGCTTGGTGGCCTTGCGTGGCTTGGGCACGCTCAACCCGGCCTGGATGAAGGCCGCCAGCCGCTCGCGCGCATCCTCGCGATTGCGATCCTGGGTCCGGAACCGTTGCGCATCGATGACCAGCACGCCTTCGCCGGTCATGCGCCGGTCGCGCCGCGCCAGCAGGCGCTCGCGCAACGGGTCGGGCAACGAGGGCGAGTTGGCCACGTCGAAACGCAGTTCCACCGCGGTGGAGACCTTGTTGACGTTCTGCCCGCCGGCGCCACTGGCGCGCACGAACCGCTCGACGATCTCGCCGTCGGGGATTTCAAGCTGCGCGCTGATGGTGACCGGTCCACTGCCCATCCGCGCATTGTAGCGGCAGCCGCGTTGCCGTGGCTGCCATCGCGTGGCGTATGCCGCCGATCAGGCACCGAACACGCCGCCTTCGCCTGTCCAGCAGGTATGCTGGCCGTCCCATGTACCGCAGGAAGCTTCGCATGACCCGCTTCATTCCCGCCCTGTCCACCGCCCTGCGCCGTACCGTGCTGCTGCTGGCGCTGGCCGCGGCGAGCGCGCCGGCCCTGGCGGCAGCGCCCACCGATGCCGACATCAACCGCCTGCTGGCCGCCTCGCGTGCGCAGAGCCTGCTCGATGGCATGCTGCCGCAGCTGGAGGCGATGCAGCGCCAGCAGTTCGAGGAGATCGCCCGGCAGCGCCAGCTCACCCCGCAGCAGACCGAGCAGCTGCAGCGCATGCAGCAGCGCACCACCGCCACCCTGACCAAGGCGCTGTCCTGGCAGCAGCTGCGGCCGATGTACGTGGATCTCTACAAGAAGAGCTTCAGCAAGGAAGACGTGCTGGCGATGGCCGAGTTCTACGAGAGCTCGGCCGGGCAGAGCCTGCTGGACAAGACCCCGCTGCTGATGCAGAACGTGATGATCGCCATCCAGGAGAAGATGAAGCCGCTGATGGCCGACCTGGAGAAGGACATGCAGGCCATCATCAACGAGCCCGAAGCGAAGTGAGGCGGTAGCGCCGGGCCATGCCCGGCGAGCGCGAAGCGCGGCCGTTTCATCGCAGAAGCCGCCGGGCACGGCCCGGCGCTACCACTACGGTACCTGCCAGCCGAACAGGTCCAGCGCCTTCTGGAACTCGCCATCCACCGGCGCGCGCACGTCCACCGTGCCGCCGTCGGGGTGGGGGAAACGCAGGCGTTCGGCGTGCAGCAGCATGCGGTGCACGCCCTGCATGCGGAAATTGCGGTTGTGGCGGCCATCACCGTGGCTGGTATCGCCGATCAGGTGATGCGAGAGATGCTTGAGGTGGCGGCGGATCTGCCGGAAGCGGCCGGTCTGCGGCTGGCAGCGCAGCAGCGCATAGCGCGAGCTGGCGAAGTCGCCCACCGGCACCGACAGTTCGCCGGTGGCCAGGCGCTGGAAATCGGTCACCGCCGGCTTTTTCACCGGCTTGCCCGGGCCGCCATCGAGGTCGTGGTCGACCTGCCAGGCCTCCTCGGCCGGCCAGCCGCGGCAGATGGCCAGGTAATCCTTGCTCACCTCGCCGCCCATCAGGGCCTTGCCCAGCACGCTGGCGGTGTCGCGGTCGAAGGCCAGCAGCAGGCAGCCGCTGGTGGCGCGGTCCAGGCGATGCACCAGGAAGATCGGCCGGCCCAGCTGCTCGCGCAGGCGATCGGCGAGGAAATCGTCTTCGCCACGGGCCAGCTTGCTGTCGTGGACCATCAGCCCGGCCGGCTTGTTGACCACGGCCAGGCGCTCGTCCAGGTGCAGCAGCTGCAGGGGGGCGGTTTCAGTCTCGACCGCGGCGAGGGTGTCGGGTTCGGTGCTCACCGCGCGATTATCCCGGCTGTGCACTGAATGCGGTAGAGCCGGCCGCTGGCCGGCTTGGCTCAGGTTGCCGGCCAGCGGCCGGCACTACCTACCGATGGTCAGCTGTTGCGCACGGCCAGCAGTTCGCCGTTGCCCACCGGCACCAGGCTGGTGCTGAAGGCCGTGTCGGCATCCAGCAGCGCGCGCAGCGGCTCCATCTGTGCAGCGTGCGAGGTGGCGTTGTCGACTACCAGCAGGCCGCCGGGTCGCAGCACGCGGCGCAGCTGCGGCCACCAGCCGGCGTACTGTGCGCGGTCCGAATCGAGGAACAGCAGGTCGATGCTGGCATCGGCAGCGCTGGCCAGCCATTGCCCGGCATCGCCGTGCACCAGGCGGATGCACCCGGCCAGGCCGCTGCGTTCGAAATTCGCCTGCGCCAGCGCGACCTTGTCGGCGGCGTACTCCAACGTGGTGACGTGGCCATCGATGGCTGCGGCGGCTTCAGCCAGCCACAGCGTGGAGTAACCATTGGAGGTGCCGATTTCCAGCACCCGCCGCGCCTGGCCGAAGCGCACCAGCACCGACAGCAGCTCACCGGTGTCGGCGGTGATGTTCAGCATGCGCCGGCCGCGCTCGGTCTCGCGCGCATCGTTGGCCGCGCCGTGACGGGCCAGTTCTTCCTTCAGCGCCTGCAGGGCGGCGCTCACCGCCACCAGGCCCGGGCCAGGGCGAAGGCCCCTACCGCTGCCGCGCCCAGGCTCAGCACCGGCAGGTCGCCCCAGTACCAGCCCGGCGGCTGCAGCACGTACATCAGCGTGGCGATGGCCAGCAGGCCGACGCCGGTGATCGCCCCCACCGCGCGCTTCTGCAGGCGCTGCAGGCTGGCATCGAGGGTGACCAGGTCGCGCGAGCGCATCGCCAGTTCGTGGCGGCCTTCCACCTGCTGGGTCAGCCAGGCGTGCACCAGGCGCGGCATGTCCGGTGCGTGGGTCATGATTTCCGGCAGGCGCTTGCCGATCTCGCGCACGACCCGGCGCGGGCTGTAGCGGTCGCGCAGGATCCTGGCCAGGACCGGCTTGGCCACCGCCCAGATGTCGATCTGCGGGTCGAGCTGGCGGCCCACGCCTTCGATGTTCAGCAGGGTCTTCTGCAGCAGGATCAGCTGCGGCTGCAGGGTGAGCTGGTAGCGCTGGGCCACCCGGAACAGCTTCAGCAGTACCTCGGCCAGCGAGATCTGCGACAGCGGGCGGGTGAAGTACGGTTCGCACACCGAACGCACCGCCGCTTCCAGATCGTCGATGCGCACGTTGTCCGGCATCCAGCGCGCCTGCACGTGCAGTTCGGCGATGCGGCGGTAATCGCGGTTGAAGATAGCCATGAAGTTCTCGGCCAGGTAGTACTGATCTTCCTGCGAGAGCTGGCCCATGATGCCGAAGTCCAGCGCGATGAAGCGCGGGTTGTCGCGGCGCGCCGGATCGGTGTCGACCCAGATGTTGCCGGCGTGCGCATCGGCGTGGAAGAAGTTGTCGCGGAACACCTGGGTGTAGAACACCCGCACGCCCTTGGCGGCCAGCGCCTTGCGGTCGATGCCGGCCTTGTCCAGCGCGGCGATGTCGTCGGACGGAATGCCCCACACCCGCTCCAGGGTCAGCGCGCGCTCGGCGGTGTGGCTCCAGATCACTTCCGGCACGTACAGGTCGTCGCTGTTTTCCCAGAAGCGGCGCAGCACGCTGGCATTGGCGCCTTCGCGCTGCAGGTCCAGCTCGGCGGCCAGGGTGTTCTCGACCTCGGCCACCACTTCGCGCGGGCGGATCTTGTCGGCGCGCGGATGGGTGCGCTCGACCAGCGCGGCCAGTGAATTGAGCAGGGCGATGTCGGCATCGATCTGCTTCTCGATGCCCGGGCGCAGCACCTTCACCACCACCTGGCGGCCATCGGACAAGGTCGCGGCGTGGACCTGGGCGATCGACGCCGAAGCCAGCGGTTCGGTGTCGAAGCTGGCGAACGCTTCGCTGACCGGCAGGCCCAGCGCCTCTTCCACGATGCGGCGCGCAGTGTCGCCATCGAAGGGCTTGACCCGGTCCTGCAGCAGGGTCAGTTCGTTGGCCACGTCCGGCGGCACCAGGTCGCGGCGGGTGGACAGGATCTGCCCGAACTTGACGAAGATCGGGCCCAGATCCTGCAGCGCCAGGCGCAGGCGCGCACCGCGCGACTGCGAGGCGATGTCAGCCGAGGCGCGCGGCACGAAGGGCTTGGCCAGGCGCAGCCAGCGCTCGGCCGGCGTGCCCTGCAGCAGATCGTCGAGGCGGTAGCGCAGGATGATGCGGCCGATGCGGTTGGCCCGCAGCAGCGCCTTCATGCGGCACCCCGCAGGCGCTGCACGCGTGCACCCAGGCGCTCGACGTCGTCGCGCAGCACGTCCACGTCGTCGTGGAAGGCATCCAGTTCGGCACGTGGCACCACGTCGCGCGACTCTTCGGTGATGAACTCGGCGGCGCTGTGGGCCAGGTCGATGGCACCCTGGCGCGCGTGCTGCAGGGCGCCGCGCAGGGTGTTGGCCACCTGCACGCCCAGCACTTCACCGAACACGCTGACGAAGGGTTGCTGCCAGTCGGGGTCGAAGCCTTTGGCCAGCTGCTGCAGGCGGCGCGCGAGTTCGGCATCGCCGGCCACGCGCACGCGGCCCTTGCCGTTGTCGCTGCCGCGGCGCGCATTGGCCAGCAGCGGCAGCTGGGCAAGCACGCCGGCCAGGCTGCTGCGCACGGCCAGGTCGGCTTCCTGTGCATCCACCGGGCCGACGCGCAGCTGGTCGCCAGCCACGCTGATGCGCATCGCCAGCGACGGTGCGTCCAGGGTCAGGTCGATGTGGCGGCCGTCGAGGCTGGCCAGGGCATGCCGGGTATCCGGATCCAGCGCCAGTGCGCGGTTCAGGGCGGTCTGCAGGGCGCGGCCGGCGAGCGGCTTGAGGGACGAGAGCAGGGAGAGAGCCATGCGTGCATTCTACCTGCGTGGGTGGCGGGCTTGGGCCGGGCGGCCGCCCGGCACCCGCAGAGGCACCGGCCTCTGGCCGGCAAGATCAACGTCAAAAGCGGGCAGTCCGTGGGATGGCGGGGTGGGTCCGGTTGCGGGGGACGCTGCAAGTACGTCCATGTAAGCTCGGTCGCCGCATCCATGCGGCTCACGCCCCCGCAACCGGACCCACCCCGCCTTCGACAGTTTTCCGCGATCTGTCGGAACGGCCTTCTGCTTTGGTGGGTGCCGACCGTTGGTCGGCACGGGGTCGGATCCCGTTGCTGTGCAACGGGCTCTGACCCCACTGCTGTTGCTGGTATGCCAACCAAGGTTGGCAACTACCGGAACCGGGCCGGGCGGTTCATGCTGTGTGGCCTTGTTGCACAGGACAACACCCATGGCACGGACCCGGGTCGGCATCATCTTCGGGGGCATGTCCTCCGAGCACGAAGTTTCGCTGCAGTCGGCGAAGAACATCCTCGATGCGCTCGATCGCGAGCGCTTCGAACCCGTACTGGTCGGCATCGACAAGCAGGGCCAGTGGCACCTGAGCCAGCCCGGGACTTTCCTGGTCCATGCCGATGACCCGGCGCGCATCGCGTTGCGCCCTTCGGGCACGGCGCTGGCGCTGCGGCCGGGCGCGGGCCACGCACAGCTGCAGCCGGTGGATGCGTCCACCGCGCTGGGCCAGATCGATGTGGTGCTGCCCATCGTGCACGGCCCGCTGGGCGAGGACGGCGCGCTGCAGGGGCTGCTGCGCATGGCCAACCTGCCCTTCGTCGGTTCGCCGGTGCTGGGGTCGGCAGCGGCGATGGACAAGGACGTGGCCAAGCGGCTGCTGCGCGACGCGGGCCTGCCGGTGGCGCCATGGGTCTGCATCCGCCGCCACGAGGCCGCAGGCGTGGATGTGCAGGCACTGATCGCGCAGCTGGGGCTGCCGCTGTTCGTCAAGCCGGCCAACCAGGGGTCGTCGGTGGGGGTGAGCAAGGTCAAGCAGGCCGGTGAGTTTGCCGACGCGCTGCAGCTGGCGCTGCGCCATGACCACAAGGTGCTGGTGGAATCGGCCGTGGTCGGCCGTGAGATCGAGTGCGCGGTGCTGGGCAACGACCAGCCGCAGGCCAGTGTCTGCGGCGAAGTGGTGGTGCACGATGAGTTCTATGCCTACGACACCAAGTACATCAACGCCGATGGCGCGGACGTGGTGGTGCCGGCGGCGATCGATGCCGATGCGCAGGCGCGCATCCAGCAGATCGCGCTGCAGGCCTACCAGGTGCTGGAATGTGCGGGCATGGCGCGGGTGGATGTGTTCCTCACCGCTGAGGGGCAGATCGTCATCAACGAGATCAACACCCTGCCCGGCTTCACCCGCATCAGCATGTACCCCAAGCTGTGGGGTGCCAGCGGGTTGGGCTATACCGCGCTGATCACGCGGCTGATCGAACTGGCGCTGGAGCGGCACGCGGCCGATCGAGCGCTGGTGTAACCCGCTCGACCCGCTTTCGTAGAGTCGAGCTTGCTCGACTGATGTTGGGCAGTCGAGCATGGCTCGACTCTACGAAAAAGCGGGAAAAGCAGTCGAGCAAGCTCGACTCTACTACCCGCGCTTGCGGAACATCGAGATCACGGCGAGCACCAGGAACACCACGAACAGGATCCAGGCGATGTTGCTGGCGGCGCCCGCAATGCCGGAGAAACCGAGCACGGCGGCAATGATGGCGATGACGAAAAAGATGACGGCGTAATGCAGCATGGCGTTCCTCGCGGGTGGTCCGGCCGGTGTGGCGTTGGGTCCATCCTGCGCATCTGCCGGTGTGCAACCGGTGATGGCGATCTCTGCGGCTGATGAAGCCTTCAGCGCCGTGACGCTGCCGTCACGACGCGGCCTTCAGGCGGCGCAGCCCTTCTTCGATGCTCACCTGCGGCACATAGCCGAAATCGCGACGCGCCGGTTCCATGCTGTACCAGTGCGGCGTGCACAGTTGTTCGGCCAGGAAACGGGTCAGCGGCGGTTCGCCGCGCAGGCGCAGCAACGGCCACAGCCGTTCGCTGATCGCGCCGATGCGGTAAGCGGTCTTGAAGCTGAGCGTCTTTTCCACGGCCGGTGCACCGACGGCGGCCAGCAGCTTGTTGAGCAGCTCGCGCATCGGCAGCGGCTCGCCGTTGGAAATGAAGTAGGCCTTGCCGGCGCAGGCCGCGCCCGGGGCCAGTGCATCCAGTGCGAGGAAATGCGCCAGCGCGGCGTTGTCGATGTAGGTGGTGTCGACCTTGTTGCTGCCATCACCGACCAGGCGCAGGCGGCCCTGGCGGGCACGCTGGGCCAGGCGCGGCACCAGCTGCTGGTCACCCGGGCCCCAGATCAGGCGCGGGCGCAGCGCCACGGTGGCAAGCGTGGCGTCGTTGGCGGCCAGCACGCGCTGTTCGGCAATCGCCTTGGTCGCTGCATACGGTGCCTGGAAGTTCTCGCCGTAAGGCACTTCATCGGCACCCAGCCCTTCCACCGGGTGGGTGGCACGGTGGGTCACGCTGGGCGTGGAGGTGTAGACCAGTCTGCCGATGCCGTGCGCGCGGCAGGCGGCGATGACGTTGTCGGTGCCGACTACGTTGGCCTGGTGATAGCTGTCGTAGCTGCCCCAGGCACCGGCCTTGGCACCGTTGTGCAGCACGGCGTCGACGCCGGCCACCGCATGCAGCACGGCCTGCGCATCGGCCAGGTCGCCGCGGATCTGGCCTACGCCCATCGCCTGCAGTTCCGGGTAGTGGCTGCGGTTGAAGGCCAGCACCTGGTGGCCACGTTCAAGCAGGCCGCGGCACAGCGCCTGGCCAAGGAAACCACCGCCGCCGGTGACCAGGATCTTCATGCGCGCTTCTCCAGTTGGGCGCTGGCCCAGACGGCGAGCTTCTCGCGGCCGATCTTGGCGTTGTGACGGATATCGACGGGGAACGCTGGATGCACCAGGAAGTGCTGCAGCCCAGCGTCGGCCAGGCGGGCGGCCGCATGCGCACGCAGGGCCTCCTGCAGCGCCGGGCTGTCGCTCTGGCCGCGCTGCAGCTCCACGCACAGCACCGGCACCTGCGCGCCGGCGGCACCTACGCCGACCAGTGCGGTGCGGGCCACGCCCGGCACGGTGTTGAACACCGGCTCGACCTGTTCGGTGTACAGCGGCCCGCGCGCGGTTTCCACGCGCTGGGTCTTGCGCCCGCAGAACCAGAGGCGGCCCTGTGCGTCGAAGTAGCCGACGTCGCCCATGCGGTGCACCACGCGGGTGCTGCCGTCGGCCAGGGTTTCGCGGATCTTCGCCGCGGCCGTAGCCTGCGGGCGGTTGAAGTAGGTATCGGTGGCGGTCGGCCCGGCCACGGTGATCTCGCCCACCTCGCCGATGGCCAGCACGCGCGCCTGCGTCCAGTCGGGCAGCGGCGCGTCGTCGATGGCGATGATGCGCACCTCGTTGGGCGCGACCACGCTGCCGACGCAGGTACCGGCGCCAGCCTCGGTGGCACCGCGCGTGCGCTCCAGCTCGCGGCCTTCCACCACGGCCACGGGCAGGCACTCGGTGGCGCCATAGGGCGTCCAGAACTGCGCATCGGCGGGCAGCAGGCGGCGGATGGTGGCCACCACGTCCGGCGGCACCGGCGCACCGGCCGAGGTCACCCGGCGCACCGTCGGCAGCGGACGGCCGTGCCTGGCCAGCACGCGCATGAGTGCCGGTGAACCAAACAGCTGGGTGACGCCGAAGCGCTGGATGGCATCGTGCAGGCGCGCCGGGTCGGCCTGCGCCGGCCGGGTCGGGTCCATGTCCGGGATGACCGAGGTCAGGCCCAGCGCCGGGTCGAACAGGGCGAACGGCGGGAAGGTCGGCAGGTCCACCCCGCCCGCTTCCATGCCGAAGGCGCTGCCCAGCAGCTGGATCTGGCCAACGAAGTGGCGGTGGCGGTAGACCACGCCCTTGGGCACGCCGGTGGAGCCGCTGGTGAACAGGATCGCCGCCATGTCCTCGCCATCGGTGGCGGCCAGCATCGGGCCGCCGCTGGCACCGGCGCGCTCCAGCGCGGCCAGGGTGGTGCCGCCCCATCCCAGGCGGCGGCCGACGGTGACCAGGCGGGTGGCCGACGGCGCCCAGCGCAGCGCCAGCCGCGCCACGTGGGCCAGCGGGATGCCGATGAAGGCCTCCGGCTGCGCTTCGTCCAGGCACTGTTTCAGCGCGCGCTTGTCGATGCCCGGGTCGACCAGCACCGGCACCGCGCCCAGCTTGAACAGGGCGAACATCAGCAGGAAGAACTCCGGCGAGGGCCGCACCATCACCACCGTGCGCACGCCGCGGCCGATGCCGTAGCCGGCCAGGCCGGCGGCCATGGCGTCGCTGCGGGCGTCCAGCTGGCGGTAGTCCAGGGTGACGTCATAGGCGGCCATGCCGTTGCCGGCACCACGGCGGCCGGGGCAACGGATGGCGATCTGGTCAGGGCGCTCGCGGGCCAGTTCAGGCAGCCGCGCCGCGATATTGCAGGGTCCGTTCATCCGTTCATTGTCGCCGCTTACGGAATTTCTTGCGCGGCCGCCCGCTTCGTGGAAAATCCGCAGCCTCGTTCCCGATTCCCACTGCCGCCCGAGGCGGCTTGCCCATGCAACACCCCTGCATGACCTGCGGCGCCTGCTGCACCCAATATCGCGTGGCCTTCCACTGGATGGAATCGGACGAGGTCACCCCCGGCGGCGTGCCGCACCAGCTGACCGAAACCCTGGACCCGCACCGCCTGTGCATGCGCGGCACGCACTCCAAGCCCGTGCGCTGCGTGGCGCTGGACGCGCAGATCGGCGTGTATTCGCGCTGCACCATCCACCCCAACCGGCCCAGCGTGTGCCGCGAGGTGGACGCGTCGTGGGAGTACGGCAAGGCCAGCCCGCAGTGCGACAAGGCCCGCATCGCCTATGGCCTGGACCCGCTGACCGCAGCGGACTGGGAAGGCGGCGATAACAACCCGATCGCAGCGTAGTCCGGCGTGCCGACCAACGGTCGGCACCTACCGGGGATGGAATGGGTGGGTGCCCGACCGTTGGTCGGCACATCCTTCAGACGGGATTCGCGTCCAGGAAGGCGCGGATTTCCGGCACCAGCACTTCGTGCTTGTCTTCCAGCACGTAATGCCCGGCGTCCTCGAAGGCATGCACCTGCGCCTGCGGCAGCGCCGCCTGGAAGCCCTTCAGGAAGTGGTGGTCGAACACGAAGTCGCGCAGGCCCCAGCCGATGAAGGCCGGGCGATCCGCGAAGGACGGCAGCGCCTGGCCGGCGCGCTCCAGCAGCGACCAGGCCTTGTCGGCCGGCGACAGCGGAATGTCCTGCATGAAGCGGATGGTGCTGATGCGGTTGGCGTAGCTGTTGTACGGCGACACGTAGGCGCGGCGCACGTCGGCCGGCATCTTCCGCTCCACGCCCAGCCACGAGGCCCCGGACGAGAACGCGTTGAAGCTGCGGATGATCCACTCGCCGATCTTCCAGTGGCGGCCCAGCGCGATCTGCCAGGGCATCTTCTTGGCCGCCGGCATCGGGAAGGCGGCGGTGTTGAGCACCACCAGGCGCTTGACCTGCGCATGGTGCGACAGCGCCCAGCCGAAGCCGATCATGCCGCCCCAGTCGTGCACGGCCAGGGTCACCGGGCCGGTGATGCCCAGGTGCTGCAGCAGCGCGTCCAGGTCATCCACGCGCGACTGCAGGGTGTACTCGTAGCGGCGGTCATCGGGCTTGTCCGACAGGCCCATGCCGATGTGGTCCGGCACGATGCAGCGGTATCTGTCCGACAGGCCGGCCACCAGCGTGCGCCAGTAATAGCTCCACGACGGGTTGCCGTGCACCATCACCACCACCTCGCCATCGCGCGGGCCTTCGTCGAGATAGCTCATCGACAGGCCGGGACGGACCTCGAAACGCTGCGGGTGGGCGGGGTAACCGGGAAGATCGCGCATGCGGAGCACCTAGGGAGAATCGCGGCGCAGTGTAGAGCCGAGCCGATGCTCGGCGGCTCTCCGGTCAGGCCGCAGTGGAACCGCGCTGGGCGCGTGAGCCGAGCATGGGCTCGGCTCTACAGGGAGTCTTACCAGACCACTTCAGCCATCGAGCAGTTCAGGCCCGAGCCGATGCCGAGCAGCGCGATGCGATCGCCCTTCTTCAGCTTGCCCAGCTGCTTGAGCTTGCTCAGCACGATCGGCACCGAGGCCGGGCCGATGTTGCCGTGCTCGCCGAAGATGGTCATGACCTTCTTCGGGTCGATGCCGAAGTTCTTGATGAACGCGGCGGTGTGCGGCTGGCTGACCTGGTGGATGACGAACTGGTCCAGTTCCTCCACGGCCCAGCCGAGGGCGATCCTGGCGGCGGCAAAGGTCTTCTGCGCCAGCTTGATGCCTTCGATCAGCAGCAGGCGGGTGTCGGTGACCATGCGGTCCAGGTTTCCCAGGCACAGCTGGTTCCACTCGGTGGCCGAGCGGGTCACGCCACCCTTGTAGCGCGGGGCGTCGGGCACCAGCTCCGAGCGCGCCATGACCATGGCGGCGGCACCCGAACCGGTGGTCAGGGCGGCCAGCTCGTTGCGGAAGTCGTCGGCGGTGACGTCCGGGGCGGTCATGCGCTCCAGGGTCTTTTCGTACACCAGGTTGGCAGTCTCGCCGTCCACCACCAGCGCGTAGTCGATGTCACCGCGCTCGAGCATGCGTGCGGCGATATCCATGCCGTTGATGAAGGCCAGGCAGGCATTGGCGACGTCGAAGGTCATGCACTCGTCGCTGACGCCGAGGTTGCCGGAGACGATGGAGGCCGTGGACGGCTCCAGGTAGTCGCGGCTGACCGAGGTGTTGACCAGCAGGCCCACCTGGCCCGCGGTGATGCCGGCATCTTCCAGCGCCTTGCGGCCGGCCATGGTGGCGGCGTCGGAGGCGAGCACGCCGTTGTCCCACAGGCGGCGGGCGTGGATGCCGGCGATATCGCCGAGCACGTCGGTGCGGATGCCCAGGCGATCCAGCGTCGGCTGCAGCCGCTCGTTGATTTCCTTGGTCGTCAGCGTATGCGGCGCGTCGACGTGTGCCAGGCCGGCGATCGAGACATTCTTGAAGAGCATCGAAGTTAGCGCCAAGGCTCAGGCAAAAGGGGGCGCTATTCTATAACCCCCGGGCTTTCACCGCATCTTTACGAATTCAGCCTTGGCCGTATGGTCCCTGTTCAGCGCGGCGGGCACTGGAAGGCGGCGAAGCGCTGGCTGCCATCGGCGGGCGGCGCAGCGGCCTGGACGGCGTTGGCGCCGGCGCTGGGGGCCTCGTTGCGGGCCAGGGTTTCCAGCTCTTCCTGCACGCGCAGGGGGTTGCGGTTGTAGAAGCCGACCTTGCTCTTCACGGTGACCACGACCTCGCCCTTGGTGATGCAGCCGGCGGGCAGCGGGCCGGCCGGGAGCACGCGCACGGTCTTGCCGGCCGGTTCCATCGGCACCCAGGTGCAGGCGGTGACGGTGAGCAGCAGGGACGACAGCAGCAGAAAGCGCATGGGCAGATCCTGGAAGGGTATGGGGCGATTCTGCCTGAACCGCCTGAATCGGGGGTAGCCGGGGCCGGGCTGCGGTAGCGCCGGGCCATGCCCGGCGGTTCGTCGAAGACGTCCAGATCCCGCGCTACGCGCTCGCCGGGCATGGCCCGGCGCTACCACAGGAGGCCTGCCCGCCGGGGCGGGCAGGCACATCCCTTATTTCTTGACCGGGTTGCCTTCGGCATCGATCACGGTCACTTCGCCCAGCTTCAGCGCGCGCACGGCCGCTTCGGTCTGCTTGAGGTCACCCACCACCACCCAGGTCAGGCCCTGCGGCTTGATCTCGGTCGCGGCCTGCTGCACCTGCGCCGGGGTCATCGCCTCGATTTCGGCCTTGCGGCGCACCACGTAGTCATCCGGGCGCTTGAACTGCACGATCGCGCCGATGGTCGAGGCCACCGCGGCGGCGGTCTCGTAGGCGCCGGGCAGGCTCAGGGTCTGGATGTTGCGGATGCGGTTGACCTCGGCCTCGGTGGCCGGCTTGCTGCCATCGGCGAACTCGGCGATCTCCTTGCGCATTTCCGCCAGGGCCGGGCCGGTCTTGTCGATCTGCACCGGTGCCATGGCCATCCACGGGCGCTGGCCCACGGTGCTGCTGGCGCTGGTACGGGCACCATAGGACCAGTGCTTGTCCTCGCGCAGGTTCATGTTCAGGCGCGAGGTGAAGTCGCCGCCGAGCACGCCGTTGGCGATGTCGAAGCGGGTCGAGCCGGGGTCGCTGGACGGCGCCACGACCTGGCCGGCGAACAGGTTGGCCTGCACCGCACCGGGCTGGTCGATCAGGAACACGCGCGCGGCCTTGGGCACGGCCACGGCGGTGCTGGCCTTGATCACCGGGGCATCGCCGCTGGCCTTCCAGTCGCCCAGCTGCTTGTCCAGCAGCGGCACGATCTCAGCCAGGGTGGTGTCACCGACCACGATCAGGGTGCCGTCCTGCGGGCGCAGCCAGTCGCGGTGGAAGTCGACCAGGTCTTCGCGGCCCAGGCTGGTGATCGCCGCTTCATCACCGCTGCCGGTGAACGGAATGGCGTACGGGTGGCCCTTGCCGTACAGCAGCGGCGGCAGCACGCGCATGGCCACCGCGTTCGGGTTGACCTTCTCCTGCTTGATGCCAGCGATCCACGAAGCCTTCACCCGGTCGATCTCGCCCTGCTCGAAGCGCGGTTCGCGCAGCAGGTCGCGGTACAGCGCCAGCGACGGCACCAGGTTTTCCTTCAGCGCCGACAGGTCGACAGTCACCGAGTCCAGGCCGGCGCCCGCATCCAGGCTGGCGCCCAGCGCGTCGGCGGCATCGGCGAAGGCCAGCGAGCCCAGCTTGCCGGCGCCTTCGGTCATCAGGTTCATGGTGAAGTTGGCGGTGCCCGGCTTGCGGCCCTGGTCGGCAGTGAAGCCACCCGGGAACTGGTAGCTGAACTGCACCACCGGAATCTCGTGGCGCTCGGCCAGCACCACGGTGGTGCCGTTCTTCAGGGTGGCGCGCTGCAGCGCCGGGAACTTCAGCGCCGGGAACTCACGGGTCTGCGGCACGCCGGCCTTGCGGTCGACCTGCTCCGGCAGGGTGCTGTACTTCGTATCCACGGCCGGCACGTTGAACGGCTTCGGCGTGGCCGAGGCTTCTTCCTGCAGGGCGACACGTTCGCCGGGCTCGACCACCAGGGTGTGGCTGCCCTTGTCCAGCCACTGCGCGCCCACGCGCTTGAGGTCGGCGGCGGTGGCCTTGTCGATGTTGGCCAGCGAGGTGCGGAAGCAGCCCGGATCGCCGGTGTAGACCGCGCACTCGGCCAGCGCGTCGGCCTTGCCGCCGAAGCCACCGATGCGCTCGATGCCGCGGATGAAGCCGGCGCGGAAGCCGGTCTTGGCGCGCGACAGTTCGTCGGCGGTCGGGCCGTCCTTCAGCAGGCGCTCGATTTCCTCATCGATGATCTTCTCGACCTGGGCCGGGTCCTGGCCCTGCTTCACTGTGGCCATGACCATGAAGTTGGAGCCCAGCTGCGAGCCATAGGCACCGGCGCTGATGTTGTCCACCAGCTTGTCCTGGTGCTGCAGGCGCTGGCTCAGGCGCGAGGACTTGGCGCCGCCGAGGATCTGCCCCAGCAGCTGCAGCTGGTCGATGTCGGTGGTGCCGACCTGGGCCACGTTCCAGGCGCGGTAGATGCGCGCCTGCGGCACCTTGTCGGTCATTACTTCACGGGTGTCGGCATCGCGCTTGGCCACGTCCACCTTCGGCTGGGCCATGGTCGGGCCGGCCGGGATGCTGCCGAAGTACTTGGCGGCCTTTTCCTTGGCGGTGGCCAGGTCGATGTCGCCGGCCAGCACCAGCACCGCGTTGTTGGGGCCGTACCAGGTGCGGAACCAGGTCTTGACGTCATCCAGCGAGGCGGCGTTGAGGTCGTTCATCGAGCCGATGACGCTGTGGTGGTACGGGTGGCCAACCGGGTACAGCGAGCGGTTGATCTTTTCCCACACCTGGCCATAGGGCTGGTTCTCGCCCTGGCGCTTTTCGTTCTGCACCACGCCGCGCTGTTCGTCCAGCGCCGCCTGGTCGATGGCACCGACCAGGTGGCCCATGCGGTCCGATTCCATCCACAGCGCCATGTCCAGCGCGGTCGTGGGCACGTTCTCGAAGTAGTTGGTGCGGTCGGTGTTGGTGGTGCCGTTCTGGCCGGTGGCGCCGACCTGCTTGAAGGGCTCGAAGTACTCGCCGTCGTGGTTTTCGCTGCTCTGGAACATCAGGTGTTCGAACAGGTGGGCGAAACCGGTGCGGCCGGCCGGCTCGTCCTTGCTGCCCACGTGGTACCAGATGTTGACCGCGACGATCGGCGCCTTGCGGTCGGTATGCACGATCACGCGCAGGCCGTTGGGCAGGGTGAACTGCTCGAACGGGATATCGACCTTGGTGGCGGCGGCCGGCTTGGCCGCCAGTGCCGCGGTCGGCGCAAGCGTGCCGAGGGCGGTACTGAGGGCGACGGCCAGCAGCGCGGTGCGCGGGCGCAGGGCGAGAGACATTTCCGGGTCCTTGGTCACGTTGGTGAATCGCGATCCTAGCGCGCGGGCGCGGGGGCCGGTATCGGCCACCAGTCACTGGGGGTATCCGCCGCCCAGCGCCGTCAGGCCTGCCTTCCACACGGTCACGTGCGGCCGGATTCATCGTCCGGACAGTGTCCACGGCGGTTCGAACGGACAGGTGTCCGCCCCGCGGACACTCCAGACCGCCTACAAAACCCTTTGAAATCAATGATGTGAAGTTGGCACGGGGATTGCTTTGTTGTTCCTGCGCCAGGAAGGGCTTCAGATCCAAAATGACTGGATGCTGAACAAAAGAAGGAAATTGAAAATTTTCCTTGCATGCCCCGGATTGGTGTTCTACCTTACTACCACACCACTGCTCACCAACACTAAACAGGCCCCGTCATGAACGCCAAGACCATTGCCATCGCCATCGCCCTGATTGCCGGCACCGCGGTTGTTTCGTCGGTGCAGGCCTCCGAATCCATCAAGACCCTGTCCACCGTGCAGGTCCGCCCGGCCGCCGACCAGCTGGCCCAGCAGGCCTGGGAACAGGCCAGCGGCATCGTCACCCTCGCCACCGTGGAAGTGCGCCCCAGCGCCGACCAGCTGGCCGAGCGCGGCGGCTTCATCACCGCCCCGGTCGCCGCCGCCCTGCCGATCACCACCCTGGCGGCCGTCGAAGTGCGCCCGAGCCTGGAACAGCGCGTGGCCCTGGCCGCCGAGCTGGAAGCCGAGCGCTACGCCGCCACCCTGGCCGCCGCCGCCACCAGCGTCGCCAACCAGGTCATCACCAACCTGCCGGCCCTGCAGGTGCGCCCGAGTGCTGCCGACCTGCAGGCCCTGGCCACCGAAACCGCCCAGGTCCTGCTGCGCCCGTAAGCGGCGTCCGCCCTGCCCCGTGCAGGGCGTGCGCCGTAAAGGCGGCATCGGTCGCAGGTACACTGCAGCGATGAATGCCGCGCCCCTGTTCCACGTGATCCTGTTCCAACCGGAAATCCCGCCCAACACGGGCAATGTGATCCGGCTCTGCGCCAACACCGGCGCGCAGCTGCACCTGGTCGAACCGCTCGGGTTCGCACTGGAAGACAAGCAGCTCAAGCGCGCCGGGCTGGACTACCACGAGTATTCGCGCCTGCAGGTGCACCCCGACCTGGACACCGCGCTGGCGCGCATCGCGCCCAAGCGGCTGTTCGCCCTGAGTACCCGGGCCAGCGTGCGCTATGACAGCGTGGCGTTCGAAGAAGGCGATGCCTTCCTGTTCGGGCCGGAAAGCCGCGGCCTGCCGCAGGACCTGCTCGATGCCCTGCCCGAAGGCCGGCGCCTGCGCCTGCCGATGCGCCCGGACAACCGCAGCCTCAATCTGTCCAATACCGTGGCCGTGGTGATGTACGAAGCCTGGCGCCAGCACGGGTTTGCCGGCGGCGCGTGAAAGGAAGCAGCCGAGCATGGGCTCGGCTCTACACGTACGCTGCTGTAGAGCCGAGCCCGCGCTCGGCTCCCCGGTATCACGTCCGGAAACCGGATACCTTCAGAACGCGCTGATCCCGGTCAGCTCGCGGCCGATCACCAGCTGGTGCACGGTCTCGGTGCCTTCATAGGTGATCACCGATTCCAGGTTCAGCGCATGCCGTATCGCCACGTGTTCGGTGGTGATGCCGGCGCCGCCGAGCAGGTCACGGCATTCGCGGGCGATATCAATGGCCATGCGGCAGTTGTTCCACTTGGCCAGGCTGACCTGCTGCGGCTGCAGCTGCCCCGCTTCCTTCAGCCGGCCCAGCTGCAGGGCCAGCAGCTGTGCGGTGGTGATCCGGCGGGCCATCTCGGCCAGCTTGATCTGCGCACTCTGGGTGGCAGCCAGCGGGCGGCCGAACAGCACGCGCTCCTTGGCATAGCCCAGCGCTTCATCCAGGCAGGCGATGGCCGAACCGATCGGGCCCCAGCTGATGCCGAAGCGGGCCTGGGTCAGGCAGCCCAGCGGGCCCTTCAACCCCTTCACGTTCGGCAGGCGGTGGCTGTCGGGCACGCGCACGTCATCGAAGTACAACGCACCGGTGAGCGAGGCGCGCAGGCTCATCTTGTGCTTGATTTCCTGGGTGGTGAAGCCGGCCATGCCCTTTTCCAGCACGAAGCCCTGGATGCCGTCCTCGGTCTGCGCCCAGACGATGGCCAGGTCGGCCACCGGGCCGCTGGTGATCCACATCTTGCTGCCGCTGATGCGCCAGTCGCTGCCATCGCGCACCGCGCGGGTCTTCATGCTGGCCGGGTCCGAGCCACCGTGGGCCTCGGTCAGGCCGAAGCAGCCGATCAGTTCGCCGCGGGCCATCGCCGGCAGCCACTGGCGGCGCTGTTCCTCGCTGCCGTAGGCGTAGATGGGGTACATGCACAGCGAGCTCTGCACCGACACGAAGCTGCGCAGGCCGGAATCGCCGCGCTCAAGTTCCTGGCAGATCAGGCCGTAGCTGACCGCGCCCAGGTCGCCGCCGCCGTACTCGGCCGGCAGCGTCGCGCCGAGCAGGCCCAGCGCCGCCACTTCCGGCACCAGCTCCTCGGGGAAGCGGGCCTGGTCGAAGGCATCGCCGATGATGGGCAGCACGCGCTCGTTGGTGAAGCGGGCCACGCTGTCCTGCACCGCGCGCTCTTCCTCGCTGAGCAGGGAACGGACATCGAACAGATCGTACGGATGCAAAGCCATGGCACTCACGCGCAGTCAGGACCCGGCCATTGTCGGTCATCCGGGGCCGGGACATTACGCTGCGCTGCAGCAATCATGCGGTGAACGGCGTCTATCTAGCTCGATCACGCGCGTCCCGGTACCCTGACACATTCAAACAACCGTTTCGCTCGTGGCCGCACGCGCGATTCCCAGGCACCGCCGGTGGCCCCGATGCCGGCCCTACCCACGAGTCATGCAATCGATGAGCGCTGAAGCCAACGCCCTGCCCCCGCGTGAAGTAATGGAATTCGACGTGGTGATCGTCGGTGCCGGCCCGGCCGGCCTGGCCACCGCGATCCGCCTGCGCCAGCGCGCGGTGGAAGCCGGCCGCGAGCTGTCGGTGTGCGTGCTGGAAAAGGGCTCCGAGCCGGGCGCGCACGTGCTGTCCGGTGCGGTGATGGACCCGCGCGCGCTGACCGAGCTGTTCCCGGACTGGGCCGAGCGCGGTGCGCCGCTGAAGCAGAAGGTCACCCGCGACGAATTCCTGTTCCTCAGCGAGACCGGCGCGCGCAGCACGCCGCATGCACTGCTGCCGGAGTGCTTCCACAACGACGGCAACTACATCATCAGCCTGGGCGAAGTGACCCGCTGGCTGGCGCAGCAGGCCGAGGCGCTGGAAGTGGCGATCTTCCCCGGCTTCGCCGCCGCCGAAGTGCTGTATGGCGACAACGGCGAAGTGATCGGCGTGGCCACCGGCGACATGGGCATCGAGAAGGACGGCACCATCGGTCCGGCCTTCGAACGCGGCATGGCCCTGCATGCGAAGTACACGATCTTCGGCGAAGGCGCGCGCGGCCACCTCGGCCGCCAGCTGATCGCGCGCTACAAGCTCGATGAAGGCAAGGACCCGCAGGCTTACGGCATCGGCATCAAGGAGCTGTGGCAGATCGACCCGGCCAAGCATGAGCCGGGCCTGGTGGTGCACGCCGCCGGCTGGCCGCTGGACAACGACACCTATGGCGGCGCGTTCCTGTACCACGCCGACGGCGGCAAGGTCGCCATCGGCTACGTGGTCGGCCTGGACTACAAGAACCCGTGGCTGAGCCCGTTCGAGGAATTCCAGCGCTTCAAGACCCACCCGTCCATCCGCAAGCACCTGGAAGGCGGCACCCGCATCGGCTACGGCGCCCGCGCCATCACCGCCGGTGGCCTGATGTCGCTGCCGAAGACGGTGTTCCCCGGTGGCGCGCTGGTCGGCTGCGAGGCCGGCTACCTCAACGTCAGCCGCATCAAGGGCAGCCACGCCGCGATCAAGACCGGCATGCTGTGTGCCGATGCAGCCTTCGACGCGCTGGCCGCCGACCGCCAGCACGATGAACTGGACGCCTACCCGAAGGCCTTCGAAGCCAGCTGGCTGCACGCCGAGCTGCAGCAGGCCAAGAACTTCAAGCAGTGGTTCAAGAAGGGCCAGACCGTGGCCACGCTGATGACCGGCATCGAGCAGTGGCTGCTGCCCAAGCTGGGCGTGCGCAACCCGCCGTGGACCCTGCGCCACAGCACCCCGGACCACGCCTGCCTGGAACCGGCGGCCAAGCACACGCGCATCGCCTACCCCAAGCCCGACGGCGTGCTGACCTTCGATCGTCTCAGCTCGGTGTTCCTGAGCAGCACCAACCACGACGAGAACCAGCCCAGCCACCTGACGCTGAAGGACGCCAGCGTGCCGGTGCAGGTGAACCTGGCCGAGTACGCCGGCCCGGAAGCGCGCTACTGCCCGGCCGGTGTCTACGAGTTCGTCGGCGAAGGCGATGGCGCGCGGCTGCAGATCAACGCGCAGAACTGCGTGCACTGCAAGACCTGCGACATCAAGGACCCCACCCAGAACATCGTCTGGGTGACCCCGCAGGGCGGCGGCGGACCGAACTACTCGGGCATGTGAGGCTGCCGGGCTGCGACCGCATGTCGCAGCCCGCTGCTGCGGGCACACCGTTATCCTGCCCGCCCATGCGCGCCTGCCTGCCCCTGCTGCTGACCCTCGCCCTGGCCACCACGGCCTGCCAGCGCACGCCGTCGGCACCGCTGACGCCCGAACAGGTGCGCCTGCAGGCCCAGCAGCAGGCCTTCGAGATCTGTGCGGGCTGCCACACGGTCAACGCCGGTGGCATCCACCGCTTCGGCCCCAACCTGCACGGGGTCATCGGCCGCCGCGCCGGCAGCCTGCCCGATTACGCCTATTCCGATGGCATGCGCCGCGCCGGTTTCGTGTGGAGCGCGCAGACGCTGGATACCTTCCTGCAGTCGCCCACCCACGTGGTGCCGGGCACGCGCATGTACAACGCCTTCCCCAGCCCCGAACGCCGCGCGCTGGTGATTGCCTTCCTGCAGGAGCAGGCCGCGCAGCCACCGGCCCCGCGGTAACCGGCGGCTCAGGGGGCCAGGCGCTGCAGCTGCTGCTGCAGGTGCTGCACGAACGCGCCCACCTGCTGCAGCGCCGGAGCCGCGTCGGTATCGCTGGCCTGCTGCAGCTGCTGTTCCAGCGCCGCCGCGCGCTCGGCCAGGCCACGTGCGCCCACCGCACCCAGCGCGCCGGCCATGCGGTGCAGCTGCTGGATCGCACCGGCGCGGTCCGCTTCGCCCAGCGCGCGCTGCAGCTGCGCGATGTCCGCCGTACTGGCCTGCAGCAGGCTGTCGCGCAGCTGGGTGGCCACCTGCAGTGAGCCGAAGCGCTGCTGCAGGGCGGCCAGGTCAGGCAGTTCCGCTGTCTCCGGCACCTCTGCAGCGGGCGCCGGCGCGGCGTCCGCCACCTCCACCTGCAGTGCCGCCGCCTGTGGCAGCCAGCGCAGCAGCGCCTGCCGCAGCGTGGCCAGCGACAGCGGCTTGGCCAGCACGTCGTCCATGCCGGACTCGCGGCAACGCCGTGCATCATCGCTGACCACGCTGGCGGTCAATGCCAGGATCGGCAGGCGCGGCTGGCCGTTGCGGCTTTCGCGCTCGCGCAGCAGGCGGGCGAAGGCAAAGCCATCCAGCACCGGCATGCGGCAATCGGTGATGACCAGGTCGAAGGGCTCGGCCGACAGGCGGTCCAGCGCCTGCTGGCCGTCGTCCACCAGCGCATGCGGTACGCCCAGCTGCTGCAGGCGCCAGGCCATCATCGCCTGGTTGGTGGGGTGGTCCTCCACCACCAGCACGCGCGCCTCGCGCAGCGCCGGTGGCAGCAGCGCGGTCTGTTCCTGTTCGGACAGCAGCGCCTGCACGTCATCGGCGCGCGCCTCCACCAGCGACAGCAGCACGTCCACCCGCGTGCCCTGGCCCAGCACGCTCTGCAGGGAAATGTCACCGCCCATCTTCTGCACCAGCCGGTGGCAGATGCTCAGGCCCAGGCCGGTACCGCCGTGTTCGCGCTGGATGTGCGCGCCGGCCTGGGCAAACGGCGCGAACAGGTGCGGGATCTGCGCCTCGGCGATGCCGATGCCGGTGTCCGACACGCTCAGCCGCAGCGGCTGGCCGCCCTCTGCGGTGCTGGCCCCGAGGACATCCACCTGCAGGCGCACGCTGCCCTGCGCGGTGAACTTGATGGCGTTGCTGAGCAGGTTGAAGATGATCTGCCGCAGGCGCACGCCATCGACCTCGTGCGCCTGTGCCAGCCGCGGGTCGATCTCCACCTGCAGGTCCAGGCCGCGCGCGGTGGCCTGCGCCGACAGCAGGCTGCACACGCTTTCCAGCAGCGGCCGCAGCGGCGTCGGTACCGGCGCCAGCGGCAGCGCATCGGCCTCCATGCGCGAGTAGTCGAGGATGTCATCGAGGATCTGCCGCAGCATCTGCGCCGAATCTTCGATCACCCCGATGATGCGCTTCTGTTCCTGGTCCAGCGGCGAGTGCGAGAGCACTTCCAGCATGCCCAGCACGCCGCTCATCGGCGTGCGGATCTCGTGGCTCATGGTGGCCAGGAAGCGCGACTTGGCTTCCACCGCCTGTTCCGCCTCGCGGGTGGCCGCGGCCAGCGCATCGGCCTGCGCGCGTGCCTCGCTCACATCCACCCAGTAGCCGCTCCAGGTCACCGCGCCGGCCTCGGCCGAATAAGGGTGGGCTTCGGTGCGCACCCAGCAGGGGGGCAGGCCCACGGGCTGCACGCGGAATTCCAGCGCGAGCGGGGCGAAGTTGCGCTTGGCGACCTCGATCGTGCGCATCAGGTGCTCGCGGTCCGCTTCATCGATGCAGGCCAGCAGCGCGCCGGCATCGGCCATCGCCGTATCGCCGGTGATGCCGAACAGGGGCTGCATGTCGCCCGCGATGAACGGAAAACTGAGCCGGCCGCGGGCATCATGGCGGGCCTGGTAGACCACCGCCGGCAGGTTGTCACTCACCTCCGCCAGGCGCTGCTCGACGTCACGGCGGACGGCCACTTCACGGCGCAGGCGCATGTAGCCGATCGCATGCACCACTGCACCGGTCAGCAGCACCAGCAGGATGGGCAGGCTCCAGCCCATGCCACCATGCAGCGCGAACCCGTGACGGGCATCGGTGGCGAGCAGCTGATCGCGCAGCGCCTGCTTCTCGTCCTCCCCCATCTGCAGCAGCAGGCGGTCGAAGACCGTGGCCAGGGCGGCATGGTCGCGATCCACCGCCAGCGCCATCTGGTCGTTGAAGCCGGCCGGCGCCGCAATCTGCAGGTGCCCGCTGAAGCGGCTGCGCAGCAGGTGATCGACCAGCGAAAGATTGCCGACATAGACGTCGGCATCGCCGGCCTCCAGGCGCTGCAGGGCCTGTTCGGCGCTGCGCGCAGCGATGATCCTGGCATCGGGGGCTTCCTGCAGCACCCGCGCCCGCAGCCTGTCCGGGTCGGACAACAGCACGCGCTTGCCGCGCAGATCCCCCAGGCCCAGCACCGGCGGCCCGTTGATGGCTGACACGATCACATTGGGAACGGTGAGATAGGGCTGGCTGAAGATCCAGTCCGGCCCCAGGTAATGCGAGTCGTTGGGAATGCCCATCACCGCATTGAGCTCGCCGCGGCGGGCCTTCTCGCGGGCGTCGTACCAATCGTGGCTGTCTTCGACGTCCAGCGTGGCCCCCGCCGCCTCCAGGCGCTGCAGGAACTGGCCTGCCAGCCCGCCCGGCTGCCGGTACCGGTCGGCGAACGACAGCGGCGGCGCATTGGGCGGGTAGGCGATCTTCACCCGCTGCTGGAGGACCTGCTTCTCGGCCTGGCTCAGGGCCAGCTGTGCCGACGCGGACCATTGCGGCGTGGGCAGCCAGTGCCGTGCGAAGGCATCGCGCTGTGCCTGGCTGGTACCGGCCAGGGCTACATCCAGTGCGTCGGCCAAGGGCTGCTTCACCGCGGGGACGGCGAAGTGCAGCCGCTCCGGCGGCAGATCGCTGGGGCGCAGCAGCACCACCCCCTGCAGCGACGAGCGCGCAATCAGCGCGGTCGCGACGTAGGCATTGCCGATGAAGACATCGGCCTTGTCGTCTTTGACCATCTGGAGGGCCGCAGATGTATCGTCCGCGACAATCTGGCGCGCCCGCGGGTACCGGGCCCGGATCTGCGGCCCGGTGAGGAAATCGCGCTCGATCACCACGCGCAGATCGTCCAGGTCGGGGTTGCTCGACGAACGCAGATCCCCCGCGCGGCCTACCAGCGCCAAGGGCGCTTCGGCGTAGGCGGCGGTCGAGACCAGGCAGTTCGCGCGGTCGGCGTTGAGGGCGACGTTCATCACCACGTCGATTTCGCCGCGGCACGCCGCATCCAGCACGGCACTCCAGTCCGGGTATTGGCGCGCTTCAACCTTCACACCCAGTTGACGTGCGAAAAGCGACAGATAATCTGGGCCCAGTCCTACCTGTTGACCGTCCTTGAGTGATTCGAACGGGGGCCAGCCACTGTCATACTGGCCGACGACGATGACCGGATGTGCGGCAAGGTAGGCGCGATCCTGCGGACTGAGCAGCAATGCCCCGGGTGCCGCCTGCGCCAGCGCGCACAGGCCCAGCAGCCCCAGCAGGAAGGCCCATCCACGTACTGCCCGGTTCCGCATCTGCGACGTTCTCCCAGAAACCCGCCGGGTACCGTGCAGCTCGCGGCCGGCACCGCCTGAAAGGCCATACTAGAGCATGACCTTGCGCATCATCATCGCAGACGACCACCCGGTAGTACGCATCGGCACCCGTGCCGTGATCGAATCCAGCGGCGTGGGCCGGGTCGTCGGCGAAGCGGAAAGCGTGCAGGCCCTGATGGCCGTGCTGGCCAGCCAGCCCTGCGACATGCTGGTGACCGACTACTCGATGCCCGGCAGCGCGCAGGCCGATGGCTTCGCGATGATCGGCATGATCCGCCGGCGCTACCCCGACCTGCCGGTGCTGATGCTGAGCGTGTCCAACAACCTGGCCATCCTGCGCATGGTGCTGGACAGCGGCGTGCTCGGCCTGGTCGACAAGGGCTCGTCGATGGACGAACTGCCGCAGGCCATCCAGACGGTGTATCGCGGCCAGCCCTACATCAGCCGCAGCCTGCGCGAGCGGGTGGAGGAAGCGGGCAGCTGGCGCATGCGCGAGGGCGATGGCAAGCCGCTGTCGCCACGCGAAGTGGAAGTGCTGCGCCTGCTGGGCACCGGGATGACGGTGAAGGAAATTTCCGTGCAGCTGCACAAGAGCGTCAGCACCATCAGCCGGCAGAAGGGCGATGCGATGCTCAAGCTGGGGCTGAAGGGCGACGCCGAGCTGTTCGACTACCTGCGTGACGGCAAAATCTGAATCCTTCCCCTCTGGCGATTGAACTTTCAGGCAGGCTTCATGCCGTTTGACGCTAGATGAATGCGCACGCCGCACGGTGTCCACGCGCAATGTTCCGACAATGTTGGAAGCCCAGCGTGGACATCACGGCAGCCGGGGCGCCCCCGCCCTCCCTGCCCACCGTGGCATGCCCAGACAGGAGAACCGAACATGATCAGTACGTCCGCAATCAGCTTCCGTGGCCTGGCGATGGCGCTTGCCCTGCTGGCCGGCGTGGCCGTGGTCAGCGATGCCAGCGCGATGTCGAGGAAGGACAAGCGCACCGTGGTCGGTGCGGTGGTGGGCGGCGTGGCCGGCCATCTGATCTCCAACGGTGACCCGACCGCGACCGTCGGCGGCGCCGTGGCAGGTGGTGCGATCGGCAACCTGACCACCAAGGACCACCACGACCGCCGCTACGACCGTCGCTATGACAACCGTCGTTACGACCGCGGCTACAACCGTGGTTACAGCCGCGGCTACCACGACCGTGGCCATGACCGCCGCCATTACCACGACCGTGGCCGTCATCGCGGCTGGTAAGCGCAGCATTCCCTGGTGATCCAGGCAACGGGCAGGTCGCTGACCTGCCCGTTTTCGTTCGCCGCCCGCCGGTTGCGTCCGCCGCGCCCATGGCGTTGAATGCGCAGCCTTGGTGATTCCTTTCCGGGCAGCGGCTGCGGCATGACTTCTTCCCCCCATCGCGTGCAGGGCCTCAACAACGACAAGGTCGCTGCCGACTGGCCGGCGATCAGCGCCGACGAAGTCGCGTGGCTGCGCACCCGGTACCCGGCGCTGGCGGCGGACAGCACGCTGCACTGGCACAGCCCGCGCCCGCTGTCGACGGCGGCGATCATCGAAGGCGCGATGGGCCGGGTGTTCATCAAGCGCCACCACCACAGCGTGCGCAGCGCCGCCTGCCTGCAGGAAGAACACCACTTCATCGCCCACCTGGCCGCACACGGCGTGCCGGTGGTGCAGGTCCTGGCCGCCGCCGACGGCGCGACGGCGGTCGAGCACGGGCCGTGGACCTATGAACTGCATGCGGCCGGTGCCGGCGCGGACCTGTACCGCGACGCGGTGTCGTGGTCGCTGCTGACCGACAGCGCGCAGGCGCGGCAGGCCGGGCGCATGCTGGCGCGCCTGCACCAGGCGTCGGCCAGCTACGCGGCGCCCCAGCGCAGCACCCACATCCTGGTGGCGCGCGATGACCTGATCCGCGCCGATGACCCCATTGCCGCGCTGCAGGCCGACCTGCCACACCGGCCTGGGCTGGCCCGCTACCTGGCGCGCATTCCCTGGCAGGCGCAGCTGCGCGCCGACGTGCTGCCCTGGCATGCGGGCCTGGCGGCGCGCCTGCGTGATGAGCCACGGCTGTGGGCCCACAACGACTGGCACGTCTCCAACCTGCTGTGGGATGCCGACGGCGCGGTGGCCACCGTGCTGGATTTCGGCCTGGCCTCGCCCACCAGCGCGCTGTTCGACCTGGCCACGGCCATCGAGCGCAATGCGGTGGCCTGGCTGGAACTGGAGCGTGGTTCCGACGCCGTGCGCATCGACATCGCCCTGGCCCTGCTGCAGGGCTACCGCGAGGTGCTGCCACTGTCGGCCGCGCGCGTGCAGCTGCTGGCCGACCTGCTGCCGATGGTCCATTTCGACTTCGCACTGTCCGAAGTGGAGTATTTCGAAGGCATCACCGGCTCCACCGCCAATGCCGACGTGGCGTGGCAGCCGTTCATGCTGGGGCATCCGGCATGGTTCCACTCGAAGGCCGGCCAGGCCTTGCTGCAGGCGCTGCGCGCGGCCGCGTGAGGTCAGGTGCAGGGGTCGGATCCCTTCCCAACGGGAAGGGCTCTGACCCCATTCCCGGCGGGCACGGCGTCGGGGTCGGAGCCCTTTCCTGCGGAAAGGGATCCGACCCCTGGCTCGCAAATCGCCGGCATTTGTAGTGAAATGGTCACCTGAAGCGGGGGTGCCTGGATTGCCAGGCTGAGAGAGTCCCTTGGAACCTGATCCGGTTTGCACCGGCGTAGGGAGCTTTGAGCAGCAGTCGCACCCCCGGTCCGGGCAGGTGCGTCCGTGCGCCGTCGCTTCGTCTCCCTTGCTGTCAGAAGACGAACCGAATGAACCGCTGCCTGCGCCCCACCCTGCTCGCCCTCGCCCTCTGCGCCGCCCTGCCGCTGCACGCCAGCGCAGCCGAGGCGTCGCCCGACGCGGCCGCCCCCGGCGCCGAACGCACGCCGACCGAACTGGCCGCCGTGCGCGTGCAGGCCGGCAAACCCGCCGGCGATACCTCGCGCGCCAATGCCTTCGGTGGCGGCAGCTGGCAGGACACGCCGGCCTCGGTGAACGTGTTGGACCGCGACTACCTCGACCGCCGCCAGGTGCGTTCGCTGTCCGAGCTGGCCAGCAACGATGCGTCGCTGGGCGATGCCTACGCGCCGGTCGGCTACTACCAGAACATCGCCATCCGCGGCTTCGCCCTGGATGCCGCCACTGGTTACCGCTTCAACGGCCTGGCCATCGCCGGCGAACAGCGCCTGGCGCTGGAGAACGTGCAGGAGGTGCAGATCCTCAAGGGTGAAGCGGGCCTGGCCGCCGGCGTGATGGCTCCGGGCGGCATCATCAACTACGTGGGCAAGCGCCCGGCCGAAGTGCGCACCGTCACCCTCGGCACCGATTCGGAAGGCTCGCGCTATGTCGCCGCGGATATCGGCCACTGGATCACGCCGCGGTTTGGCGTGCGCCTCAATGCCGCCTGGGATGCCAGCAATTCCTACGTCGAGCACGCCGATGGCAACCGCAACTTCTACTCGCTGGCGGCGGACTGGCTGATCGGCGAACGCGGCAAGCTGGAAGTGGATGCCAACTACCAGACCAGCACGCAGCGCTCGGTGTCCGGCTACCAGCTGCTGGGCGCCAGCGAGCTGCCGCGCGGCGTCGACCGCAAGCACCTGCTGGGCTACCAGCCGTGGCAGCGGCCGGTGGATATCGCCAGCACCAATATCACCGCGCTGCACACCTACGATTTCAACGAGCGCTGGCAGTCGCGCGTGTCGGTGGGCTACAGCCGCTCGGTCATCGATGACAACGTGGCCTTCGCCTATGGCTGCTACTACACCGCGCAGTGCGCCGATGGCAGCACGCCGGGCAACTACTTCGCGCCCAATGGCGACTACGACATCTACGACTACCGCAGCCCGGACGACACCCGCCGCAACCAGCAGGCGCGCGCCGAACTGCGCGGCCGCTTCGACACCGGCAGCATCAGCCACGAACTGACCGTCGGCGCCGACCATTTCCGCCGCACCGTCGACCGCCGCCCCAGCGTCAACGAGTACGTGGGCAGCGCCAACATCCACGACGCACAGGTGCCGGTGTACGCGCCCTCGCCGCTGCAGCCCGGCCCCTCCGCACGCCGCCTCGACAGCCGCCAGACGTCCGTGTTCGCGCTGGACCGCATCAGCCTCGGCGATGACTGGCAGTGGCTGGCCGGTGGCCGCTTCGTGCGCCTGGACGAGCGTGCCAACGACAAGCGCGGCACCCCGCAGCGGCAGAGCCGCCTGTCGCGCTTCCTGCCGCAGACCGCGCTGGTGTGGAAGGCCAATGACCAGCTCAACGTCTACGGCAGCTACGTGCGCGGCATCTCGCTGGGCCAGGAGGCCCCGTTCTGGACCTCCAATGCCGATGAATTCCTGCCGTCGGTGCAGTCGCGGCAGCTGGAAGTGGGCGTGAAGTACGTGCCGGCCGACACACTGACCGTGGGCGCGGCACTGTTCCGCATCTCCCAGCCGTATCAGTTCGCCCAGCCGGACGACAGCGAGGCCGGCTACACCTTCGTGCAGCAGGGCACGCAGACCCACACCGGCCTGGAGCTGACCGCCAACGGCCAACTGACCGATGCCCTGCAGATCGTGGCCAGTGCCAGCGTGCTGCAGGCGCGTGCGCGCGATGCCGGCACGCCGGCCTATGAAGGCCACCAGCTGGTGAACGTGCCCAAGGTGCGCGCCAGCGTGCACCTGGCCTATGCGCTGCCCTTCGTGCAGGGCCTGGACGTGACCGGCGGCTGGCGCTATGCCTCCTCCAACGTCGCCCGCGCCGATGGTGGCGTGCGCGCGCCGGACTACTCGGTGTTCGACGCCGGCCTGCGCTTCCAGCATCGTCTGCATGAGCGTGCCGTGACCTGGAACCTGTCGGTGGACAACGTGTTCAACCGCTTCTACTGGCGCGATACCGGCAGCAGCGGTGGTGATTACTACCTGTTCCCCGGCGCACCGCGGCAGGCCCGCCTGTCGGTGACGTTCGCGCTGTGAGCGGCGTCCTGCTCGAGTGGACCGCAGCGCTGTGCAGCGTGCTCGGCGTCTGGCTGATGGCCCGGCGGCGGCTGGTGGCGTGGCCGGTGGGCCTGCTGTCGGTGGCGCTGTACGGCCTGGTGTTCGCCGAGGCCAAGCTGTACTCGGACACGCTGCTGCAGGTCGCCTTCGGCGGCTTCCTGGTCTATGGCTGGATCAATTGGCGCCAGCATGCTGCCGACGAGGGCAGCATCCGCATCGTGCCGCTGGCGCGCGGCAAGGCGTTGCGCGACCTGGCCATCGGCCTGTGCGGTGGCATCGCCCTGGGCACCGCCATGCACACCTTCACCGATGCGGCGCTGCCGTGGCTGGATGCGATGTTGACCGCGCTCAGCCTGGTCGGCCAGTGGTGGCAGGCGCGCCGCCATGTGGCGTGCTGGTGGGTGTGGATCGCGGTGGACGTGGTCTATGTGGGCGCGTACCTGTTCAAGTCGCTGCACGTGACCGCGGCGCTGTACGTGTTCTTCCTGGGCCTGGCCGCATTCGGCCTGCGCGCGTGGAGCGCTGCGGCGCGCGAGCAGGAGCTTCGGTAGTCGCCAACCTTGGTTGGCGTGCTTCTGCCAACCAAGGTTGGCATCTACCGGACGCTCATCCACGCATGGCGTGGCTCTACTGGACATGGCCTTCACGCGTGGCGTGAGGGTCAGTCGCCCAGGTCGGCCAGCACCTTGCGCGAGGGCGCGAAGAAGGTGACGCCGGTGGTGGCGGTGGAGAAATCCAGGATGCGGTCGTGCAGCGGCGCGGGGTTGCCGATGAACATGCGCTCGAGCATCTGCTCGATCACCCACAAGCGGCGCGTGTAACCGATGAAGTAGGTGCCGTACTCGCCGCGGCCCGGGTTGGCGAAGGGCATGTTGTCGCGCAGGATCTCGTGCTCGCCATCGGCATCCTCGATGGTGCAGAGCGTCTTGTGCGATTTCTGCGCGTCGGCCGGGGCATCGTCCAGTTCGATGTTGTCGTGCTTGGTGCGGCCGATGATGGCCTCCTGCGCCTCGGTCTTCTGGGCACGCCAGGCATCGAGGTTGTGCAGGTACTTCTGCACCACCACGTAACTGCCGCCGGCATGCTCGGGGTCTTCGTCGCCGACGATGGTGGCTTCGGGCAGCGACAGCCCTTCCGGGTTGGCCGTGCCATCGACGAAGTCCAGCAGGTCACGGCCATCGAAGTAGCGGAAGCCGGCCACGTCATCGACCGTTTCCACCGCATCGCCGAAGGCCATCAGCAGGTTGCGCTCGAAGGCCACGATCAGGTCCATCGTGCGCGCACGCACGTGGTACAGCAGGTCACCCGGGGTGGACACGGCGGTATGCGTGGCGCCCTTGATCTCGCGGAACGGCTTCAGCTCGCGCGGCGGCGCGGTGCCCACCAACGGCTCCCACACGCGGTGGCCGATGGCCACGTTGCAGGTGAAGGTGCGCTCGATATCGCGGATGGCGGTGTTCTTGATCAGGTCGTCGGTGCTGCCCAGCACCTCGCGCACCTTGGCGATGGAACCGGCATCGTCCTTCACCTTCAGCACCAGGAACGCGGCCGAGTGGGTCAACGGCGCGGTGATCTGCTGCGGCTCGTTGTCGAGGGTGTGGTTGAGGGCGGTGATCGGTGCGGGCTGGGAATTCACGGTACATCCTGCTGGCGTGGGGCGGGCGCATCGCGCGCGGCGAAGTGCGGGCGATTCTAGCGGAAGCCCCCCTGCAGATGGTGGAGCTGCAGTAGAGCCACGCCATGCGTGGCTGAGGAGAGCATCCACGCATGACGTGGCGCTACCGAAGCGTTGGGTTCTCAGTTCGGCGCGGCCACACGGGTCGGCGTGATGCGGATCGATGTCAGGTTTTTTCCGCCGGCGGCGTCTTCAATCATCACTACACGCCGCTTGGAGCCCGCATGCACGCCCCGGACATCGCTGCCACCACCACTCAAGCAAGCCGCCGCTGGCCCACCGGTCGCCTCCTGCACTGGCTTGCGCGCAGCGCGGGCATGCTGCGGCGCGCACCGCTGCGGCTGTTCCTGCTGGTGCTGCTGCCGATGCTGGTGGAACTCATGCTGCAGCTGGGCGTGCCGGTCGTCGGCGTGGTGGTGTCCAAGCTGGTGGTTCCACTGGTATCGATGTGGGCCCTGCTGATGCTGGATCAGTTCGTCCGCGATGGGCGCTTCGCGCCGCTGCAGGCTGGCCGCCGGCTGCGTGCACGTCCCGCGACGGTCGCGGTACTGGCGCTGCTCTCGGCAGTGGTCTTCGCCGGCCAGGTGGCGATGGCCGGCGTGCTGGCCGGGCCTGCGGCCGCTGGTGCCTTCGCACTGGGTGACAGCGCGGTGCTGGCCGCCACATTCACTCGCCTGCAGATCGCCCTGGTACTGGCCAGCGGCCTGCCGCTGGGCATGCTGCTGCTGACCACCGTTCCGCGTGCACTGCTGGATGGCATGCCGGTGCTGGTGGCGTTGCGCGATAACCTGCGGCTCCTGCGTGAAGCCTGGCGCCCGCTGTGTGCCTACCTGCTGCTCAACGCGGTCCTGCTGTTCGCCCTGCCGTACCAGCCGTATCTGTTGCTGCCCCTGCTGCTGCTTGGCTACGTATCCTATTGGGTCTACCGCGACGCTTTCGCGGATGACATCGGCTGAGGAGCGGCACGGTTGGGTAACACGCAGTCCCTCGATATTGCCGTCGTGCTGCAGACGCACTGGCCGATGCTTGCGCGCATGGCAGGCAGCTACACGCGCGAGCCCGCACGCCGCGACGATCTGCTGCAGGAGATCAGCATCGCGCTGTGGCAGGCACTGCCACGCTGGCGTGGCGAAGGAGGCACGTTGCGCGCATTCATTGCGCGGGTGGCACACAACCGTGCGATGGATGCGCTGGCCAACGAGCGGCGGCACCGCGTCAGCAGCCTGGACGAACAGTTGCCGGATCCCGACGCCGATCCGCTGCAGCAGGCCGCACGTGCGCAGCAGCACGATGGTCTGCTGCAGGCAGTGCGTCAGCTTCCACTGGGCCTGCGCCAGGTGGTGCTGCTGGCACTGGAAGGCTTTTCACAGCGTGAGATCGGGCAGGTGCTGGGGGTGGAAGAGAACACCGTTGCCCAGCGCCTGAGCCGTGCACGCCGGCAACTGCGCGAACGTATGGGAGGGACGCGATGAATCCGGCAACCGACAGAGACGATTGGAGTGACCTGCAGGCGCTGTGGCAGCAGCAGCCCGACGTGCCTGCGGTGGATGTCGGCGCGCTGCAGCGCGAGGCCGAGCGTCGCAGCCGCTGGATACGCCTGCGGTCTGCGCTGGAACTGCTGGTTACCGTCGCGGCCGTGGGCAACTGCATCCGCGCCCTGCTCGACCCGCGCAAGCTGATCGCCCATGGGGTGCTCTGGGGCCTGATCGTGTTCATACTGGCCTTCGCTGGCTGGATTTTCGTGCAGCGCCGCCGGCAATGGCGTAGCCGCGGTCTTGCGCCGGCCGCACTGCTGGCTTTCGAGCGCCAGCGCGCGCACATCTCGATGCGGATCTGGCGGCTCAACATCTGGCTGTCACTGGCCGTCTGGATCGGACTCGTGTGGATCTCGCACACCGCGATGCAGGCCGGCCCCGACGTTCCAGGTGCACTGCCGCCCCAGACCTTGGCGCTGAACCTGTGGTTGAACGGCGCGGTCGTCGTGGTGGCAGCACTGGCCGGCGCCTGGGCTGGCCGACGCCGGCAGCGGCGGCTGGATAGGCTGGCTGACCTGGAAGCACAGCTGCAGTAGAGCCACGCCATGCGTGGATGGAAGGAAGCAGCCACGCGCGGCGTGGCTCTACAACCAAAGCGGCGAACACTGGCACACTGCAGGCTCCGGCAGCATGGCCTTGCCCATGCAACGCCCTTCATGGAGGAAGACCCGATGGCATCCATCCACGCATTCCGCCTGGCACCGGCACTGCTTGCACTGCTGGCTGCGGCCGGCAGCGCCCACGCGGCCGAAGCCGGTTCGTTCTTCGAGGCCCTGCAGCGCTATCAGGACGACGACGTCAAAGGCTGTGCCGATACGCTCGGCGCGATGTACCACAAGGGCGAGCGCTTCCCGGACGGCGGCGAGTTGTTGCTGGTCGAATGCACTGCCGCCGCCGGCGACCACGCCGCAGCGATGGCCTACGTCGTCGCGCTGCTGGGCCAGGACCGCCTGCCCCTCGACGACCTGCTGCACAAGGATCGCCCCGGCCTGAATGCCCTGCGTGCCGAACCGGCGTGGCCACAGATGCTGGCGCGGGCCGAAGCGATGCAGACGCAGCGTGCCGCACAGATGGACGAACCGTTGCGCAAGGAACTGCTCGACCGCGAAGCGCGTGACCAGGCCGCGCAGCATGCGGCGATTGCGGCTGGCGGCGGCGAGGCCTTCAAGAGCACCCTGCCCGTAGCCAAGGCCAATGCAGAGTGGCTGAAGACCGTGATCGCCGAGAAGGGCTGGCCAACCCGTTCAAAGGTCGGCGGCGATGGCGCCAAGGCAGCCTGGCTGCTGGTGCAGCACGCCGACCAGGACCCTGGATTCCAGGCCCAGGTGCTGCCATTGATCGAACACGCCGCCAAGGCAGATGAGGCCGACCGTGCCGACGTGGCCCTGCTCACCGACCGCGTGCTGGTGGCGCAGGGCAAGCCGCAGCGTTACGGCAGCCAGTTCGTGCAGGGCGACGACGGCGCGATGCAGTTGCGCCCTACCGAGGACATGCCCGGCCTGGACGCGCGGCGCAGCGCCATGGGCCTGCCGTCACTGGCCGAGTACAAGGCCATCCTCGCCGAAAGTTACGGCAAGCCGGTGAACTGATCCTACGGCCCGGATGCGGGCCGCTGGATCAGGCGCTCGAACACCGTGCCCAGCAGCTCGGCCAGCTCATCCTCGTCGGCATGGGCGAGGGCCGGCAACGCGATCATCTGCCGCATCACCTGGAAGCCGGAAATCATCGCCAGGATGAGCGCGGCGCGCGCGGCGCGCTCGGCCCGCTGCGTGCCCTGCAGCGAGGCGGCTACCGTTTTCAGGTGGTGCGCGGCGATCTTGTCGCGGCCGATCTCCGCTGCCAGCGGGCTGGATGCGGAATGGAAAGTGATCAGGAAGCCATCCATGGGCGTGGCGTCGGCGCGGGTCATCTTCACCAGCGCGCGCGCCAGCGCCTTGCCCGGTTCCGGCTGGTCCATGATGCCGCCGGCAATCAGGCTGCCCTGGGTCATGGTGTCCTCCACCACCTCCGCGAACAGCTGCTCCTTTGAACCGAAGTAGCGGTTGACCATCATCGCCGTCACCCCGGCGCCGGCGGCGATTTCACGCACGCCGGCGCCGTCATAGCCGGACTGGGCGAAGGCCCGGCGGGCAGAGACCAGGATCGCCTCGCGGGTGGCTTCGGCATCACGTTGGCGGGGCTTGCTGGCAGACGGTGCGGCGGGCGTGTTCATGCGTTAAGTATACAGCTGTAGACAATGGCAGGCAACGCATGTATACAGCTGTAGACATAGCCGCCTGCACCGCCGGATCCCCGTCGGGGGTGGCTTGCCCATCCCCCACGTATCTGGAGAGTTCCCATGAAAACGACCGTCCTGGTGACCGGTGGTACCGGCTTCATCGCCCAGCACTGCATCCTGGCCCTGCTCGCGGCCGGCTACGACGTCCGCACCACGGTGCGCTCGCTGTCACGCGAGGCGGAGGTGCGCCAGCAGCTGAAGGTCGGCGGCGCCGAGCCGGGCGATCGCCTCAGCTTCGTGGTGGCCGACCTCGGCCGCGACGAGGGCTGGGCCGAAGCCGTTGCGGGTTGCAGCCATGTGATGCATGGCGCCTCGCCCACGCCCACCGGCGAACAGACCCGCGAGGAGCAATGGGTGCGCCCGGCCGTGGACGGCAACCTGCGCGTGCTGCGTGCCGCGCGCGATGCCGGCGTGCAGCGGGTGGTGCTGACCTCGGCCTTCGGTGCCATCTGCGCCGGCCACGGCGACATCGGCCGGCCCTTCAATGAGACCGACTGGAGCGATCTGTCCGGCGATGTCTGGCTGTACCAGAAGTCCAAGACCCTGTCCGAGCGCGCTGCGTGGGACTTCATTGCGCGCGAGGGCAATGGCCTGCAGCTGTCGGTGGTCAATCCCACCGCCGTGCTCGGCCCGGTGCTGGGCGGCGACTACTCACATTCCATCCGCCTGGTGCGCAACCTGCTGCAGGGCCAGAAGGGGTCGCCGAAGATCAACTGCGGCTTCGTCGATGTCCGCGACGTGGCCGACCTGCACCTGCGCGCAATGACCCACCCGGCCGCCAATGGCGAGCGCTTCATCGCCATCGCCGGCGACAGCCTGTGGCTGGGTGAAGTGGCGCAGGTCCTGAAGCAGCGCCTGGGTGCGGCCGCCGACAAGGTCAGCACGCGGGTCATCCCCAACTGGGTGGTACGCCTGGGTGCGCTGAAGGACCCAGCGCTGCGTGGTTCGGTGCCGCTGCTGGGCCGCACGATGAACGCCACCAGCGAAAAGGCGCAGCGCCTGCTGGGCTGGGCACCGCGTTCGCGCGAGGACGCCATCGTGGCCACGGCCGAGAGCCTGCTGCGGCTGGGCCTGGTGGAAGCCCAACCGTCATCCACAAAAAAGAAGCCCGGCGCAAGGCCGGGCTTCGGTGGCGTGTGGGAGAGAGAGAGAGCACACGCCGGTAACACGCTTTTACTGCACTGCTGTTCTTACCAGGTGAAGCGCGGGCCCACGAACCACTCGCGGTCGCCGGCCTTGGCCAGCTTCACTTCGCCGCTCAGGCCCCAGTTCGGGGTGAACTTGGCGGTGGCGCCGACGCGGCCGTAGAACTCGCCTTCCGGGTTGATGCCGTGCTTCTTGCTGTAATCCTCGTAGCCGGCCAGCGCGTAGCCTTCCAGGTTCGGGGTAAAGGCAGTGCGCAGGCCCACTTCGGTGGAGTAGCCGTTGAAGTCCAGGCCGTGCTTCATGTCGAACTTCTGGTACGCAACACGAGCCACCAGGTCGGTGTTCGGTGCGATGCCGTAGTTGTAGCCGGCGCCGATGCGCCACTGGTCAACGTCGTTCTTGAAGGTGTCGGTTTCCTGCTTGCTGTAATCAGCGAAGACCGAGAAGTTCGGGTGCACCGCAACCGAGCCCTTGACGCCCCAGCCATCGGCGTCGCCGCCCTTGGCATCGGTGTTCACGTAACCGCCTTCAACGTAGTTGTACGACAGGCCATCGGCAGCCGATGCAGCGAACGGCAGGGCAGCCAGCAGACCCAGGGCAAGCAGCGAATTCTTGTTCATCGGGACACACCTTTAATTATTTTTGGTTTCGCCGGCCGCCTCCCCGGGAGAGGCAGAGAAGAGAGAAGAGGCGGTCGACAGGTGTGAATTATCCGTTTACTGATGAAATCGACCCTGAATATTGAACTGACCAGTACATGAATGAAGTTGCTGTTCAGGGAACTCTGTCGAGGCCGTGTAGCGCCGCCATTTCCCCAATGCCCGCCGGCGAGCACCGGTCGTGCTGCTAGCATCCACCGCTGCCCCGTCTCCTGCCCGGTTCTATCCATGACAGAAGCTGATATCCACTCCCCTTCTTCGCGGGAACAGGCACTTCGCAGCATCCTCCCGGAGGATGCGAAGCAGCATCAGCCACTTCTGCAGGAGATCTTTCGCCGGGAGATGGAGTACAGGAAAAGCGAAGGCGACCAGGAGTACTTCGAGAACCTCTACTGGTGCGCCTATCTGCTGTTCCATGTTGCGGACCTGCGCGACGTCGAGTCGATGTGGGTCGCCAAGCATCTGAACATGGATACCGGCTGCGGCTTCGATGTCGAGAACATGGTGGGCGCCGGTGCCGGGCAGACCATCGAGTACCTGCGACAGCAAGGCGCCGACGAAGCCGCTGACTACATCGAAGAGTGCCTGCCCGAGGATTCACAGGCGGAGATCGAGCAGTGGTCGCGTGATCGCCGCCGTTACTTCTACGAAGGCTGAGCGGCTGCGCCTAACCCCAGGGATAGGCCCGCTCGCGAGGCAGCGCAGACTGCGCTTCCTCCATCCTTCCCGCCTCCACCAGCGCATGGATGGCGTGTGCCTGCGCCGTCACATCGGTGATGCCTTGAATCCATTCATCGACATAGGCACGCACCGCCTCCCTGCCGAGACCTATCTGGATCGCGCGGTGGGGCAACGGCCGCAGCAGCAGATCGCGTTCGGGATCCCATTGGATACGCACCGGGGAACGAGCCTTGAGCTGCTCCCACGCCGCCGCATCCATCCCGGGCTCGGCACGGCTGTCGCAGCCATGGGTCAGCGCCCACTCGAAACCGTCGCGACGGATGTCGATTGCCAGGATCCGCTTCTGGCCTTCCTCCTTCCCGCCCCATCCGGCGCGATACATCATCCAGAGGAAGGACGGTTTTATCCATGTCATCCGTTCCATCTTGAACGGCGGAGAGACAAAGGTCTGCCGCTCCAGCGCACTGTCGGCGATGGCATCGGAGTAGGCCTGGTATACGCGGATCACGCGATCGTCGTAGTGCGCGCGGATCTGTCGCGCCGGCATCCCATCCATTGATTCACCTTCCCTGGCAGCGCGTGGCCAAACGCCACGCCGCTGCATCATGCACGATCAGCGCGCGTCAAAGCGCTCCGCACTGGCCGGGGTTGCGCGTGCCGCCAGCACCAGCGCCGCGGCCGTCACGCAGGCCATCGCCACCCACGCCACGCTGAGGTCGCCCACGGTGTCGCGGATCGAACCGGCCACGAAGGGCAGCACGCCGCCCACCAGATAGCCCACGCCCTGCACGAACGACACCAGGATGCCCGCCTTGGCCGGCTGGCTGCAGTGGTCCATCACCAGGATCAGGGTCATCGGGAACAGGCCACCGATCGACAGGCCGAGCAGGCACATCATCAGCCACGGGGCATACATCGGCGCCACGCCGATCAGCACATAGGTCAGTGCGGTGGCCGCCAGGAACAGCGCCAGCAGCACGCGGCGGTCGCGGAAGCGCGGCGCCAGCCAGGAGACGAGGAAGCCACCGGCCACCTCGGACAGGCTCAACGCCGCCAGCATGAAACCGGCCTCGTTGGCGCGCACGCCCGCTTCCATCATGTACGGCGCGATCCACGCCAGGCACAGCGTGTAGCAGCTGCTGGACACGCAGAACAGGGCGACCAGCAACCAGGTGCGTCCATGCTGCCAGGGCCGGAAAGCGGCGGGCCTGCCGGCGGTGGCGGACACACTGGCGGCCGGTGCGTCGGCATGCCCGCTGTTGGGCAGCCACAGCGCGATGCCGGCGATGGCCAGCACCGCCCAGAACGCCATCGTGCCCTGCCAGTCCAGCCACTGCAGCAGCGCCGATGCGCTGGCCGCGGCCAGTGCCGCGCCGCCCATGATCATGCTTACGTACAGGCCCATCAGCAGATCGACGCGGTGCGGGAAGCGGGTCTTGATGTAGCCGGGAATGAGCGACTGCACGATGCCGATGCCCAGGCCTGCGGCCACGCTGGAGCCCATCAGCCACAGCGGTTCATGCGAGGCCAGCTTGGCCAGTGCCGAAGCCGCCGTGAGCGCCAGGCCGATGGCCACGCCGCGCCGATAACCCAGGCGATAGACCAGGCCACCGGCCATGGCGATCAGGCCCATGGCCATCATCGGCAGGCTGGTGAGCCAGCCGATCTGTTCGAAACTCATGCCGTTGCTGGCACGGATGGAATCGGTGAGCAGGCTGACCACGGCCAGCACCGGGCGCAGGTTGAGGCCGACCAGCAGAAGGGCCAGCACCGGGATCAACCCGGGACGCGAAGTTGCAGGTGATTTCATGTATTACGGCCGCAGGCATGCGGCCGGCCTTCCTTATTCGATCAGTACGGGGGCCCGGGTGGCAGGCGGCGCCTGGCCGGGCAGGGTTTCGCTGTGAATGGCCGCAGATGCGTCCTCTTTCGAGGAAGGAGGATGCGCAGGCGCACGATCAGCAGCGGGCGGGCGGCCATTGGCGCGCATGATAGCAAACGTGGGCCGTGGCCCTGGAACGCCCGCGTGCCAAGGGCGCGGGCAGCAATGCCCAGACGGCGATGCCTAGGATTGGCCCGCCAGCCGCTGCGCAAGCCGGTCCCACGCCTCGATCACCGGATCTTCCGCTGCCGGTGGCGTCTCCACGCTTACCTGCTGGCCACTGTCATCCTCGAAGCGGATGCCCCCGTTCTCGTAGCAGGCGGCCAGCTGCTCCTCGCTGGGCCGGCACCCGACGAACACCGCCTTGTGCAGGTCGCAGCCCTTGAAGCTGGCGCCATCGAAGATGCAGCGCACGAAGCGCGCTCGCGAGAAATCCGTGCCTGACAGGTTGGCATCGCGGAAATCGCAATCAGTGAAGGTGGCCGTTGACCCACACTTGCGCAGCTTTGCCTGCACGAAGCTGCACCCATCGAACGCGCCGCCGAGTGTGACATGGATGAACTCGGACCGATTGAAGCAGCAACGGATGAGCGTTTCCGAAACGTTCCCCAGCGCTGCACCGGTGAAATCGCAGTCCTGCATGACGGCGTAGGTCAGGAAGGTCGCCCCGCCGCCCTCCTGGGCATGGGAAAGATCCACGGACTGCAGGTTCTGGTAATGCGGAACCGGATAAGGAAACCCGCGATAGTCCAGCCGGCCATCGGCCGTTGTGCCGAACGGCGACGGTTCCCAGTGGCGGTTGCTGATGGTCTTGTCGCGCCAGTCATGCTTGCGCCGTGGATGGGACAGGTTCGGCACGAGGTCCGGGGTCCAGCGCGCGCGCAACGCTGCAATGTCCTTCTTTGGCAGGGGCTTGAGGCGCTGGACAGCCATGCATCCATCCATGAGGCAGGGGGCGGACAGTCTAGCAGGCGAGTGGAAGCGGGCCGCCTGCTGTACCGCCACCACCGGCCACGCTACGCTGCGCCTCGTGCAGGTTCATCAAGGATGAGAGGCAACGTGGCATTTCCATCAGCAAGGCTGGCACTCCTGTTGTCGCTGGCTACCGCCCCCATGGCGGCGCTGGCCTGTCCGCCGCCGGACGCGCCCACGTTCATGGACAACCTGCGCGGCGCCAGCAACGTTTACGTGTTCCGGCTCATGTCGCTCGAGGTTACCGACGGGCGACCGTGGTACAGCACTTTGAACGGGCGCATCAACGTGGTCAGCAGCCTCAAGGGCAGCACGCCGAAGGCATCCCGCCTGGCCTACTCCGTCGACTGCTGCGCTCCGAAACTGATCGTAGGACGGTATTACCTGGCCGCCGTGCCGAACGACGCGGCAACGCTGCAACTGGTCCGCGGTGACCAGTCGATCATCGACGTGACCGATGACTTCACCGACAAGGGTGGCGCGGGTAAAACAGGCGCCATCACGCCTGTCCAAGGCTATCTGTCGGGACGGCCGCTGCCTGCGGATTTCCCCGGCGATTACCGGCTTGAAGCCACTGTCGCCTGCCCCGTCGCACCACCACCCCGCTGATCGGTCACACCACCTGGGAGCAGGCATGCCGCACATCCTCGCCTTTGCCGGTGTGCTGCTGCTCTGGGCAGCACTCGCTTCACCGTTTGCGCTTGCGCTCCATATCGCGCTTCGCGCCCTGCGTCGCAGGGGCATCCGCTCGGCCGCTGTCGTCGTGCTGCTGGCCTTCGTGTTCGCCCTGCTGGCAGCGCCGGTGCCTACGCCGATCATCACCGTGTTCCTGCCGCATGGGTTCGTGCTGCTCGACGCGTCGTACTACGATCGCATCCTGCACGGACCGGCACTGTTCCGGCAGCTGTCAACCTGGATTGCGTGGTCGCTGCCGATGACATTCCTGATCGCACTGGCAGTGTGCTGGCGACACGTTCGACGCGTTGATTGATGCAGCAACATCATGTGCAGTTGATCAGGCTATCAGCGGCCTCTGCTCGCCACAAATGCACAACGGCTACGCAGCACGCACGTGGCGATGCATCTGCGCCATGCGATGGCATTGCGCAGCGAACACTCCACTCATTCAGGCGTCATCGGCGTTAGCACATGTGCATCGCAGACAGCTGAATTCGCGGCAAATCGAACATGACTGCGCACTCTTCACGGTGTCTCCACGTCCGCGAACTCCAGCTGAAAAGGCATTCATGGAACTAACAAAAAGCCCGCTATATTCCAGACTCCCCAGACGAAGGAGGGAATGCAATGACCCTTTCCACGCAGCACCTGAAGATCGCTCGTCCCCTCGGCGTGGCAATCCTTGCCCTCAGCCTCGGCGCGTGCGCCAGCTACAAAGAAGACTTCGCGAAGGTCAACACGCGCCTCGACGCGCTTGACGTGAAGGTCCAGGGCGCGGCGCAGAGCGCCGAGTCCGCCAACCAGTCCGCCCAGCAGGCCAACCAGCGCCTGGACCAGATCGAAGGTCGCGTGCAGCAGCTCGAATCCGCTCCCCGCCGCACCCCGCGCGGCTAAGCTGAACCGGGAACCAGTGGTCTCCCCCGGCCACTGGTTCCCTTGAGTCACCGTATTCATCCGAGGAACCGCGCTATCCGTACGTACACATCCCCCGCAATCCGCACCGCCTGCGTCGCGCTGACCCTTGCGCTGGCTCTGGCCGGTACCGGCGTGGCCAGCGCCAGGGGCGCCAAGGATGCCGCTACGCAACCCACGGCTGCCGTCGATGAGCTGCCGGAAGGACAGGAGGTGTCCGAGACGGTGATCGAACTCGCCGGCTGGGTGGTCGCCAGCAAGGACAGCCAGGGCTATCCGTTCGCGATCATGGACAAGGCCGCAGCACAGGTCCTGATTTTCGGCAGTGACGGCAAGCTGCGCGGCGCGGCACCTGCGCTGTTTGGCTCGGCCAAGGGCGATCACTCTGCCCCGAACGTGGCCAAGGTCGCGCTGAGCGCCATTCCCGGCCACGACCGCACGACCCCTGCAGGCCGCTTCATTGGTGGCTACGGCCCGTCCGACGACGCCGGCCGCGTGCTGTGGGTGGACTACGATTCCGCCGTCTCGATGCACCCGCTGCCGCCGGGCACCCCGAAGGAAAAGCGCGCCGAGCGGCTGGCAACGCCGACGCCGGACGACAACCGCGTGACCCATGGCTGCATCAATGTCAGCCCCGGGTTCTATGAGCAGGTCGTGCAGTCCACGTTCGAGAAGGGCGGCGTGTTCTACGTGCTGCCGGACAAGGATTCGATCGAGAAGACCTTCCCTGATTTCGCGCAGAGCCGCGGTGCGGAAAAGGGCGTTGAAATGACCCAAGCCCAGCACGCAGGCAAGTAGGTTCGCGGACGGGGCAAGCGATGAAACGCTTGCTCTTGATGTATCGGTGGTCGATCTAGCGGGAAGCGGCTCAAGCAGCCATTTTTGGATTTCCCGGTGTGGGTTTCGTGATGCTCGTTTATCACCGTGCAGCCGCCAAGCGTCCAGCTTAGGCAGGCACGGTGAGCGTTGGCACATCATGGGTCAACGTCTTCAACGAGAGATCGGCATGACCTTCCTCCAAGCCTTGACGTGGAGACCCGCAGATAAGCCTGAGAACAGGGTTTTCGCTGCGGGGATGGCGACCCTTGCAGTGGGCCTGGGCCATTTCGCCCTCGAGGCGCTCGACGTATTCGGCTCAAAAGCACTGACGGAACTGGCTGCTTTTCTTGTCTGCTTATGGATGTTCCCGAACGAGCCAAGGGCACGCTGGACCGCAAGGACGTCAGTACTTGTCGTGTTGCTTGGCCTGCTCGGTGGCGCGCTATGGATTGCTGTTATCGGGTACCCCAGCCGCAATACTTCGCAGTTCCTGACTTGGGATCAGATCCCACTCGCTTACTACCTGCTGGGCGTGTTTACGAGCTGTGTTGCTGCTCCGCTGTTCGAAGAGAAAGTGGTACGACACCTCCTTCTCACCGGCGCTGCGCACTACCTTGGCAGGATCGTTGCGTCGATTGCTGTCAGCCTTCTCTTCGCATGGGTCCACCCCGACGCGAGGATTCTGGCCTTCCTGTTCTCAATCATCATCTGCGCGTGCATCTACAAGTTTTCGCTGGACACGTGGCAACGAGCGGTTGTGCACGGTCTGATCAACCTGAGCATCATCCAGTGGACAGTGATCTATCCCAACCTGTAGCTGATGAGCGAGGCACTCCAAGGATCAAAGCCGCCGGTACTGCGCCACCCAGTCCAGCGACGGCGCGATGCCACCAAACGGGAACAGGTGCGGGCTGACCTGCCCATGCGCTTCGGTCAGGCCTCCCACCAGGCGATCCACGAACACATCCGGCCCGGCGGTACCCAGCAACCGGCCGATCGAGATGCCATACCGCGCCAGCATCGATGCGCTGGCACCCACGCCGCACATCGCGGCATAGCGCAGCAAGCGGCTGACGCTGGCCGGCCCGGGCACACCCACCAGCACCGGGTGGCCGATGCCACGCGCGCGCAGTGCATCCAGCCAGGCCAGCACGATCTCGGCATCGAAGGCGAACTGGGTGATGATCTTCGGCGCCATGCCACGTGCTGCGATGGCCTGGCACTTGCGCTCCAGCACCTGCCAGCGCTCGTCAGCGCCCATCACCGGATGGCCTTCCGGGTGCCCGCCGACGGCAACCACCTTGATGCCTGCGCGTTCCAGCAGGCCGGTGTCGATGAGGGACGCACTGTCGGCAAACGGGCCGGCGGGCGTGGCCAGATCACCGGCAACCAGCAGGCACTGTTCGACACCGGCCTCGCCCGCCGCACGCGCGATGAACCGCTCGAGCGCTGCCAGCGACCCGATGCGGCGTGCCGACAGGTGCGGCATCGGCTGCAGCCCCAGCTCGCGCACGCGGCGCGCGGCAGCAATCCGCGCGTCGTCGTCCTCGCTGGCCAGGTAAGGAATGGAAATGGTCGTGCCGGGTGCGATGCGGGCTGCTTCGGCGTGCAACGCGGGCATGGCCTTCGCGCTCACCTCCAGCGAACAGGCATCGATGAAGGCGCGTGCAGCCTGCGTGGTGGCTGCAGGCATCACTTGGCCCCGCGCAGCGGGCCGGCAATCGAGCTGCCCCGTGCCAGTTCAACGAAGGCCTGCAGGTAGTCGATGCCGGTGTCCGCCTCGCGCGCGCCCAGGTAGATCTGCTTGGGGATGCCCTTGGCACCCAGGCGCACCGGCACCACGTCCATGCGCGCCGCGTACTCCTCCACCAGCCAGCGCGGCATGGCGGCCACGCCGCGGCCGCTGGCCACCATCTGCATCATGATGTCGGTGGTTTCGATGGCCTTGTGGCGGCGCGGGGTGACCCCGGCCGGCAGCAGGAACTGGTTGTAGATGTCCAGGCGCTCGAACGGCACCGGGTAGCTGATCAGCACTTCCTGGGTCAGCTGCCGTGGCTTCACGTACTCCGCCTTGGCCAGCGCGTGGTCCTTGGCCACCACCAGCACCTGCTCGTAATCGAACACGGGAACGAACTTCAGGCCCGGCTTCAACAGCGGGTCGGGGGTCACCAGCAGGTCGATCTCGTAGCCGAACAGGGCACCGATGCCACCGAACTGGAACTTCTGCTTCACGTCCACATCCACGTCCGGCCACGACGCCAGGTAGGGCGAGACGATCTTCAGCAGCCACTGGTAGCAGGGGTGGCATTCCATGCCGATGCGCAGCGAACCGCGCTCGCCCTGTGCGAACTGGCCCAGCCGTTCCTCGGCCAGGTCCAGCTGCGGCAGCACCCGGTTGGCTACCGCCAGCAGGTACTGGCCGGCCTGGGTCAGGCGCAGGCTGCGGCCCTCGCGCAGCCAGACATCGGTGCCCAGCTGTTGCTCCAGCTTCTTCATGCTGTGGCTCAGCGCCGACTGGGTCAGGTTCAGCACGCCGGCGGCGGCGGTCAGCGAGCCCTGCAGTTCGACCTGCTGGACGATGCTCAGGTGGATCCGTTCCAGCATGTCGATGAATCCCACTCATGGATGTGTGAAGTAAAACCATTTTACGTCATGGGAAGGGCTGACTAGCATCGGGTCATGCTTTCTCCCCACCGCCCCCTCCGTATCGTCGCCGTCTCCGGTGGCCTGCAGCGCCCCTCGCGCGCCGCCACCCTGTGCGAGCACCTGCTGGACCTGATCGGCGGGCACGTGCCCAGCGAACCGCACCTGGTCGAACTGGGTGACTTGGCCCCGCAGCTGGCCGGTGCGCTATGGCGCTCGCAGCTGCCCGCCGCCGCCGAGCAGGCCCTGGCCACGGTCGAACAGGCCGACGTGCTGGTGGTCGCCACCCCGGTCTACCGCGGTTCGTACACCGGCCTGTTCAAGCACTTCTTCGATTTCATCCACCAGGACGCGCTGGTCGACACCCCCACCCTGCTGGCTGCCACCGGCGGCAGCGAGCGCCACGCGCTGATGATCGACCACCAGTTGCGGCCGCTCTTCAGCTTCTTCCAGGCACGCACCCTGCCGCTGGGCGTCTACGCCACCGACAAGGATTTCGCCGACGGCCGCGTGCACGACGAGGCCCTGCTGCAGCGGGCGCGCCTGGCCGTGCAGCGGGCCCTGCCCCTGCTGGCGCTGTCCCACCGCCCAGCGCCCGTGCCCGCCGAAACCGCCGACGCCCTCTAAGTAACCGGAACGCCGCCCATGACCACCGACGCCTTCACCTTCCGCATCACCCGCATCCCCTTCAACGAGGATTACCAGCCGGCCGACGGCACGCGCATCACCACCAACTTCGCCAACCTGGCCCGCGGCGCCTCGCGCCAGGAAAACCTGCGCAACACGATCGGCATGATCAACAACCGCTTCAACGATCTGGCGCACTGGGACAACCCCAGCGCGGATCGCTACGCGGTCGAGCTGGACATCATCTCGGTGGAGATGCACGTCGATGGCGATGAAGGCAGCGATCCGTTTCCGCTGATCGAAGTGCTGCGCCCGACCATCGTCGACACGCACACCGGCACGCGCACCGACGGCATCGTCGGCAACAATTTCTCGTCCTACGTGCGCGACTACGATTTCAGCATCGTGCTGCCGGCCAGCAACGAGGGCAAGGCGACGTTCGGCATTCCCGAAGGCTTTGGCGACCTGCACGGCAAGCTGTTCAAGCACTTCCTGGAATCGGATGCCTACCGCGCCAACTTCAGCAAGGCACCGGTGATCTGCATCAGCGTGTCCAGCAGCAAGACCTACCACCGCACCGAGAACCACCATCCCATCCTGGGCGTGGAGTACCGCCAGGGCGAGTTCTCGCCCACCGACCAGTACTTCGACAAGATGGGCCTGCAGGTGCGCTACTTCATGCCGCCGGGCAGCGTTGCACCGCTGGCGTTCTATTTCCAGGGCGACCTGCTGGGCGATTACTCGAACCTGGAACTGATCGGCACCATCAGCACCATGGAAGCGTTCCAGAAGATCTACCGCCCGGAGATCTACAACGCCAACTCGGTGGCCGGCAAGGTCTACCAGCCCAGCCTGAAGCACCAGGACTACTCGTCCACCCGCATCGTCTACGACCGGGAAGAGCGCAGCCAGCTGGCGGTCAAGCAGGGCAGGTTCACCGAAGAGCACTTCATCAAGCCCTACCGCGCCGTGCTCGAGCAGTGGGCTGCCCGCTGATCCATCGCATCTCCCTCCCCCAGGACACAAGACCCCACACACGATGAAGAAACTACTGCCCACCTCCACCGCCGGCAGCCTGCCCAAGCCCTCCTGGCTCGCCGAGCCCGAAAAGCTCTGGTCGCCCTGGAAGCTGCAGGATGACGCACTGACCGAAGGCAAGCACGACGCGCTGCGCCTGTCCCTGCAGGAACAGCAGCACGCCGGCATCGACATCGTCAGCGACGGCGAGCAGACACGGCAGCATTTCGTCACCACCTTCATCGAACACCTCGACGGCGTCGACTTCGACAAGCGCGAGACCGTGCGCATCCGCAACCGCTACGACGCCAGCGTGCCGACCGTGGTCGGTGCGGTCAGCCGTCCGAAATCCGTATTCGTCGAGGATGCGAAGTTCCTGCGCCGGCAGACCGCACAGCCGATCAAGTGGGCGCTGCCCGGCCCGATGACCATGATCGACACGCTGTACGACGCGCACTACAAGAGCCGCGAGAAGCTGGCCTGGGAATTCGCGAAGATCCTCAACGAGGAAGCGAAGGAGCTGGAAGCCGCAGGCGTGGACATCATCCAGTTCGACGAACCCGCCTTCAACGTGTTCTTCGACGAGGTGAACGACTGGGGCGTGGCGACCCTGGAGCGCGCGATCGAAGGGCTGAAGTGCGAAACCGCCGTGCACATCTGCTACGGCTATGGCATCAAGGCCAACACCGACTGGAAGCAGACGCTGGGCTCGGAATGGCGGCAGTACGAAGAGTCTTTCCCGAAGCTGCAGCAGTCCAGCATCGACCTCATCTCGCTGGAATGCCACAACTCGCACGTGCCCATCGACCTGATCGAGCTGGTGCGCGGCAAGAAGGTGATGGTCGGTGCCATCGACGTGGCGTCCAGCACGGTGGAAACGCCGGAAGAAGTGGCCAACACCCTGCGCAAGGCGCTGCAGTTCGTTGATGCCGACAAGCTCTACCCCTGCACCAACTGCGGCATGGCGCCGCTGTCGCGTGAGGTGGCACGCGGCAAGCTGCGGGCGCTCAGTGCCGGCGCACAGATCGTGCGCGAGGAGCTGGCCGGGCGGTGATGACGGTAGAGCCGAGCCCACGCTCGGCTGCATTGCATCCGACTTATCGCAGCCGAGCATGGGCTCGGCTCTACACGGGACGTCCGACCACGGTAGAGCTGGGCTACTCGACAACCTGCCACTGCGTGCCATTTCGCTGCAGCCTCGCCACCCACGTGTTCCCACTTCGATCACAGTAGGTCGGCACCACAAGCGCCAGTGCCACCCCCTGTGAGGCCTGCACGGCCGCCCTGCTGATCCTCACCAGCATCGGCCCCCTCGGCCCGTCGCAGGCGTGGGGTGTGCCCAGCGGCGGCAGGAGTGCGGGGTCGCTGACATAGATGATGCCCGGCAATGCCGGGTCTGCATTGACCTCCGTGCGCTGCACCAGCCGCCTCAGCAGTTCGTCCAGCGGCGGCGGCAGTGACGCATCGCCGTTGTCCCGCAAAGCCCCCTCCGGCTCCAAGGTCCGGATCTCGTACGCCGCCCATGCACCGGGCGCACCGATGGGCCGAAGCGTTGCGGCGCGTCGGTCAAAGTGGATGAGGGGGGGCGGGCAGGTCGCCGCAGTGGGACAGGCGCGGGCCCGTTCCCGGATCAGCAGCGCCCTCACGATGGCCTGCTGGTCGAGGTCATCCGCAGCGACGAATTCGCGCTCCTGGGGACGTTGGGACTGCCAGCTGTCCCAAGCGAGCGGATAGGCGACCACGCCGGCCAGAAGGATGGCGCCTGCAATGCTCAGGCGGAGTACGGTCGACTTATGGATGCGGGGCATCATTGACGTCTTCCGAAGCGTCCACCGCCCGATCCAGTGCACTCCGCAGCGCCGCTCCCAGTTCGGGGGCCTGCTCACAGGCTGCCACGGTCAGCTCAAGCCACAACCGGGTACAGAATCGCTTCGCCTGGGCTTCATTGAAGCGGATGACTCTCTCGCGCACCGGGGTTCCTTCCACTCGAAGATGGGCAGATGGCTGCGTTCACCACGCACCAGGATCGTGCCTGCCGTTCGTCGGATGGTGCCATGCCCGCACAGGGCCTGCACCCGATCTCTCCGTTCGCGTTCGGGCAGGGGCTCCCTCCCCTACCCAGACGCATTTCTCCCTCAGTAGTCGTAGCTCACGCTCACCCGCAGCGAGCGCGGCGCCTGCCGCACCGTCGCCGCCCCGTACAGCGGGTCAGGCTGCCCCGGGTCCAGCTCGGAGTACGGCGACTTCCACAGCGCCACCTGGCTGTTGAACACGTTGAATACATCCAGGTTGAAGCCCAGCCGGCCCTCGGCCGCGGCCGGGCGGTAGGACACGCCCAGGTCCAGCTGCTTCAGCCACGGCAGCCGCCCCTGGCTGCCCGGAGGCGCCGGCTGGCCGTTGTAGAAGTGGTAGGCGATGCCGTAGCCGGAAGGATCCTCGAAGTCCGGGCCATAGGAACCCAGCGCGCTGAACGGCGTACCCGAAATCACCCGCACGTTGGCCGAGAGCAGCCATTCCGGCGTCAGCTGGTAGTAGCCATGCAGCTTGAACTGGTGGGTGTGGTCGTTGCTCTGCGGTCCGTTGGTGTGCTCCATCAGCTGGGCGTAATCCCAGGCCTGCGTGGTCGACACTGCAGTCTGGCCGATGCCCGACAGCAGCTGGCCTTCGGTGGTGCCGTAGCTGCGCGACCAGGTGTAGTCGGCGCGGCCATACCAGCGGCCATCGAACGGGTGTTCCAGCGACAGGTTCACCGCGTAGTAGTTGCGCTTGAACTTCGGGAAGCCCATCTCGGCATTGGTCAGCGGCACGCTCACGTAGTTGCCGCTGGTATCGACCAGGTTGAAGGTGTTGGCACGGCCCGGGTTGATCAGCCAGCAGCTGACCGGATTGCTGTCCTTGGTGACGTTGTAGCCAAGGCTGCTGGCCTTGCCGAGCACCGCATCGATATCGCAGTAGTCGTCCACGCCACTGCGGAGCACGCGGTAGGTCGCCTTCGCGCCGTACACCCAGTCCTGCCCCAGTGCCTTGGTGAAGCCGAGGATGAACTCATCCTGGAAGGAGGGCTTGATGCCGGAGGTGGCCACCGTCCTTGCATCCGGCAGCAGGCCGTAGTTGTTGTTGGATGACACCGCATCGGAGAACGCGGTGAGGTCGGTCGGGTAGCCGTTGCTGTCGATGCCGCCGTAGGTGTAGTAGGTGGACGTCGCCAGCGTTGCACCGGCCGCGTTGAACGCCGGGTTCAGCGGCAGTGCGAGGTAGTAGCGGCCCACGTTGCCGAACACCTTGAAGCGGCCGTCGCCGCCGACATCCCAGCTGAAGCCCAAGCGCGGCGCCCACTGCCCGCTTGTCTGCTTGATGTAGGCGTCGCCATCGCGGTTGTAGTTGGTGAACTGGTCCAGGCGCAGGCCCAGGTTCAGCAGCAGGCGGTCGGTCACCTGCCAGTTGTCCTCGATGTACTGCGCACGCTGCGAGGCGCGCACCGAGGCCAGTGCACTGTAGATGTACTGGCGCACGTAGTAGCCGTCCTGGCCATTGCGGATGCCACCGGTGGCCGGCACGCCCAGGCCGGTGTTGATCGGCACGTTCGGGTTCGACTGGCCGTAGATCCAGTAGTAGCCATCGGCCGATGCCACCGAGCCACGGTTGAGCGCGCGGGCGTTCTGGTTGTCGATGCCCACCGTGATGCTGTGATCACCCAGCACATAGTTCGCATCCAGCCGCAGGTTGTTGCTGCGGTTGCCGCGCGCGGGATCGACCAGCAGCGAGGTGGTCTGCGCGTTGGTGATCGGCGTGCCACCATTGAGTGCCGGATTCTGCAGGTTGGCACTGTTGATGTAGGTCAGGCCGCCGTCGTAGGCCGGGTTGCCGATGTAGTCATCGGTCTTCATCTCGCCGTACTGTGCACTCACCGTCAGCCGGTCGGTCAGGTAGCCTGTGTACTTGGCCGTCCACAGGTCGCCGCCGGTCTTGGTGGTGTCTTCCTTGCCGCGCTGCGCGCCACGGGTCAGCGTGTCGTAGTCGTAGGCGAAGATGTCGCCGCGGAACACGTTGCGGCTGGAGGCGCCGGTCAGTTCCAGCAGGTGGTTGTCGGTGATGTTCCAGTCCAGCTTGGCGTACCAGCGCGGACGGTTGTACTCATACTTCGAGTAGGAGTTGGTCGCCTCGACGTTCTTGACGTCGGTGCCTTCGCGGCGCTCCAGTTCGTAGGAGCCGAAGAAGAACAGCGTGTCTTCGATCAGCGGGCCGCCGGCGTAGATGCTCTGCGTGGTCACCCACTCGCGGTCCTTGCTCTCCGGCGAATACAGCGCACCGTTGCCGGGATAGCGCACGTCGTCCTTGTCAGAGCGCGTGGAGGCAGGTCCCCAGGTGAACTGTCCACCGAAGTGCCAGTCATTGGTGCCACGCTTGCCGACGGCGTTGATGACGCCGCCATCGGAACGACCGTACTTGGCGCTGTAGCCGCCGGTGTAGATTTCCTGCTGGTCGATGCTGCCATAGGGCAGCGTCAGGCCGCCCAGGCCGCGCAGCGGATCGGTGCTGTTGAAGCCGTTGATGTAGTACGCGTTCTCGGCCGCCGACGAACCGCCGAAGCTGACCAGCTGCGCACCGGTCGGGCCGGCGTAGCTGCCGTTGCCACCGTTGCCGACCACGCCCGGCGCAAGCTGGGCGATGGCTTCGGCCGAGCGGCCCAGCGGCAGGCGCTGCAGCTGTTCGGCGGTGATCACCGTGCGCGAATCCACGCTGCTGACGTCGATTGCGGCGGCCGCGCGATCGGCGCTGACCTGCACGCCATCCAGGCGGGTCACCTCGCCGAACGACACTTCAGTGCTGGTGCCCACCGTCAGCGCAACGCCCTCGCGGGTCTGCAGCACCTTGCCGTCGGCGTCGCGCGCCTCCACGGAGTAGCGGCCCAGCGGCAGCTGGCTGATGGTGTAGCGGCCGCGCGCATCCACCGTCACCTCGCGGGTGAGGCCGGTATCGCTGCGGACGAAGATGCGCTGCGCGGAGGGAGGGGCCAGGCCGGCGATCGCGCCGGTGGTGGACTGCGCATGAAGTGCGGGGGACGCGGTGGCAAGCAACACCGCCAACGCCAGCAATCGCGGGCGAAGTGAGGAACGAGCTGTCGTCATCGTGGGGCGTACGGGTAGTGGGGGAAGCGCTGCCTGCGCGCCACGACGGGCGCGCCAGACATTGCACATTCATTAACCCCGCTCGCGCCCCAATGCAGAAATGCCCAGTGGTTATGTACTGTTGGCCGATGGCCATACCGCTGTGGAGGTGCGCGCCGTCCAGCGCGCGGCCCTCGCCTCAGCCGCTTCGCTTCAGCTCGCTCGCAAGGAAGGGTGCGGTCCTGCTGCCCTTGGCCCGAGCGACCTGGTGCGGCGTGCCTTTCGCCACAATGGTGCCGCCCGCCCCGCCGGCACCCGGGCCGACGTCGATCACCCAGTCCGCCTGCGCGACCGCGCGCATGTCGTGCTCGATCATCACCACCGTGTTTCCCGCATCCACCAGGCGCTGCAGCTGGACCATCAGCCGGTCCGCGTCCGAAGCGTGCAGGCCCGTGGTGGGCTCATCCAGCACGTACAGGCTGCGGCCGCGCTGGCTGCGCTGCAGTTCGGTGGCCAGCTTGATGCGTTGTGCTTCGCCACCCGAGAGCTCGGTGGCAGGCTGGCCCAGCCGCAGGTAGCCCAGGCCGATGTCCCGCAGCAGGTGCAGCGGGCGCGCAATGGCCTCTTCCTCGCTGAAGAACGCGTGCGCCTCGTCCACTGTCATCTGCAGCACCTCGGCGATGTTGCGGTCCTTCCACAGCACCTTCAGCGTGGCCTCGTTGTAGCGCGCCCCATGGCAGGTGGGGCACGGCGCATAGACGCTGGGCATGAACAGCAGTTCGACGCTGACGAAACCCTCGCCTTCGCAGGTTTCGCAGCGTCCCTTGGCCACGTTGAACGAGAAGCGACCGGCGTCGAAGCGGCGGCGGCGCGCGGTGGGCGTCGCGGCGAACAGCTTGCGCACGTGGTCAAACAGCCCGGTGTAGGTCGCCAGGTTGGATCGCGGCGTACGGCCGATGGGCTTCTGGTCCACCTGCACAACGCGTTGCAGGGCATCCACGTCTCCGGCCAGCCGGCCGCGTGTTGCCTCGATCACCGTGGGACCATCGGTCGGCGGCGCATCTGCAGTGTCTTCCGCAGGCTCGTGGCCCAGGTGCAGCAGCACCAGCTCGGGCAACGCCTGCGCCATCAGGCTCGACTTGCCCGAACCGGAGATCCCGGTCACTGCGGTCAGCACGCCCAGCGGCACCTGCGCGTCCACGCCCTTCAGGTTGTGCCGGTGGATGTCCTTCAGCTCCAGCCAGCTCCCGGCACTGCGCTGCCGGCTGGCAGGCGCCGCCACCCGATCGAACAGATACAGCGCCGTCCGGGAATCCTCGACCTGGCGCAGTCCATCCGGCTCACCGCTGTAGAGGACGCGCCCGCCGTGCTCGCCCGCCTCCGGCCCCACATCCACCAGCCATTGCGCGCGACGCATCAGCTCCAGATCGTGTTCGACCACGAACACCGAGTTGCCACCGTCACGCAGCCGCTCCAGCGCGTCGTACAGCGCCTGGCTGTCGGCCGGGTGCAGGCCCGCCGATGGCTCATCGAGCACGTACAGCACACCAAACAGCAGCGAGCTCAACTGCGTGGCCAGCCGCAGGCGCTGCAGTTCGCCGGCCGACAGCGTCGGCGTCGCGCGATCCAGTGACAGGTAGCCCAGGCCCAGGCCACGCAGCTGGCGCACGCGCGCCATCACCCCGCCTGCGAGGCGCTGCGCCGCAAGCTGTTTCTCTTCCGACAGCGCTGCCTTCCGGCCCGCGCGGGCACGCGTGCTGTATGCACTGAAATCACCGTCGGCAACCGGCTGCAGCAGGTCCGCCAGTTGGTCCAACGGCAGCCGCATGAACTCGCCGATATCCACGCCCGCGAAGGTGACCGAGAGTGCCTCGGGTTTCAGCCGCTTGCCCTTGCAGGCCGGGCACAGCCTGCCCTCCATGTAGCGGGACACGCGCTTGCGCATCAGTGCGCTCTGGGTATTGGCAAACGTGTGCAGCACGTAGCGGCGCGCGCCGGTGTAGGTGCCCATGTAGCTGGGCTCCTGCTTGCGCTTGAGCGCGGCACGGGTCTCGGCGGGGGTGAAGCCCGCATAGACCGGCACGCTCGGCGCCTCCTCGGTGAACAGGATCCAGTCGCGGGCTCTCTTTGGCAGCGTCTTCCACGGCACGTCGATGTCGTAGCCCAGCGTGACCAGGATGTCGCGCAGGTTCTGGCCGTGCCAGGCCGGTGGCCAGGAAGCGATGGCCCGCTCACGGATGCTGAGGGAAGGATCCGGCACCATCAGCGCCTCGGTCACCTCATACACGTGGCCAAGGCCGTGGCAGGTGCTGCAGGCGCCCTGCGGCGTATTGGGTGAAAAGTCCTCGGCGTACAGCATGGGCTGGTTGGCCGGGTAGGACCCGGCGCGCGAATACATCATGCGTACCAGGCTGGACAGCGTGGTCACGCTGCCCACCGATGAGCGCGCATTGCTGGCACCGCGCTGCTGCTGCAGCGCCACCGCCGGCGGCAAGCCGTCGATGGCATCCACGTCGGGCACGCCCGCCTGGTCGATCAGGCGCCGCGCATAAGGTGCGACGGACTCGAAGTAGCGTCGCTGCGCCTCCGCATACACGGTGCCGAAGGCCAGCGATGACTTGCCGGAGCCGGAGACGCCGGAGAACACCACCAGTGCGTTTCGCGGAATGGAGACATCGATGTTCTTGAGATTGTGCTCGCGCGCACCGCGAACCTCGACGCAGCCACTGGCGGCGGCAGCGCATGACGATTCGCCAAAGGGAGTGTTGGACATCTTCGCGATCCTGCGGGCAGTGAATGGCACGCATCAACGCGTGCCCGGTGATGCATTCTCGCCGCTGCGGGGTGAACGTGGGTGACGATGCGCCCGGTTACGTGCAGTACGGCTCGAAGATCCGACTCCCTGTCAGACGGACCCACGGGCCCCGGTTGCGCGCATTATCCCCGAACCACAGTGCGGGGGCTTTGCCCATGGCGACCCGTTTCGCTATAACCGGAGTTTTTCCAAGGTCATGTCCCATGACGCTGAAGGATCTGCTCGCCTCTGCTGTCTATCGCGACTACATACTCGCGCTGGACGCGCATCTCGAGCACCAACGCTTCGACCATGACGCTGCCGTGGAGCCGGTGATCGTAGCCCTGCATGAAGGCTGGCTGGAGCACGCCGGTACCACGCCCATCGCATTGCGTGAGCTGATCACAACCGAACGCCTCCAGACGTTCAACTACATCGCGCAGAAGCTCGTTGCCTTCTCTGAAGCAGAGGGCGGTGCGGACAATATCGTCAATGAAGCGGCCACCCTGCATATGCCCATTGGCCACCTGGTCGAGTACCTGGTCCTGCGTGACGAATCGTCTGACATCACCGCCTACCTGAGGAAGATTCGAATGCCCAGTGCACGTGCTTACGCGGCGCGCGTTTCGAGGATGTTCCACGCGGCCAACATGGACCTTCCCGGGCCTGGTTGAAGCCGGGCAGTTCGCTCGCGCCTGCTGTGCGCCGTTCCCGCGACGAACGGACAGTTGGCCGCACGACAATCACGGCAGTCCTATGGCGAGCGGGCGACTTCCCACCTCCCATACGCCGTCAGCCCGAGGGACTCTGCAAGGCCATTCGAAGCCACGTTGTCGAACTGGCAGCGGTACTGCGCTTCATGTCCGCGCTCGCTGGCGTACTCAATCATCGCGCGCACCAACGACCTTGCCAGGCCCTTTCCGCGCGCGCTCGGCATGGTCAGCACACCCATATCGGCGATTGCCACGCCGCCCCAGGGGTAGAGGCTGGAGACCGCCAGCAACTCCGATTCGACGAACGCGCCAAAGGTCGCCCAGTGCCCCAGTTCCACGGACGCATCGTCCTGGTCGTCTGCAGGCACCTGTGCCATGAAGCCATCGAACTGCGCTGCATCGTCAGGCCTCAGCACGCGCACCTCGGGCAACGTGCCGGCTTGCGTCGTGGATGCGCCCGCAGCGGCCACGTAGTAGATGACATCGGGCGCGTGCATCGCGACGCCTGCAGCACCGAGCGCCTCGCGCAGACCTTGCAGTGACACCGGCAGACTGTCCGGCGCGATTCCCAGGGCCGAAGCAATGGAGGGAGACAGTGCCGCACGCGTGCTGCCATGCGGATTCACCATCACCATTGCGCGGCGCTCGGCGGTGAGATGCGGGTTGATCACCAGACTGAAGTCGCCTGCAGTCGGCATACGGATGCCGTCGTCGAACAGCCCATCCCAATGGGAGACAACGGCAGGGCTCCACTGGCACATCGTTGCGCTCCTTCTTTGCGGTCGTCCGAAACGCTGGAATCAAGCTTCGCCGCAAAGCGACATCGGCTTGAATGAGATGCCGACAGTTGGGCGCAGCATTCGCCGAGTATGCCGGACTCCAGACGGAGCGGTGCGCTGCACAGCGGGCAGACCTCACAGTGGAAGCCGGTCTTGCCGTGGCCGCGAGCCTGACATGCTAGATTCAACAAGACAGCCAAAGCATTTGCGACGAAGCTCACAAATCCCTGGTCGCCTGCGGCGGGAAAATGGAATTTCGCAAGGAGAGACTGCGCCATGAGGCACCCTGTTCGCCGCACCATGATGCGCACTGCGTGCGCTGCGATGTTGCCGCTCGTACTGGCTGCGTGCGGTACCCGCGATGACGCGGCATCCATCACCGCTGATCTGCGCGCCCAGATGGACGGCTCGAAGGTATGCGCGGTGCTGGTGGCACCCGAGTGGCCGATCGAGCAAAGCGCGGAACATCTTGCCAGCCCCGGCATTGAGGCCCTGATCGCCGCCGACCTCATTCGACGCGAACCGGTGGTGAACCGTGCCAACGTGACGCCGCAGGCACGCATTTCCATTACCGAAACCGGCACGCCCTATCTGCAGCTGGAAGCGATCGGTCCTGGCAGTCCGCCGTCGCCCTACCTCTGTTTTGGCCGGAAGCAGATCACCAGCATCAGCCGCGGCGAAGACGGCGTGGTGCGCTACCGCTATCGCATCGTGGATTCTCCCGCGTGGGCCCTGCGCAGTGACATGCGCGCGGTGTTCCCCTTCCTTGCCCGGCTGATCGACCACGAACAGCACGCCGAGCTTGGCGCGGTCAAGGAAGATGGCCGATGGCAGGTGCCCGGCGGCGCCATGCAGACCAATCTTGCCGAGCTGGGCAACATCGGCTTCCTTCCCTGCCCTTACCCCAACGCTTCGCCCGATGAAGACCCCTGCCGCTGAATGTCGAAAGGAGATCTGACATGAAACCTGCCCTCCTCAGCGCCCTGTTTGCGCTGGCCTTTGCCTCTTCGGTCGCCAGCCAGGAAATGCCGGACGCGGGCTGGGCAAAGGACCCCGCGAGCGGATGCAGCTTCAAGGCGCCCCGCTCCCTGCCCTCGGGGCCGACCTATTGGATCGGCGACTGTACCGGCGGCAAAGCGACGGGCCTGGGCGTGTTGCGCCGTCGCGATGGGACGGTGGCGGGCGAGGCGTTCTACGGCGAACTGAAAAACGGGGTGCCGGTCATCGGCGTCATCGATACCCGCCGGGACGATCAGGGCGGCTTTGTGCTGGGCCGCTGGAAAGACGGCGATCTGGTATCCAACGATGACAACCCCTGGCAGGATCGCGCCGATGCCTTCACCACCGCTGCCAGCGCCGCTCGCGCAGCGAGTGCGGTGTTCAGAACGCAGAAGAACGACGTGTCAGCCCGCTTCTACGCGCAGCAGGCTGAAATGCTTGCTGAGCAGCTTGACGGTTGAGCGACCTGCACGTGGAAAACGCGACGATGGAATGGACATTCGATCAGGCTCCGAACGTAGCGTGCATCACCTGCCAGGCCGTGCTGGACGGCAGTCCCGTCCTGGTCGTGACGCACTATGCCGATGATCACTCCTGGGCGTTCCTCGATGGCACCGAAGCCGATCCATCCCAGGCGCGCGTCGTTTCCATGCAAAGGGTCGTGCACCAGCATCCTGAACTTTCCGGGATCTCGGACCTGCTGCCGGGCATGACCGCCATGCGGCCTGCGCCCGGCATGGCGTGGCGCACGGAACCGCACGACTGATCTACCCGCGGTGCGCCGGGCATGACCCGGCGCCACCGCTGCGTCACTCGCAGAGCGCGCTGTCTTCCGTCAACGCAGCATCGTCCAGCGGCCGCCGCTGCTCGATCAGCTCACGCTGTGCGGCCGTGGGCTCGCCCAGCCACCACACGCGGCAGCGCGCGGTCAGGCGGCCGACCATCTTCGACTGCCCGGGCGAATACAGCATCGCCAGCGCGGTCCCCGGGCAATCGTGGGCCTGGCAGGCGGTGTAGAACCACCACGGCTCGCCCTGCAGCGTCTCCAGCTCACCGGGGCCGCTGGGGCCGCTCAGCAGGCGTTCGCGCAGCGAGGGGATCTCCTTGTTGCTGGCTTCGGCGGCTGCAGTGTTCTGCATCAGCGCGTTGAATGCGGCCAGCACCTTCGGGTCCTTGCGCCCGCAGTCATCCACGGTGTTGCCGCCCACCAGGGTGAAAAACTGGGTGGCCAGCGGATTGTCCTTGCAGGTGAGTTCCGCGCCGGGGCTTTCGTGTTCCGGCTCGCCCTCGTTGTCCCACACCGACGGGTCGACGCCGTCTTCAACGGAGGGTTCGGGTTCGACCGCCGTGGCGGTGGCGGCGGCTGCATCGGTTGCGGCTTCAGCGGCGGGCGTGGGCTCGCTGCCGGCCTGCGGTGCCGGCGCCTGCGAACACGCGGCGAGCAGCGCGATCATCCATGAGAGGCCAATGTTGCGGGACTGCATTCCCTGTCCTTGGGTGTGTGGGCTGCGACGGAGGGATTCTACGCGGTGCCGGCATTCCGCCGGGTTGAACCCGCAGAAAAAACCCCGGCGCGTGGCCGGGGCTTTTCGATTCACTTGAACAGCGTGTCCGGGTATTCCGGTTTCTGTTCCCGCGCCAGCAGGGCGCGCAGGCCTTCTGCAGGCGTCTGTTCGCCGTGCAGCACGGCACGCACGCGGTCGGAGATCGGCAGGTCGATGCCATGGCGGCGCGCCTGTCGCATCACTTCGTCGGCGGTCTGTACCGATTCCACCACCTGGCCGATTTCGCGCACGGCATCCTGCAGCGTCTGCCCACGGCCCAGGGCCAGGCCCAGGCGACGGTTGCGCGACAGGTCGCCGGTGCAGGTCAGCACCAGGTCGCCCAGGCCAGCCAGGCCCATCAGGGTTTCCGGCTTGGCACCGATGGCCGCGGCAAGCCGCAGCATCTCGTTCAGGCCACGGGTGATGAGGCCGGCGCGGGCGTTCAGGCCCAACTGCATGCCATCGGCCACGCCGGTGGCCACGGCCAGCACGTTCTTCATCGCGCCGCCCAGCTCGGCACCGACCATGTCATCGCCCGTATAGGCGCGGAACGCCGGGCCATGCATGGCTTCGGCCACGGCCTGCGCAAACTCCGGCACGTCGCCGTGCACGGTGATGGCGGTGGGCAGGCCCAGGGTCACTTCCTTGGCGAACGAGGGCCCGGTGACCACGGCCAGCGGCACGTCGTCACCCAGGATCTCGCGCGCCACTTCATGCAGGAAGCGGCCCGAACCGGGTTCAAAGCCCTTGGTGGCCCAGGCCACGCCGGCACCGGCCGGACGCAGCGGTGCCAGCGCACGCACGGTTTCGTTGAACGCGTGCGACGGCGTCACCACCAGCACCCAGGCGGCATCCTGCAGGGCGGCCGCCATGTCGGTGGTCGCACGCAGGCTGTCCGGCAACGGGATGCCCGGCAGGTAGCGCGGGTTCTCGTGGCGCTGGTCGATGGCTTCGACCACGGCGGCATCGCGCCCCCACAGCACGGTCGGGTGACCGTGCCGGGCAAGCAGGGTGGCCAGCGCGGTTCCCCAGGAACCAGCGCCCAGCACGGCGATCTTGTCAGCGGTAGTGCTCATCCGTGACGTCGCGGCGGTGATCAGGCGTTGCCGGCCGGCTCGGAGTCAGCCAGCGACGGTGCGTCGCCCTGCTCCTGGCGCTGGCGCAGGGTTTCTGCGTACAGGCCTTCGAAGTTGATCGGCTGCAGGAAGAACGGCGGGAAGCCGCCGGCCTGGATCAGGTCGCTGACCAGCTGGCGCACGTACGGGAACAGGATGTTCGGGCACTGGGTGCCGAGCAGCACGTCGATCGACTGCGGGTCCAGGCCGACCAGGCCGAACACGCCGGCCTGCTTCACTTCGGCCACGTAGGCGGTGCGCTCACCGGCCTGGCAGGTCAGGGTGACAGCCAGCACGACTTCGAAGGCGTTCTCGCCCAGGCGCTGCACCTGCTGGTTCAGGTTGAGCTGCAGTTCCGGCTGGACCTGGTCATTGAAGATGGTCGGAGCATTCGGCGATTCGAAGGAAACGTCCTTGACGTAGATCTTCTCGACGGTGAACGCGGGGCCGGTGGCGGCATCGACCGGCGCAACGGCGCCGTTGGTGGTCTCTTCGGACATTTCCAGTAACTCCAATGAATGCGATTAAAACGATGGTCGAACTACAGCGATGGGGGCGGCGGCGGGCCCATACAAGGCCAGTTCCGCCATCCCCTGCAATCAGTTGCGGCCCTTGACCAGCGGCAATTCGGCCTGCTGCCAGGCGGGAATGCCGCCTTCCAGCACGAACACCTTTTCGAAGCCGGCCTTCTTCAGTGCCTTGGCGGCGGTTTCCGAAGCGTTGCCGCTGCGGCACACCAGGACCACCGGGCTCTGCTTGGCGTTTGCCACCAGCTTGTGCTCGGCGCCGAAGGCGCTGGCCTGGGCGTTGCGGCTGCCGGCGATGTGGCCCTTTTCGAAGTCACCGCTGGGCGACAGATCAACCACGACCGCGCCACCGGCATTCATCAGGTGGGTCAGCTCGGCCGGCTTGATGCCCTTGTAGCCCCGGAACAGGCGGCGGATTTCGGTGACGATGAGGGCCACGGTCAGGCCGACCAGGGCCGCGGACAGCATCGGGTTTCGGCCAGCGAAGGCCAGCAACTCTTCGTAATTCACTCAGGTCACGGGTCGATTAAGCGGGCGCCGATTGTCGCACAAGCCACAGCGGGCCGGTCACTGCCCCTGCCACAGGTCCGGTAGGCCGGCGGCCTGCCACCAGCGCTTGGCGTCCGGATCCCAGCGCCAGCGCTCGACCACCACCACGGTGCGCTCGGCCTGGGTGTTCTGGTTGATCACCCCGATTTCGACCCGGCGCTCGACCTGGCCGCCGTCCAGCGAGGCGCTGCTGCGCTCGCGGTAGGAGGACACGCGCAGCTGGGCGTAGCGGTTGAGCTCGAACTCGGTGGGCGGCTTTTCCTTGCGCAGCTCCGGGTCCAGGTAGGCAATGGCATCGTCCATGCTGCCCCAGCGGATGGTTGCGCCGTAGGCGATCTGGGTCTCTTCCAGCAGCTTGCGCTGCTTGCGGGTGAGGTCGTCGGCAGCGGCACTGGCCACGGCGCTGACCAGCAGCAGGGAGCACAACAGGATCTGGATCAGGCGGCGCATCGGTGGTTTCCCCAGGACGTCAGCCTGCCATCCTACCCTTTGGCGAAGGCAACGAAGCGACCGCTCAGCTCGGCGGCAGAGCGGCCATCGGCCCCCGGCTGGCGGGCGACGATGCTGATGCGGGCCTTGCCGCGCTGGCGGAAGGTGGCCAGGAAGGTGTCCCAGCTGCTGGCTTCGGCGGTTTCGGCGTGGGCGTGCAGGTCTTCGTAGACCGGCGCCAGGTAGCGCAGGTTGCTGTCGGCCACGTAGACCTCGGCGTCGTGCCCGGCCAGGCGCAGGCGCAGGCTGACCAGCGCCCAGCCGGACAGGGTGAGCACCGAGGCCAGGCTGCCACCGAAGGCGTTGCCCTTGTCGTTGACGTTGGCCACCAGCGGCGCGGTGATGCGCAGCACGCCGTCGGCATAGCCGTCCAGGCGGATCTGCATCGCACGGACCGCCGGCATGCAGTCAAGCACGTCCTGCAGGGCGGCCAGCGAGGAGGTCAGGGCATCAGCGGACATCGAGCAGCAACCACGACAACGAAGGGCCCGCATAATGACGTCAATGGCCGACCATACGATACCCACTGGCTGGACCCTGATCTCGCTGCGCCCGCAGGGGCAGCATGCCGGGCTGAGGCGGGCTGCGGCCAAGCTGGGCGGGGCGACCGTGGCATTGTCGCCGTGGCGGCTGCAGCGGTTGCAGGGTCCGGCGGTCGAACAGCGGCTGAACCGCGCACTGGCCTGCGCACGGGTGGTATTCACCAGCCCGGCGGCGGTCGAAGCCGCTGCGGCGCTGCAGCAGCTGCCTGCGGCCCAGCGCAGCCCGTGGCTGACCGTGGGCGAAGGCACCGCGCGCGCCCTGCACGCACAGGGCATCAGCGAGGTGCACGCACCGCAGCGGATGGACAGCGAAGGCCTGCTGGGCCTGCCGGTGCTGGCCGAGGTGCGCGGCATGGACATCGGCCTGGTGACCGCGCCGGGCGGCCGTGGCCTGATTGCCGCGCAGCTGGAGGCGGCCGGCGCGCGAATCCTTCGCGCCGACGTCTACCAGCGGCTGCCACTGGTGGTGCCGCGGCGAAAACTGTCGCGATTGGCCCATTCGGGCACGCCGTGGCTGCTGGCGGTGAGCAGCGGTGAAGCGCTGCAGCGGTTATGGCAGCAGTTGTCCCCCGGTTGGCAGCAGCGCCTGCGCACCGACGCCATCGTGCTGGCCGCCAGTGCGCGCCTGGCCGAACAGGCTCAGGCGCTGGGACTGCTCCGCGTGGTGCGCAGCGAAGGGCCCACCGTGGCCCAGATGGCGGCGGCCGCACACGCCGCGCTCACTGCCCCGGCAGCGACCTGAACAGGCACCCGGCGCACGCTTGCCGGGGTCATCGCCAACGGTGATGCTGTGCACAACGCTGCCTGCCGGTTCCCCGCCGGCGACGCCGCCGACAAGGAAGCCCGATGAACGACACCCCGCCACCTGCCCCCTCCCGCCGCACCCTGCGCTGGCTGCTGCCGCTTGCCGGGCTGGTGGTGCTGGGCGCCGGTGGCTATGCCGGCTGGCACTACTGGCAGCAACAGCAGAGTGACCGGGCAGCGCAGGTGCAGACCACGGCCGTGCGGCTGGCCGGGCTGCAGGCCACCGTCGAGGCACTGCGCCGCGACCAGCGCGCGACCAGCCAGCGGCTGCAGGATGCGGCGGCCACCAACCGCGTGCTGCGCGATGAAATGCTGGGCCTGTCCCAGCGCAGCGCACTGCTGGAAGAGAACCTGGGCCGGCTGGCCGAGAGCGCCAACCAGGGCCGCCAGGCCGTGCAGCGCGACGAGGCCGAGCTGCTGCTGACCCAGGCCGCGCAACGGCTGGCCTTTGCCGACGATGTGGAGGGTGCGCGCCGCCTGTATGCGCAGGCCGCCACCGCGCTGGCCGACCTGCCCGACAACGACGGGCTGAATCTGCGCCAGGCGCTGGTGCAGGAACGCGACGCGCTGGATGCGCTGGGCCGTGGCCCGCGCGTGCAGGCGCTGCACCGGCTGGATGCGGTCGCCCAGGCGCTGCAGGGGCTGCCCTCCGAACTGCCGCCCTCGCCGGCCGAGGCGGCTGCCAAGCCGTGGTGGCAATCCGCGCTGGCGCCCTTCGTGGACATCACCCCCAGCCGCTTGAACGGCCCGCTGACCCAGGCCGAGCGCGCCGCTGCCGATGACGCGCTGCAGTTGGAACTGACACTGGCCCGTGCGGCCATCGAGCGTGGCGACCGCAGCGGCCGTGATGCCGCGCTGAACCGCGTGGCCCACTGGGCGCAGCGCCGCTGGCCGGATTCACCGGGCCTGCGCGCACAACATGCTGAACTTCAGGCCTTGCGCAAGGCCCCGCTGCAGGCCGAAAGCAGCGTGCTTGGCAGCACCCTGCAACAACTGCGCTCCCAGACCGACCGGAGGTAACGCCCGATGAAACCCCTGCAATCCCTGGTCGTACTGCTGCTGGCCGTGGCCATCGGCGTGGTGGCCGCGCAATGGCTTGGCACCGATGACCTGAACCGCTACGGCGAAGTGACCCTGCGCTACGGCGGCTACGACTACCACAGCAACCTGCCCAAGGTGGCCCTGCTGTCGGTGATCGGCGTGCTGGTGCTGTGGCTGCTGTGGAGCCTGGTGGCGGCACCGTTCCGCGCCTGGGGCCGCTACCGCCGCAAGCAGGGCCGCGTGCGCCTGATCGACGGCCTGCAGGCTTACGAACACGGCCAGTGGCAGCGTGCGGAAAAGCTGCTGGATGGCGCGGCCGCCGACCCGGAAGTGAGTGCGGTGGCGCTGGCCAATGCGGTGCGGAGCGCGCAGTCGCGTTCCGATGCCGCATCCGGCGAGGCGCTGCTGCAACGCCTGGGTGAAAGCGATGCCACGCTGCATGCGCTGCTGCGCGCCGAGCAGCTGTTGGCCCGCGACCTGCCGGTGGATGCGATCAACGTGCTGGACGTGGCGGCGATCCAGCCGCTGCCGCCGCGTGGCCTGTGGCTGCGCACCGAAGCGCTGGCGCAGGCCGGGCGCGCGCACGAGGCCTACGGCCAGCTGGGCGCGCTGCGGCAGAGCAAGGTGCTGCCGGCCGACGCCAGCAGCGAACTGGAAGCCCGCCTGGCCGCGCAGGCCCTGCTGGAGGCTGGCGATGTGAACGCGCTGGCCGCGCAGTGGGAAGCCACGCCGAAAGCGCTGCGGCCGACCCCGGACGTGGTGGCGGCCTATGCCACCCGCGCGGTGGCGCTGGATTGGGATGAGCCGGCGCTGCTGGCGCTGGAGCAGGCGCTGGACCATCGCTGGGACGACGAACTGGTTGCGCTGTATGGCCGCCTGCCTGCCGAGCGGCTGGCCACCCGCCAGGCCAATCTGGCGCGCTGGCGCAACGTGCATGAGCATTCGGCCGCGCTGCGGCTGGCGCAGGGTCGTATCGCCCTGGCGCAGCAGCAATGGGACGCAGCCGATGCGTTCCTGCACGAAGCCATTGCCGCCGGTGCCGGTGCGCCGGCGTGGGAGGCCCTGGGTGAAGCGTTTGCGCAGCGCGGCGAACACGCGCTGGCCGCGCAGTGCCTGGCCAATGCGCTGCGCCTGCAGCGTGGCGAGGACAGCGTGGCGCTGGTGCATGCGGGTGATGCCGCGCCGCGCAGCACGGTGGAAGAGCAGCCGCTCACGGTGCAGCCGCCGGTGTACGACGCCAACGAGGTCCGCGACGAGTTTGGCAACCCGCGGGTGCCGTGACCATGGCTGAGGTGTGCCGACCAACGGTCGGCACCCACCAGAGCAGCGGTAATCAACGTTCGACGATCGCCACCACGCCCATGCCGCCGGCGGTGCAGATCGACACCAGCGCGCGGCCACCGCCGCGTTCGGCCAGCTGCTTGGCCGCCGTGGCGATCACGCGTGCGCCGGTGGCGGCGAACGGGTGGCCGGTGGCCAGCGACGAACCCAGCAGGTTGATCTTGTCCGGGTCGATGCGGCCCATCGGTGCATCCAGGCCCAGGCGGTTGCGGCAGTAATCCTCGCTCTCCCACGCACGCAGGGTGCACAGCACCTGCGCGGCGAAGGCTTCGTGGATCTCGTAGATGTCGAAGTCCTGCAGGGTCAGGCCGTTGCGCTTGAGCATCTCCGGCACGGCCACGGTCGGCGCCATCAGCAGGCCTTCGCCGTGCACGAAATCCACTGCCGATACATGGGCATCGCGCAGGTAGGCCTGCGGTTCGTGGCCGTGCGCGCGGGCCCATTCCTCGCTGGCCAGCAGCACCGCCGCGGCACCATCGGTGAGCGGGGTGGAATTGGCGGCGGTGAGGGTGCCACGGCCGGAGACCTTGTCGAAGGCCGGCTTCAGCGTGGCCAGCTTTTCCAGCGAGGTGTCCGCGCGCAGGATGTTGTCACGCTCGACGCCGCGGAACGGGGCGATCAGGTCGTTGAAGAAGCCGCGCTCGTAGGCGGCGGCCAGCTTCTTGTGCGAGGACACCGCCCATTCGTCCTGCGAATCGCGCGAGATGTTCCATTCCTTGGCCATGTCCTCGCAATGGTCGCCCATGCTCTTGCCGGTGCGCGGCTCGGCCACGCCGGGGAACTCGGGCTTGAGCTCGGAGAACTTGAAGCCGGCAGTGAGCGCGCGGATCTTGTCGCCGGTGCTCTTGGCACGGTTGGCGGCCAGCAGGCGCGCGCGCAGCTTCTTGCCGTAGACGATCGGCACGTCGGACGTGGTGTCCGAACCACCACCGATGCCCGATTCGATCTGCCCCAGGGCGATCTTGTTGGCCACGGTGATGATGCTGTCCAGCGAGGTGCCGCAGGCGCGCTGCAGGGTGATGCCGGGGGTCAACGGCGACAGGCCGGAGGACAGCGTGGCCTCACGGCCCAGGTTCCAGTCGCTGGAATGCTTGATGACCGCACCCATCGCCACTTCGCCGAGCTGCTGGCCGTGCAGGCCGAAGCGTTCGACCAGCGCGCCCAGTGTCCGCACCGACATGCCGAGGTTGCCGACATCCGAATACGCGGTGTTCTGGCGGCAGAACGGAATGCGGACGCCACCGAGGATGGCGACGGGACGAGCGTTGGGCATGGAGATACCTGGCATGGATGAGGGTGTCTGCAACATGGCCTGCACGACGGAGCAGGCATAATGGCGCCAAGTGTAGCTGCCGCCCTGTGATGGGCCAACCGTGGAACCATGAGCAAACCCGACCCCGCGATGAATGCCCTTGGCGTGCTGGCCCTGGAACTGGCCAACGGCGAAATCCCCCGCCAGGCGGTGCTCAGCGCCGACCAGGCCGGTGAACTGGCCGACCGTATCGGCCGTGACCTGGCCAAGCTGGTGCCGCAGGTGGCCGAGCTGGACCTGGTGTTCGCCGCCGCCCATTTCGACCCCGCTGAAATCCTGCGCCCGGGCTGGCCGATCCACCGCCGCCTGGAAGAGCTGCAGATGCGTGCCCCGGGCCGCAGCCAGGGCCCGCGCCTGCTGGCCTTTGGTGCCGGCGCCGATGGTGAGGTGCCGCTGCCGTTCCAGGCCGATGCAACGCTGGTGGGCGGTGGCCTGCGCGTGGTGCCCTTCCTGCTGACCGGCAGCGACGTGGCCACCACCGCGGCCGTGGCCGATGCCCTGGAAGACGTGCTGCTGGCTAACGGCATGGCACACGCCGATACCGCGCTGATGGCGCAGAACAGCTTCGGTGCCCGCATCGAGCACGCGCGCTACTTCACCGTGAACGACCTGGCCGCGATGATGTCGATGCAGTACGACAACCAGGGCCTGGCCGCGCTGTGGCCGCTGATCGAGACCGCGATCCTGGCCCCGGGCCAGGACGAGTGGCTGGAGAACGCACCCGAGCCGCTGCTGCGCTATACGCAGGGCGAGGCGCGCATGGCGCTGTTCGATCCGGCCGGCTGGTGCGCGTACTACAACCACAGCAAGGGCGACTGCGACCGCCTGCAGGGCATCTACGAGCAGTTCCTGATGCGCCAGCGGCAGATGGCCGCGGTGCTGGAAGCACACGGCGTGCCGGTCCTGTTCGTGCACTGCGAGGCCGGGCAGGACGCGCGCGAGCTGCTGGCGCGCTGATCCACAACGCCCGTGCGGGTAGTTGTAGAGCCGAGCCCATGCTCGGCTCAGGCCGCCTGTAGAGCAGCCGAGCATGGGCTCGGCTCTACAGGAAGCGATTGTTCCTTACGGGGCCTTCTGGATGACCGCGCAGGCCAGGCGCGCGCCGGCGTTGCCGGTCGGCTGGGTCTTGTAGTCGTCCGCGTCGGCGTGGACGATCAGGCCGCGGCCGATGATGTCGAAGTCATCACCCTTGCCGATGTTGACGTTGCTCGAGACCGGGCCGTCGATGGTGGCCACGCCCTTGTCGTCGGCCTTGATGTTGGGCATGTCGCCGCCGTGGTGCGGGTCGGCCGATACATTGCCGTGGTCCTGCTTGCCCGGGTTGAAGTGGCCGCCGGCGCTCATGCCGTCCGGCGCGCTGCAGTCGCCCTTCTCGTGGATGTGGAAGCCGTGCTCGCTGCCCGGCTTCAGGCCGCTGATCTGGCCAGTCACGTGCACCTTGCCGTCGACCACCTTGAAGGTGACGCTGCCCTTGGTCTCGTTGCCCTGGGTCGGTGCCAGTTCGGCCGTGGCCGTGGCATCGGTGGCCGGTGCAGCTTCGGTAGCCGGTGCAGCGGCCGGATCAGCCGGTGCTGCCGAGCCTTCGGCCGGAGTGGTGGCCGGCGCTTCGGCTTCCGGGGCGGCCGGCTGCTGGTTGCAGGCCGCCAGGCCCAGGGCGGCGATGGCCGCGAACAGCGAGGTATGGATCAGACGCATGGAACTCTCCTTGGAATGAAGCCCGTGGCGATCAGCGGGTAACCCGGATCACACCGCAGGCGATGCGGACGCCGGCATTGCCGGCGGGCTGGCTGCGATAGTCATCGGCGTTGGCATGCACGACCAGTGCACGTCCGGCGATATCGGTGGCGGCGCCTCCCCCAAGGGTAACGCCCTTCAGGTGCACATCGATATTCGCGCGGCCCTGGGCATCGGCCTGCAGGCTGTCGATGTCGCCCAGGTGGTGCTTGCCGCTGCCGGCGCGGCCGTGCGCGCTGCCAGCGGGATTGAAGTGGTTGCCGGCGCTGCTGGCATCCACCGCGCTGCAGTCACCGCGTTCGTGGATGTGGAAGCCGGCCTGCTGCATCGGCTGCAGGCCACCGACCAGGCCGGTCAGGTGCACGCCACCGCTTTCGGTCTTCAGCACCAGGCGGCCACTGACGATGCTGGCCGAGGCCGGCGCCAGGTTCGCTTCGGCCAGCTGGGCCACGGGCGTGGTGACCACCGGCGGCGGGGTGGGCTGCGACTTCTGCGGCGCGCTGCCACAGGCAGACAGCAGCACGGCGGCGGACAGCGGCAGGATGGCAGGTGACAGGCGCATCAGGAACTCCTTGCAGGGAACACTACGGACGGCATCGTCCATGGCGGATCAACAGTTCGGCAAGCGGGCGCGAGGACCGTGTGCACGGGCCGTTCAATGGCTCCCGCGGCGGCGGCCCGCGCCCAGCTTGCGGGTGAGCGTATTGCGGCCCAGGCCGAGCCGCGCGGCGGCTTCGGCGCGGCGGCCATGGGTAATCTGCAGCGCTGCCTCCAGCAAGGCGTGGTCCACCCGTTCGCGCACCTGCGCGTGCAGGCCTTCAGCGCCCTCGGCCAGCTGCCGCCGCGCCCATTCGGACAGCAGCGTTTCCCACTGCCCCGGGTCGGCGCCTGCGGCACTGCCACGGCGGCTGCGCGTGCGGTTCAGCGCGGTATCGACGTCGGCCACGCCGATGGTGTCGGCGGCGGCAAGTGCCGCCATGCGCCAGCAGACGTTCTCCAGTTCGCGCACGTTGCCGGGCCAGTCGTGCTCGCGCAGCGCCTGCAGGGCGGCAGCAGTGAGCCGCTTGGGCGGCGTGTCGAGCTTGTGCGCGGCGGCCGCCAGGAAGGTGGTGGCCAGCTGCGCGATGTCCTCGCGGCGCTCGCGCAGTGGCGGCAGCTGCAGGCGCACCACGTCCAGGCGGTGCAACAGGTCGGCACGGAATTTCCCCTGCGCAACCAGCCCTTCCAGGTCCTGGTGGGTGGCAGCCACCACGCGCACGTCCACGTGGATCAGCTCACGGCCACCAACGCGGAAGAATTCGCCCTGGGCCAGCACGCGCAGCAGGCGGGTCTGCAGCGGCAGCGGCATGTCGCCGATCTCATCAAGGAACAGCGTGCCGCCGTTGGCCTGCTCGAAGCGGCCGATGTGGCGGCGCTGCGCACCGGTGAAGGCGCCGGCCTCGTGGCCGAACAGTTCGCTTTCCAGCAGTTCGGCCGGAATGGCGGCGGTGTTGAGCGCAACGAATGGTCCCTGTGCGCGCGGTGATTCGCGGTGCAGGGCATTGGCGACCAGTTCCTTGCCGGTGCCGGTTTCGCCGGTGATGAGCACCGCCAGCGGCGCCTGCGCCAGGCGCCCGATGGCGCGGAACAGCGCGCGCATCGGCGGCGTATCGCCCACCAGCTGCGGTGGCTGGTCGCTGGGCGCATCGGCCACCGGCGTGGGCGCGGCCAGTGCCGGTGCCACGGCAGGCAGCACGCGCTGGGCCAGGGCCACCGCATCATCCAGATCGAAGGGCTTGGACAGGAATTCGTGGGCGCCGCCGCGGAACGCGCCGGCCGTGCTGGCCACATCGGTGTAGGCCGACATCACCACCACCGGCAACTGCGGCAGCGCGGCCTTCAGCTTGTCCAGCAGCACCAGGCCATCGTCGCCAGGCATGCGCACGTCGGTGAACAGCAGCGCCGGCGCCGGGCCTTCGTTGAGGGCCTTCAGCGCAGGGGCGGCGCTGTCGAAATCGACGACCTGGTAGCCCGCCTCGCGCAGCGCGGTGCACAGCACGAAGCGCACGGCGCGGTCATCGTCGACCACCCAGATGCGCTGCGCGGTGGTGGGGGAATCAGACATCGCGCGGGGCCTCCTCGGCCGGGGCGGCGCCGTTGCCGATCGGCAGCAGCAGGGTGAACACGGTATGGCCCGGGCGCGAGCGGTAGGTGAGCGTGCCGCGGTGTTCGCGCGCGACCTGCTGGGCCAGTGCCAGGCCCAGGCCGGTGCCTTCGGCGCGGCCACTGACCAGCGGCAGGAACAGGTGCTCGGCCAGCTCCTCAGGCACGCCACGGCCGTCATCGGCGATTTCCAGGCGCAGGGCCAGCGTGTGCAGCTGTTCGGCGATGCGCACGCCGTGCTCGACGCGCGTGCGCAGGGTGATGACCCCGGCGCCGGCCTGGATGGCGTTGCGCACCAGGTTCCACACCGCCTGGGTGAGGCGGTCGGCATCGCCATCGAATTCGGGAATGCTGGGGTCGTAGTCGCGCTGCAGGCGCACGGCCCAGCCAGCCTCGCTTTCGGCCAGGCGCAGCACGCGTTCCAGCGAGGCGTGGATGTTCAGCGGTGCATGCGGCGCGGCCGGTGCCGGCGACAGCAGCTGGTCGAGCAGGCCGTTGAGGCGCTCGATCTCCGAACCGATCAGCTCGATCAGTTCGCGCTCGCTGGCATCGCGCTGGGCGGCACGGCGGGCCAGCAGCTGCGCCGCGCCCTTCAACCCGGCCAGCGGGTTGCGCAGCTCGTGCGCCAGGCCCTTCAGCGCGGCACTGAGCGCGCTGGGCAGGGCCTGGGTCGGGTCGAGCCCGGGAAACTCGTCAACCGGATGGGCTTCGAGCAGCCAGCCGCCATCGTCGCGGCGGCTCATCCAGCCCTCGGCAAAACGTGCGCCCTCGCCTGGCAGGGCCAGCGCCAGGCGGTTGAGCCGCAGGCTGTCGCGCTCGTCACGGGCCAGGAAATGGGCCAGCGCCTCGCCCTGCACTTCCAGCGCGGCCAGCGGCTGGCCGATCAGGCGGCGGACGCTCACGCCCAGCCAGCGGGCGAAGGCCGGATTGCAGCCGATGATGCGGCCATCGGCCCCGGCCCAGGCCAGCGGCGTGCCGAGGGCATCGAGGGATGGCGGGGGTGCGGGGTCGGACATTGCACCAATGTAGTGCAAAACCGGGGTCCGGGGTCGGATCCCTTTCCGTCAGGAAAGGGCTCTGACCCCTTGCGCTGCGGGGTCCGGGGTCGGATCCCTTTCCGTCGGGAAAGGGATCTGACCCCATTCCGGTTACAGCTTCATGTTCAGGCCGACGAACACGCTGCGGCCCGGGGCGGGCGAGAACATCGGGCGGGCGCTGTCCCAGAAGAAGCTGTCGTACCACGCGTAGGCGTACTCGCGGCCGGTGACGTTCTTCAGCTGCACGTCCACGCTCCAGCGCGGGGTGATCTGGTACGCGGCGCTGAGGTCGAGCACGGCGAAGCCACCGAACCTGCCGGCCTCGTTGCGCTCTTCCAGGTAGTAATCGCCCTGCGCGCGTGCCTGCAGGCCCAGGCGCAACGCGTCGCTGGCGCGATAGTCCACACCGAGGTTGCTGATGTGGCGCGGGGTGGCGGCCACTTCCCTGCCCTGCAGCGAAAGGGCGGCGTCGCGGTCGTCGCGGGTGATCTTCGCTTCCTGGTAGGCGTGCGAGGCCCACACCGTCCAGTCGTCGCCCAACTGCAGGCTCAGCTGCGCATCCACGCCGCGGCGGCGGGTCTTGCCCAGGGTGACCGTGGTGCCGGTGGCCGGCATGTTGGACACCTCGTTTTCCGCGTCCTGCTGCCACACCGCCAGGCGCGCCTGGCTGCCATGGAAGGGCTGGAACTTCAGGCCCAGCTCCATGCCGGTGTTGGTGGACGGCTGCACCGGCGCCTGCCCCGGCGTGAGGTAGGCCGGTGCGGTGGAGCCGGTGAGCACCTGGAAGGTGCGGCCCCAGTTGGCGTAGACGTGGGTGGTGTCGCCCAGGCTGTGGATGACGCTCAGCTTCGGCTGGCCGATGGTGCCGTAGTCCTGCAGGCGGCCGCTGACGCCGTTCATCAGGTGCGTGCTGCCACTGAAGCGGTCCACGCGGTAGGCCGGCACGATCTTCCATGCCTCGGCCGGCTGGTAGATGGCCTGCACGTAGGCACCCCAGTTATCGAAGCTGTGGCGGTCGTCGTTCTGCACGCGCGCCGGTGCCTGGCTGAAATCGGTGGGTTCGGCGTAGGCGTAGCGCTCGCGGATATAGCCGTTGTCCTGCTGCTCGTAGTTCAGGCCGCCTTCGACGGTAAGCGCGGAGCTGGCCTGCCACGTAAGCGTGCTGAGCAGACCGGTCTGGCGTTCATCCCAGACGCGGCGCTGGCGCGGCAGGTTGCCGGTGGGCAGGTCGCTGAAGGTCACGCGGCGGTCGTCTTCGTAGCGGTTGTAGTACAGCCGCGTGCCGAAGGTGAGCGCGTCGGACAGCTTCAGGTCCACGTGCGCGGCGATCTGCTGCATGTCGCGGTCATCGCCATCGTTGCCGTTGCGCAGGTCGCTGCCACGGCGATGCGCGTGCAGTTCGTCAGCGGTCATGAAACCGGGTTCGTCGGCTTCGTGGTGGTACGCGCGCGCGGTCAGGCCCACGCGCAGACCTTCGTCCAGCGAGCCGTAGAACCATTTGCCGCCCAGCGAGTACTTCTTCGAGGTGTCGTGGTCGCGGTAGCCATCGCTGGCCTGGGTGCCGACGAAGTAGTTCTGCGCGAAGCCATCCGCTTCGCGGCCCACTGCCAGCTGCGCATCGCGGGTGTTGTAGCTGCCGTAGGCCAGCCGCGCATCGGTGTAGTTGCCGCCCTGGCGCGTACCGAAGTTCACGTTGCCGCCGATGTTGTGCAGCCCGTAGCGCGGATCGTTGGTCCCGCGCACCACTTCGATGTAGCTGATTTCCAGCGGGAACAGCATGTCGATGAAGCGCTGGTTGCCGCTGTTGACGTTGCTGGGGATGCCGTCGATGAGGGTCTTGATGGCGTTGAGGTAGCCCTCGCCGTTGAAGGCGCGGAAGCTGACCTTGCCCGATTCGGCACCCTGCCGCGTTTCGGTGAGCTGGATGCCGGGCATCTGCCCCAGCAGCTCCCAGCTGTGCGAGACATTGCGGTCTTCGATCTGGTCCGCGCCCAGCTCGTCCACCGAGGTCAGGACCTGGTGGGCGCTCAACTGGCCTTCGCCATGCTGGTGCACCTGCACCTTGCCGAGGGTGAGCGCGGCATCGGCGGACTGTGCGAAGGCTTCAGGGGCGAACGGGGCGGTCGCGAGGGCGGCCACCAGCGTGGAGGTCTTCATGGGGATGGAAGGGCGCGGATGAAATGTAATCATATAACATTTCACGCACGAGACCCGTAGAGTCGAGCTTGCTCGACTGCCGTTGCCGGGAGCAGTCGAGCAAGCTCGACTCTACGAGGTGAAGCAGTCGAGCAAGCTCGACTCTACAAAAGCGGGGTGGAGCGGCGGCTTACACCGGGTAGCCGGTGGCTTCCCTGGCCTTCTTCCAGGCGCTTTCAAACTCGCGCGCGGAGATTTCGTCGTCCTCGTCGAAATCCAGGAACGACACCGGCTGGTCGGCCAGCAGGAAACGGTCGTCGCTCTGGCCGTGCTCGTCGGCCCAGACCAGCTTGGTGCCGTAGATCTCCACCTGGCGCACGATCTTCTCGCCGCGGGCTTCCATCAGCACGTTGCCCTTGCCCAGGCCCGATTCGGCCCAGTGCTTGTAGTACTTCTTCGCGTTGTTGCTTTTGACGTTCTTCATTGCAGGGGTCCTGGCCGCAGCGGCGGCCGGAGAGTTCGGAATGGCGCCATTATCAGGCATCCGGGGTCAGAGCCCTTTCCTCTGTAAAGTGATCCGACCCCTTCTGGTTCAGTTCGGCAGGGAGGTGCCCTTCGGCCACAGCATCCAGAGGTTGCCCTTCTGCTTCATGTCACCGGCCAGCTTGCCGGCGGCGTCGCCACTGCCCCAGTACAGGTCGGCGCGCACTTCGCCAGCGATGGCACCGCCGGTGTCCTGCGCGGCCACCGGGCGCACCACCGGGCTGCCGTCCGGGCGCGTGGTGGACAGCCACAGCAGGCTGCCCAGCGGCACCACGCTGCGGTCCACGGCCACGCTGTAGCCGGCGGTGAGCGGCACGTTCAGCGAACCACGCGGGCCTTCCGGGCTGTCGGCGCTGCGCACGAAGAACACGTAGCTGGGATTGCTGCGCAGCAGCTCCGGCACGCGCGCAGGGTGCGCCTTCGCCCAGGCGCGGATCGCGTCCATGGTGACGTCTTCCTTCTTCAGCTCGCCCTGGTCCACCAGCCAGCGGCCGATGGCGCGGTAGGGGTGGCCGTTCTGCTCGGCATAGGCCAGCCGCACCTGGGTGCCATCGGCCAGGCGCACGCGGCCCGAGCCCTGGATCTGCAGCAGCTGCAGGTCCATCGGGTCGGTCAGCCAGGCCAGCACGGGCGCTTTGGAACCCTTGCTGGCGATGGTGCCGGCGTCGTCGTACGGCTTGAGCACCTTGCCGTCGAGGCGGCCGCGCAGGCGCTTGCCCTTCAGCTCGGGGTAGAGGCTGTCCAGCTGCACCACCACCAGGTCATCGGGCGTGCCGTACACCGGCACCGTCGCGGTGGCCGTGCGGGTGAGGCTGCCGGGATAGATGGGTTCGTAGTAGCCGGTGATCAGGCCATCAGCCTGATGGCCACCGGCGCGCAGTGCGTACACCTCGAGGTCGCGCTGCAGGAACTGGCGGATCGCCGCCGGGTCCTGGTCGGACACCGTAGCCGCGGTCGCGCAGGGCCCGGCCCAGACCGCATCGTTCTTCAGCCGCGTGCAGCTGCTGCGCCAGGCACTGAAGCCGGCCAGCAGGTCGGTATCGGAAACCGCCGGCAGCGCCTTCCAGTCCACCTTGGCGTAGGTGGCAGCAGCGGGTTTGGCCGTGGCTTTTGCATCGGGGCGGGTGCCGGTGGTGGCGCAGCCGGCCAGCAGGGCAACGGCCAGGAGGGTGAGGAGCGCGCGCGGCGACGACGGAACAGTGATCATCGTCGCAATGTAGTGGGGCCGATGGTGGCGGGGCAACCTTTGGCAGCGCCGGGCCATGCCCGGTGGAAAGCGGATCCCGCGCTGCGCGCTCGCCGGGCATGGCCCGGCGCTACCGGCTACGGCGTCTGCAGCAGCAACGAATGCAGGATGCGTGCGTCTTCGGCGTCCAGTGTCTTCGGCAGGTCGTCGCTGCCGCGGAAGCGGCGATGGAACGCCGCGACGGCCGCCTCGCGATCCTCCAGCGGGTAGCCGAAGCGGGCCATCGCGTTCCAGGCGTCGAAACCTTCCGGTGCGGGGCCATCGCTGGCGCGCGGCCACACGCCGAAACCGGCCTGCGCCAACTGCTGCCACGGGAAGAAGCGGCTGGGATCGGCCTTGCGCGTCGGCGCCAGATCGGCGTGGCCGATCACCTGCCGCGGCGGGATGTTCAGGCGCTCGGTGAGGTCACGCAGCAGCAGGATCAGCGAGGCGATCTGCGCGGGCGGGAACGGCGTGCTGCCGTTGTTGTCCAGCTCGATGCCGATGGAAGCCGAGTTGAGATCGGTGATGGTGCCCCAGCGGCCGGCGCCGGCATGCCAGGCGCGGCGCTCGTCGCTGACCAGCTGGTAGCGGTGGCCGTCGGCACCGATGAGGTAGTGCGCGCTGACCCGGCCGCCACTGTTGGCGGTGCGCAGCGTGTGCAGGCTCTGCTGCACCGAATCCTGTTCGGTGTGGTGGATGACGATGACCACCGGATCGCGTGCGTTCTGGTTCGGCGACGGAACCCAGGTGGCCAGCGGATTGCGCGGCGCCTGGGGGGTGGAAGCACAGGCAGCCAGCAGCAGGCAGGCCGAGAGCATCAGGGACGTGCGGATCGGGTGCATGTGCCCGATTGTGCGCGATCAGGCGCGAGGATGCATGCCGCGGTACCGACCAACGGTCGGTACCCACCATGGCGGAGGGCGGTGCCGGCCATGAAGGATGCAGTAGAGCCACGCCATGCGTGGCTGGAGGGCTGCAGTGCCGACCAACGGTCGGCACCCACCGGAACTCATGGCACCCACCAGAACAGAGGGCCGAGGGGAGTGCCGACCAACGGTCGGCACCCACCAGGGCTCATGGCAGCCACCAGGGCAGAAGGCTGCCCGCTGTTACCTCAGGCCTCGTAGGCCGATTCGCCGTGCGAGGTGACATCCAGGCCGGTACGCTCGGCCTCTTCGGTCACGCGCAGGCCCACCACCACCTTCACCAGCAGCAGGATGGCCGCCGTCACCACCGCCGACCACACCACGGTGAGGCCGACGCTGACCACCTGCACCCACACCTGATGGCCGATATCCAGATCAGCCTTGGTGCCGCCCAGCGACTGCGCGCTGAACACACCGGTGAGGATGGCACCGACGATGCCGCCGACGCCGTGCACGCCGAACACGTCGGCGGTGTCGTCCACCTTCAGCAGGCGCTTCAGGCCAGTGACACCCCACACGCAGACCACACCGGCGACGAAGCCAATGATGATGGCACCCAGCGGGCCCACGGTGCCGCAGGCCGGGGTGATGCCGACCAGGCCGGCCACCGCACCCGAGGCGGCACCCAGGGCCGACGGCTTGCCCTTGGTGATCGCTTCGGTGAGGGTCCAGCCCAGCACCGCTGCGGCAGTGGCCAGCACGGTGTTGAGGAAGGCCAGCGAGGCAACGGTGTCGGCCGCTGCGGCCGAGCCGGCGTTGAAGCCGAACCAGCCCACCCACAGCAGCATCGCGCCGATGTAGGTGAACGGCACGTTGTGCGGCTTCAGCGCGGTCTGGCCATAGCCCAGGCGCTTGCCCAGGAACCAGGCACCGACCAGGCCGGCCACGCCCGCGTTGATGTGCACCACGGTGCCACCGGCGAAATCGATCGCGCCCATCTCACCCAGGTAGCCGCCACCCCAGACGATGTGTGCCATCGGGATGTAGCTGAGGGTGAACCACAGCGCCGAGAACAGCAGCACCGCGCGGAACTTGATGCGTTCGGCGAAGGCGCCGACGATCAGCGCGGTGGTGATGCCGGCGAAGGTCGACTGGAACGCAACGAACAGGTAATCCGGCAGGCCCTTGATGGGCGTGTTGCCGACCGAATCGGGGGTGAAGCCCTTCAGGAAGGCGAACTCGGTGAACGAACCGAAGAACGGATTGCCGGCGCTGAACACCGCGCTGTAGCCGTAGGACACCCACAGCAGCAGCACCAGCGAGAACACCACCAGGATCTGGCTGAGCACCGACAGCACGTTCTTCGAACGCACCAGGCCGCCGTAGAACAGGGCCAGGCCGGGCACCACCATCAGCAGCACCAGCAGGGTGGAGGTGAGCATCCAGGCCACGTCGCCATGGTCGAAGGCAGGGGCGGCGGCTTCAGCGGCGGCGGGCGCGGCGGCAACCGGGGCCTGCAGCGGCTCGACCGCGACGGTTTCGCTGGGCAGCGGTGAAACCTCGGCCTGGGCGTGGGCAGTGCCCGGCCACGCACCGGCGGCGAGCGCGCTGAGCAGCATCAACAGGCACACGAGATGGAACCGGGCTTGCCACCCGGTGAGAAGGCGCATCTTCATTGGGGGAGTCTCCGGAAGGGGTTACAGCGCGTCGGCACCGATTTCGCCGGTGCGGATGCGGATGACCTGCTCGACGGCAGTGACGAAGATCTTGCCGTCGCCGATCTTGCCGGTGCCTGCAGACGACTGGATCGCTTCGATCACCGCGTCGGCACGCTCGTCGGTCACCACGGTTTCGATCTTGATCTTGGGCAGGAAATCGACGACGTACTCGGCACCGCGATACAGCTCGGTGTGGCCCTTCTGGCGACCGAAACCTTTCACTTCGGTCACGGTGATGCCCGACACGCCCGCGTCGGAGAGGGCCTCGCGGACCTCGTCGAGCTTGAACGGCCGGATGATGGCGGAGATCAGTTTCATGCGCATGTCCCGATGGTGGATGGGGCCACCGCGCAGCGGCGCGATGGCATCAGGCAACCATGGGCCATCGTGGTGATGGCCATGGCTGTTGCACCGGACACGCAATGGGCCGGGACGGCCGTGCCTCTCTCCTTGCACGACCGACGCGGGAGGGAGGGCGGCCCATGTCGCGTATCCGGTCTCTCTTGCCCCTGTTGCAGCGGACCAACGGTCCGCTCTACCACGACGGGCCTGGGCCCGCCATGCGGCTCCCCAGCCGCGACGAACGGAGGCGATGGCGGCGGGTGGGAGGGAGGTCCCACCGCCATCGCCGCCCGATCAGTTGGCGTAGTACAGCTGGTATTCCAGCGGGTGGGTGGCCGCGCGGAACTTGGTCACTTCCTGCATCTTCAGCGCGATGTAGCCGTCGATGAAGTCATCGCTCATCACGCCGCCGGCCTTGAGGAACTCGCGGTCCTTGTCCAGCGCTTCCAGGGCCTGGTCCAGCGAGGAGCAGACCTGCGGGATCAGCTTCTCTTCTTCCGGCGGCAGGTCGTACAGGTCCTTGTCGCTCGGTGCGCCCGGGTCGATCTGGTTCTTGATGCCGTCCAGGCCGGCCATCATCAGCGCGGTGAAGGTCAGGTAGCCCGACTGGATCGGATCGGGGAAGCGCATTTCGATGCGGCGCGCCTTCGGGTTGGACACCCACGGAATGCGGCACGAGGCCGAACGGTTGCGGGCCGAGTAGGCCAGCATCACCGGGGCTTCGAAGCCCGGCACCAGGCGCTTGTAGCTGTTGGTGCCCGAGTTGGCGAAGGCGTTGATGGCCTTGGCGTGCTTGAAGATGCCGCCGATGTACCACAGCGCCAGCTGGCTCAGGCCGCCGTAGCCGTCGCCGGAGAACAGGTTGGTGCCGCCCTTGGACAGCGACTGGTGCACGTGCATGCCGCTGCCGTTGTCGCCGACGATCGGCTTGGGCATGAAGGTGACGGTCTTGCCGTTGCGGTGGGCCACGTTCTTGATGACGTACTTCATGCGCAGCAGTTCGTCGGCCTTCTGCACCAGGGTGCTGAACTTGGTGCCGATCTCGCACTGGCCGGCAGTGGCCACTTCGTGGTGCTGCACTTCCACTTCGATGCCGACCTGTTCCAGCGTCTTGCACATTTCAGCGCGCAGGTCGTGCAGGGTGTCGGTCGGCGGAACGGGGAAGTAACCGCCCTTCACGCCGGGACGGTAGCCGCTGTTGGCGCCGTCGTACTTGGCGCCGCTGTTCCAGGCCGCTTCTTCCGAGTCGACCTTGAAGAAGGTGTTGCCCATTTCATTGGCGAAACGGACCGAATCGAAGATGAAGAATTCCGGCTCCGGGCCGAAGAACGCGGTTTCGGCGATGCCGGAGGACTTCAGGTAGGCCTCGGCGCGCTTGGCGATGCCGCGCGGGCAGCGGCCGTACGGCTGCATGGTGGCCGGGTCGAGGATGTCGCAGCTGATCACGATGGTCGGATCGGCGTAGAACGGATCGACATAGGCGCTGGCCGGGTCCGGCAGCAGGACCATGTCCGATTCGTTGATGCCCTTCCAGCCGGCGATGGAGCTGCCGTCGAACATCTTGCCTTCTTCGAACAGCGACGGTTCGATGATGCTGACCGGGAAGGTGACGTGCTGTTCGACGCCACGCATATCCACGAAACGCAGATCGACGAACTCGATCTGGTTGTCCTTGATCAGCTTCTCAACGGTTTCCACGGACATCGGTACGACCTCGGATGGGGATGAATGCCTACTGAGGTGGAGCAATGACCGTGCCAACTTTTCCGCGCCCGCAAGTTGTTGATTTCAAACAGCACGCCCCGGCGCGGTGCGGGCCAGTGCGCACCAAAGGGGTGCATGCACGCCCCAGCGCACCCGTTTGGTGCGGCAGGGATCGTCTATCCTCTCGACCTTCTTCCTTCCGCTGCCGGCGCCCATTCCACCCATGTCCGATCTGCTCTCCGCCCTGTTGCTGGGCATCCTCGAAGGCCTCACCGAATTCCTGCCGATCTCCAGCACCGGCCACCTGCTGATCGCCCAGCACTGGCTGGGCGCGCGCTCGGACTTCTTCAACATCATCATCCAGGCCGGCGCGATCCTGGCCGTGGTGCTGGTGTTCCGCCAGCGCCTGCTGCAGCTGGCCACCGGCTTCGGCCAGCGCGAGAACCGCGAGTACGTGTTCAAGCTGGGCGCGGCGTTCCTGGTGACCGCAGTGGTCGGCCTGGTGGTGCGCAAGGCCGGCTGGTCGCTGCCGGAGACCGTGGGCCCGGTGGCCTGGGCGCTGATCATCGGCGGCGTCTGGATGCTGCTGGTGGAGGCCTATACCGCCCGCCTGCCCGACCGTGACCAGGTGACCTGGACCGTGGCGATCGGCGTGGGCCTGGCGCAGGTGGTGGCCGGCGTGTTCCCGGGTACCTCGCGTTCGGCCTCGGCGATCTTCCTGGCCATGCTGCTGGGCCTGAGCCGCCGCGCGGCGGCCGCCGAGTTCGTGTTCCTGCTGGGTATTCCCACCATGTTCGCCGCCAGTGCCTACACCTTCCTGGAACTGGCCAAGGAAGGAAACCTGGCCAGCGAGAACTGGACCGACGTCGGCGTGGCCTTCGTTGCCGCCGCCATCACCGGCTTCGTCGTAGTGAAGTGGCTGATGGGCTACATCAAGTCGCACAGATTCACCGCGTTCGCCGTCTACCGCATCGCCCTGGGCGCTGCACTGCTGCTCTGGTTGCCTGCCGGTAGCTGAACAGCGCCGGCGCCGGGCAACCCCATCGCCGGCGCCGGTCCGTTTTCCCTGGTTCCTCAAGGAGACTCATCACCATGAACCGCAAGCTCACCCTGCTCCTCCCGCTGGCCCTGCTGGCCGCGTGCAGCCAGACCCCTGCCCCCGCCGGCACCGGCGGCGACGACGTGGCTCCGGCCGCGACCAGGGCGGCGGACCAGCAGACGCTGGCGCATCTGGATGCGCAGCGCCTGCAGAGCCAGCACTGGTTGCTGAAGCAGGCCACCGCGGCCGACGGCAAGCGCATTGATGCGCTGTTTGCCCGCGATGACAAGCCGGTCACCCTGGACTTCGCCGACGGCCGCCTGTCGGTGAGCAACACCTGCAACCGCCTGGGCGGTGGCTACACGCTGGAGAACGGCACGCTGAAGGTGGGCGCGATGGCATCGACCATGATGGCCTGCACCGACAAGGCGCTGATGGCGCTGGACGAAGCGGTCTCCAGCCGCCTGCAGGGCGAGTTGAAGACCGCGCAGGATGCCGACGGCACGCTGACCCTGACCACCGCCAAGGGCGACGTGCTGGTGTTCGCGCCGGAACCCACCGCCGAAACCCGCTTCGGTGGCCCGGGCGAAACCGTGTTCCTGGAAGTGGCCGCGAAGACCGAGAAGTGCTCGCACCCGCTGATTCCGGACTACCAGTGCCTGCAGGTGCGTGAAGTGAAGTTCGACGACAAGGGCCTGAAGCAGGGCGAGCCCGGCAAGTTCGAGAACTTCTACGGCACCATCGAGGGCTATACCCACGAAGACGGCGTGCGCAACGTGGTGCGCGTGAAGCGCTTCGCGGTGAAGAACCCGCCGGCCGACGCCCCCTCGCAGGCCTACGTGCTGGACATGGTGGTCGAGTCGGCCACCGAGCGGTAAAGCCGACGATAGCGCCGACGGTTGGTCGGCTGGCTGATGGTAGAGCCGACTGTCAGTCGGCTTGCTTCTGGAGGGCGGCCACGAGGCCGCCCTTCTTCGTAACGGTGCTTTTGTAGAGTCGAGCCATGCTCGACTGTGTGGAACGCAGCCGAGCTTGGCTCGGCTCTACAGAAGGCGCAAAGCAGAAAGGCGCAGCCGGCGAGCGGCCGGCTCTACCCACCACGGAGGGATCGTGCCGACCAACGGTCGGCACCTACCAGAGCGGTAGATCCACGCCATGCGTGGATGGATGCCGACGGGTGGCCGGGCACCGAGTGGTAGAGCCGACTGCTGGTCGGCTGGCTTTTGAAGTGCGGAACGCAGCCGAGCATGGCTCGGCTCTACAGAAAGCAGAAAGGCGCAGCCGGCCAGCGGCCGGCTCTACCCACCACGGAGGGATCGTGCCGACCAACGGTCGGCACCTACCAGAGCGGTAGATCCACGCCA
>NZ_JASGBW010000079.1:0-400 GCF_030053215.1 Stenotrophomonas sp. PFBMAA-4 | reverse complement strand
AGTAGATCCACGCCATGCGTGGATGGGTTCATCAGTGCGGACCAACGGTCCGCACCCAGCCAACCAGTAGATCCACGCCATGCGTGGATGGGCTCATCTGTGCGGACCAACGGTCCGCACCCACCCAACCAGTAGATCCACGCCATGCGTGGATGGGTTCATCAGTGCGGACCAACGGTCCGCACCCACCAGACCAGTAGATCCACGCCATGCGTGGATGGGCTCATCAGTGCGGACCAACGGTCCGCACCCACCAAACCAGTAGATCCACGCCATGCGTGGATGGGCTCATCAGTGCGGACCAACGGTCCGCACCCACCCAGCCAGTAGATCCACGCCATGCGTGGATGGGCTCATCTGTGCGGACCAACGGTCCGCACCCACCAAACCAGTAGATCCA
>NZ_JASGBW010000078.1:0-453 GCF_030053215.1 Stenotrophomonas sp. PFBMAA-4 | reverse complement strand
CGCCACTGGCCGGCACCGTCGATGGTCTGCGCGCGCACGCGCAGTGCATCCAGGTGCTGCTGTGCGCGGCGCTGGCCGCGGGCATTGTCCTGCCAGCCGTAAGGACCGCAGGTATCACGGTCGATGATGCCCAGGTCGTTGCCCTGCCCGGCCTCGGCACTGGCCTGGCGGCGCTCCAGGGTGCGGTAATCCCAGGTGGCGCGCTCGACCTTGCCCGGCCGCCAGCGGTTGGCGGTGGACCATTGCTGCACGCTGTCGCTGCGCTCACTCTCGTCGCGGCGGTGGAAACGCACCACGCCCAGCTCGGCGGTGTCGTGGCTGTGGTCGGCCAGCACCAGCGTGTGCGTGCCGAAGTCCGCGCCGCCGGGCTCGCCGGCATGCTCGAACCAGTAATAGATGCCTTCTTCGGCCAGCAGGCGCTGGATGAAGGCCAGGTCGCTTTCCTGGTACTGG
>NZ_JASGBW010000077.1:0-467 GCF_030053215.1 Stenotrophomonas sp. PFBMAA-4 | reverse complement strand
GACGTGAACGGGCAGAACGCGATGAAGCCCGGCAGCGATGGCCGCAGCCCCGGCGAGCAGCCGGTGGAACGGCTGGGCAAACCGCTGCTGCTGGCCGAAGCCCCGCACCATGTGGCCTGGACCACACCGGCCAGCGCCGTGGCCTATGCCGGGCAGAACCTGCAGATGACCGTACAGCAGGATCTGCACGTCAGCGCCGGCGAGACCATCGCCACCGTTTCCGGCGAGCATGTTTCGCTGTTCGCGCAGAGCGGCCCACTGCGGGTGATTGCCGCGCAGGGGCCGGTCAGCCTGCAGGCCAACGATGGCGAGCTGGAGCTGCTGAGCGACCAGGCATTGACCATCACCGCCACCGACGATCGCATCGACGTGCTGGCGCAGACCAAGGTGGTGCTGCAGGCCGGCAGCAGTGCGATCACGCTGGAAGGCGGGAACATCACGTTCAGCTGCCCGGGCGAGTTCAAGGT
>NZ_JASGBW010000076.1:0-487 GCF_030053215.1 Stenotrophomonas sp. PFBMAA-4 | reverse complement strand
TGTCCGGGCTGGCCTATGGCGATGCCCCCGGCGAGGTGTCCACCGCGTTCTACGACAACCGCTTCGTGGCCATTCCGGCTGAGGTGGTCTATCGCCCGCAGACCGAGGATGGCCACGGCGCGCACCTGCATCCGCGGCCGACGATCACCGGCACGCTCAGCGCGATCGTGGTCAGCGATGGCGACCCGCTGCTGTCCGACCGCGATCACCGCATCAAGGTGCAGTTCCCCTGGCAGCGCGGCGGCAACGCCAGCAACGGTTTGGCCCACCCCGGTGGCGACGACAACGCCCCGGCCAACGGCGGCGCCTGGACCTGGGTGCGGGTGATGACCCCGTGGGCCGGTGACAACTGGGGCGGCGTGGTGCTGCCACGGCGCGGGCAGGAAGTGCTGGTGGCGTTCCTGGAGGGCGACATCGATCGCCCGGTGGTGGTCGGTGCGGTCTACAACGGCCGTGGCCAGCAGGATGCGCAGCACAACCAGATCAA
>NZ_JASGBW010000075.1:0-600 GCF_030053215.1 Stenotrophomonas sp. PFBMAA-4 | reverse complement strand
GCAGACCACGCTGGCGCGCGGGATGGAACTGACGCCCTTGAGTGATCAGTGGCTGCAGTCCATGGGCGGCATGCAGGAACTCTTTGGCGACCTGACCCGACCGGGCAAGGCCGGGAATGTCAGCGTGCAGATCGTGCGATCTTCGGGTACGGCACTGCATGCCCTGGAGAAGAAGGGGTGCAATGAGCTCGGCCTGAAGCTGGATGATGCCAGTTGCCTGCAGCCCTACTGGGAGCGCGACCAGCCGATGCATTCCATCCTTGATGCGATGGTCAACTGCATCGCCTCGGCCAGTGCCTTCGTCTACCTGGAGACGCAGTTCCTGATTTCCGACTGCGGATGGTCCGATGCCGGGCCAGGAAGTGCGGTGGAGACCGCGATCAAGGGGGGCGAGCGCCGGGAAATGACCGAGGCCGAGAAGAAAAAGGCAGGCTACGTCGACAAGGGCGTGGGCATGAGTGGTCCTCTTGGAAAGGCCGGCGTGGTCCAGAACATGGTCACGCGGAAGCAGGGCGTGAAGTCAGCGGCCAGCAACCCCTTGGTGGCGGCCATCGCCGCGCGCATCCGCCGCGCCATCGTGGCCAGGCAGGGGTTCCACGT
>NZ_JASGBW010000074.1:0-1219 GCF_030053215.1 Stenotrophomonas sp. PFBMAA-4 | reverse complement strand
TGTAGAGCCGAGATCCTATGTTCGTGGTCAAGCCTGCTGGAAGCAGGCTTGACCCACTTTCAACATGGCTGGGTCGAAATCCTTGCCGCTCTTGAATACACCCCACGCAATCCTGGCCAGTTTTCTGGCCAGGATGTTGAATACGGCCGTGCTGGAGTGGCCGCGCCCTGACAGCTCGTCGTATAGCGGCTGCCCGTTCCGACACCGCTTCAGGCCCATCGCGGCCATGTACAGCATCTGGCGCAGTACCGGTGCGCCCTGTTTGGATAGTCGACGCCGTCCGGTTCTGCCACCAGATTCGTTGGGGCGGGGGTCCAGGCCGGTGCAGGCGATCCAGGCATTTGCGTTGGCCAGCGGCCAGCGCGTCATGTAGTAGATCAGGTGCGCGGCGACGGCTGGGCCGATCCCCGGGATGGTCAGCAGGCGCTTGTAGAGCGGGCCTTGTTCACCGTCACGGCCCAGGCGCTGTAGATCCCTTTCCAGCGCCGACAGCGTGCTGGTCAGTGCCCTGAAGATATCTGCCAGCTCGCGCGGGTCGCTTTTGGTGGCATCGAAGGACTGCTCCAGGCGCGCCCGGGTCTCCACCAGAGTTTGGCGCTTGCGCAGCAGATCGTGCATCTGCTGCTGTTCGTCGCTGCGTGGTACGTATTCACGCAGACGATCACTCTCTTTTTTCACGTACCGGGCGATGACCTGGGCGTCCATCGCATCGGTCTTGCCGCGTGCGCCGGTTGCCTTGGCGTAATTCTTGATCAACCGAGGATTGATTACGTAGACCACGTGACCCGCCTGACCGGCCATACGCGCCACCAGCTCGTGGTGCTTACCGGTCGCTTCCATGCCAATCCGACACCGCGGAGGAAGGGTCTTGAGCCATTTGGCTATGCCGGCGCGAGTATTGGGGATCCGGTCGCCGGCTTTGCAGTCAGCCACCGCCGGCACGAGCTCCTTGGAGTCCACATCAAGACCAATCACAAGAGAATCGGACATTTGCACTACTCCCAGCTATCTTTAAGGGGCTGGGGTGGTACCGCACCGACGTTAGCTTGCCTACATCGACGATCCCCTTTTGGGGGCCGTACGATCCTTTATCGACGTTCGTGTGCGGGATGGGGATCGCTCGGCTCGTCTGTCGGCGGCTATCCGCAGATCCATGCTTGTCGGTCCCTCCACCCTGGCTCCTACATACCTCGTAGGAGCCGGGGGGAACATACAAGCC
>NZ_JASGBW010000073.1:0-1225 GCF_030053215.1 Stenotrophomonas sp. PFBMAA-4 | reverse complement strand
TTGTGGTGGTCTAATCAACTTGGACACTCGATAGGATCAATTTCGAGGATCGAGATAACCCATGGCAAAACAGATCACGCAGGGCATGAGAGACGAGGCTGTTCGCCTCGTCGTTGTAGAAGGGCAGACAGTCAGGGACGTCTGCCAACTGATGGACGTTGGGCCAACAGCGCTGCGTCGCTGGATCGAGCAATGGCGCCGGAAGCATGAGCCGCAGGGCCAAGCTCCGCTGGTAGATCCCCAGACCCGGATTGCCGAGCTGGAAGCCCAGAATCGCAGGCTCAAGGAGGAACGCGACCTTCTAAAAAAATCCATCGCCTTCTTCATTCGGGACAACGATCACCGGAACAAGTGATCGAAGAATTGGGGAAGGCTGCGCCAATCCGGCTGGTGTGCCAATTGATGGACTATCCCCGCAGCAGCTACTACGCGTGGCTGCGCCGGGAACCTCAGATCGACCAAGAGCTACTCGATCAGGTTGATCTGGTGCGCCGCATTCACGAATCCAACCGTGGCAGCTATGGCTCTCGGAGAATGGTCAGGGAGCTGTCCAACAGGGGCTTGGAGGTTGGGCGTCACCGTGCCCGGACCCTGATGCGAAGAGCTGGCGTAAGAGCTCGGCAGCACCGGCGGCACAAGTACCAGAGTCTTGGGCCGCAGGCCCTGACGGTCCCCAACGTCCTGGACAGGCAGTTCAATCCGGAAGTGCCCAATCGGGTATGGGCTGGCGATATCACCTACATCCCAACCCAACAAGGGTGGCTCTATCTGGCCATCGTTGTGGACCTGTTTTCCCGCCGGGTCGTTGGCTGGGCCCACTCTCATGAAGCGGGCGCGTGGCTGGCAGTCAGGGCGCTGCAGGGGGCGCTGAGACAGCGTCGCCCTGGGGGCGGACTGCTGTTTCACTCCGACCAGGGGCGTCAGTACACCAGTCATGCCATGGCAGAAATCCTGCGTGACAACGGGATCACCCAGAGCATGAGTCGTAAGGGAAATTGCTGGGACAACGCCGTGGTGGAACGGGTTTTTGCCACCCTCAAAGGAGAATGGCTCTATTCCAAATACCCGTCACGACAGGAAGCGGTGGCGGACATCGAGCAGTTCGTGGACTGGTACAACCACCGTAGGCTGCATACCGCCAACGGCCTGGTCCCGCCTGCGCTCCACGAAGCGCAGGCAGCCTGAACACCCCTTGAGAGTGTCCAGAAATGGTTGACCACCACAG
>NZ_JASGBW010000072.1:0-1240 GCF_030053215.1 Stenotrophomonas sp. PFBMAA-4 | reverse complement strand
AGCCTTATCTGATTGGAATCTGGCAGCGTAGGTGTCGAGAGCCGGCGTGGGCCGCCGTATGAGCCTGGATCTCGACGATCGCCTTGTAGCTTGGCGCCCACGCCGGAATCTCCCTTGATCCGCCCGAACAGTTGCTGGAGCTGACACTCGCAGTGATAAGACTGGGCTAGCGGGGGAGCTCTCGACTCTTCCAGACTATACGGAGTCCGGTGATGAACGGGATCGGGATTGATGTCAGCAAGCGCCAGCTGGATATCGGCACGACGGACGGAGAGACCCTGCAGGTCAGCAATAACCGCGCCGGCTTTTCTGAATTGGATGCTTGGCTGAAGAAGCGTCCGACCAGCCAGATCGTGCTGGAAGCCACCGGCGGCTACGAGCAGCCGGTGTTGGATTTTCTGCATACGGCAGGCCATCCAGCGGTCCGTGCCAATGCCCTGCGGGCCCGCAGGCTGGCCCAGGGAATGGGCCAGATGGCCAAGACCGACCGGTTGGATGCCTTTGCGCTGGCTCGGATGGCCATCTTGGTGAAGCTGCCGGCCTATCAACCGCTTGAGCCTTGGCAGCAGAAAATGCGGGAATTCGTGCGCGCTCGTCGGCAGGCGATGCACGCGCTGAGCATCGCGCGGCAGCAGCAGGAAATGGTCGCTGATCGTGATCTGCACCGGCTGCTACAGACAAACATCACCCGCCTGCAGACGCTGGTTGAACGGCTGGGGAAGCAGATTGCCGAGCAGGTTGCCCAACAGCCTCAACTGGCTGTCCTGAAGTCGATGAAAGGCGTGGGTCCGGGCCTACAGGCAGTACTGGCCAGCTATCTTCCCGAACTGGGGAAAATCAGTGGCAAGGCCATCGCCAGCCTGGTCGGTGTGGCACCCATGTCCAACGACAGCGGCACCATGCGGGGCAGACGAAGCATCCATGGTGGCAGGGCGGAGATCCGCCAAGTGCTTTACATGGCCAGCATGTCGGCCATGCGGCATGAGCCTCGACTGCGCGACTTTTACCAGTCGCTGCGAGCCCGCGGCAAGGAAGGCAAAGTGGCTATCGTGGCGGTGATGCGGAAGATGCTGGTGATCCTCAACGCCCGCGTGCGGGACGCCCAAGGCGAATCGATCCCCGCCTGAAGCCCGCCCGGGGCGCACATCAAGAGGCTGCCGGCCAGCGGCCGGCACTACCGTGTCCGTCTGCCGGAAGGGCTGGCGCCCCTCCGGCAACACAGTTGCTACATGGACGTATT
>NZ_JASGBW010000071.1:0-1255 GCF_030053215.1 Stenotrophomonas sp. PFBMAA-4 | reverse complement strand
TGATCTGGCTCCCTGAAAACGGACGCCATGAAGCCGTTTCAGGCGGCAGCCTTGAGCTGCCTGGCATAGGTGTTGGGCGACTGATAGCCCAGCGCCGAGTGTAGCCGGGCGGGATTGTAGAAACCGTGGATGTAGGCCGCAATGGACTGGCTGGCCTGCTCCCGGCTCACGTATGGATCAGCCGCCTCTTCTGCCTTGAGCGTGGCAAAAAAGCTCTCGGCCACCGCGTTATCCCAGCAGTTACCCGGGCGGCTCATGCTTTGGACCACCTTGCAGGACTCCAGGAGCTGGCGATACTCGTTGCCCCAGTACTGCCCGCCTCGATCCGAATGGAAGATCAGGCCGGGCGGCTGGGGATGAAGAGCCCAGGCATTGGCAAAGGCTTTCAGTACTACGTCCTCGGTCATGCGTTCGGAGACGCTGTAGCCCAGCACCTGCCGGGTCTGGACGCTGATGACCACGGCCAGATGCAGCCAGCCCTGACGGGTAGCCACATAGGTGATATCGCCGACCCACGCCGACGGACCCGTACCGGGAGTGAATTGCCGATCCAGTAGGTTCGGGGCGAGCTGGGCCGAACCTGCGGCAGAGGTTTTGCGCCGGAAGCGTCCCTTGATCTTGCCCTGGATGCGCTCCTCGGCCATCAACCGTGCCACCCGCTTGTGGCCGACAGGGTGATTTCGGGCGCGCAGGGCCCTGACCAGCCGATGCCGGCCGTAATTGCGATTGCTGGCCGCATGGATGGCTCGGAGCTCTGCACGAAGAACGGCGTCGGCATCATCGGTTCGGGCGGACTGTCGGTGCAGGTAATCATGGAAACCAGAGACCGATACGCCGAGAACACGACACAGCACCCGGGTCGGGTAACGAGTCCTATGACGGGCGACGAAGGCGTACCTCACTTGGACTCTTTGGCAAAGAACGCCGCCGCTTTTTTTAGGATTTCCCGCTCCATCTTCAGATTGGCGTTCTCGGCCCGAAGGCGGCTGATCTCGCTTTCCAGGTCGGTGGCTGGCCTGCGAGCCTCAGACGTCAACGAGCGCCCAGCACGGACCGCGTCAATCCAATTTGCCAGCGTCTTGACCGACATTTCCAACTGACGGGCCGCTGCGGCTGGGCCAAGCGATTCGGCCAGCTCCACGGCCTGGTGCTTGAACTCATCGGTATAGCTACGGCGGGTAATACGGGACATAGGGAACCTCCAAGTGCGATCAAAGTATCGCTTCTTGGCGTCCGCTGACGGGGAGCCAGATCA
>NZ_JASGBW010000070.1:0-1268 GCF_030053215.1 Stenotrophomonas sp. PFBMAA-4 | reverse complement strand
TGCTGCAGGCTGGCCGACAGCAGCAGGCCTTCGCCGGCGTGCACGTTGCCCCAGCCCTGGGTGGCCAGCTCGAAGCCTTCGCCGCGCAGGGCGCCGCGGGCGGTGTCCTGGTGGGCGATGAGGTAGCCCAGCTCCAGCCGGCTGTCGGCCAGCGAGCTGTGCAGGCGCGTGCGCAGCTGGCCGGGCGTGTCGTCGATCACCCACTGCTGGGTGCCGCTGCCGTCATGGGCCTGGGTGTGCAGGCCGCTGAGCACGCCGGGATGGCGGGCGTTCTCGTCGATGCCGCCGCCGAAGGGCGGGGCGACTTCGCCGTTGTACAGCTGGCCGGTGATGCGCGGCTGGTCGATATCCCCGTGCAGGAACTCCACCAGCACCTCGGCGCCCACGCGCGGCAGGAAGGCGGTGCCCCAGTTGGGGCCGGCCACCCATTCGGCCGCCGACACCCAGCTGCCGCTGGTGTGGTCGCCGGGGGCATGGCCGGGCTGCGCGCTGCCGGTGTCGTTCAGGCCGCCCGGGTTGGGCTTGGTGCCGCGCTGCCAGCCGAACTGGATGCGCACCTGGTGTTCGCGGTTGGGGCTGAGCGCGGCATCGGCCACGCCCACCACGCGCGCGGTCTGCGGGCCGTGCAGCGTTGGGCGGTCCAGCGGCAGGGCGCGCAGCGGCACGTCGGCGCCGGTGGCGATGAAACTGTTGCGGTAGGCACCGCGTTCCAGCGCGGTGTTGTCCAACAGCTCGGCGATGCCCTGGTCCAGGTTGTTCACCGCCACGTGCTGCACGGCCAGCAGCTGGAAGGTCTGGCCGGCATGCTGCGGGTGCTGGGACAGGGCAAAGGTGGCGCCTGCACCGAGCTGGCGCTCGCTGCCGCTGCCGCTGTAGAGCACCTGGCCCACGCGCAGCGCATCCAGCCGCGCCTGTGCCTCGGCGTCGGCCCAGCCGGGCTGGGCGAAACGGCCGGCGCGCGGCTGCACGTAGACCTCCAGCGCGGGCAGGGTGCCGGCATCGGCGCTGGACTGCGCGGCCACGGCGTTGACCTGCTCGCTGTGCCAGCTGGCCACGGTGCTGGCGTTGGGCACCAGCTGCTGGCGCTCGGCGAAGGCGGTGATGCCGTCGCTGGCCTCGGCCATGTCGGCACGGTGGAAGCGGAACGTGCCGCTGTCCGGCAGCTCCGCGCCCGGCTCGAATACCACCAGGGTATGTGCGGCCTCATCGCCCTGCGCCTGCTCGATGCGCCAGGCCAGGCCGGCTTCGGCCAGCAGCCGGGTGACGAA
>NZ_JASGBW010000006.1:0-155801 GCF_030053215.1 Stenotrophomonas sp. PFBMAA-4 | reverse complement strand
GGTCCCGCCTGCGCTCCACGAAGCGCAGGCAGCCTGAACACCCCTTGAGAGTGTCCAGAAATGGTTGACCACCACAGATTCACGGCGTCCCCCAGCCAACCCACCCTCCCGGCCAACCCCGAGATCCTGCTCTTGACCACCACGGAGGGGCTCCGCCGTTGGCCGACCCGGCCGAAGGCCCGCCCCCGCCGCGATACAATGGCACCCATGAACACCCCCCAGGACTCCAGCCTCGGTCGCGAGGTCAGTTACCCGTCGCAGTACGATCCCGGCCTGCTGTTTCCCATCCCCCGCATCGGGGCCCGCACCGAGATCGGTCTCGATGACGCCGCGCTGCCGTTCGTCGGCCACGACCGCTGGCATGCCTTCGAACTGAGCTGGCTCGACCCGCGCGGCAAGCCGCAGGTGGCCGTGGCCACCGTGCAGGTGCCCTGCACGTCGCCGCGCCTGATTGAATCGAAGTCGTTCAAGCTCTATCTGAACTCCCTCAACAGCACCCGCATGGAAAGCGCCGATGCGCTGCGCGAGCGCCTGGTGGCCGATCTGTCGGCCTGCGCGGGCGCGCCGGTGCAGGTGCAGTTCGGCCTGCCGCAGCTTGTCGAGTCGCCGCTGGGCGAGTCCATCGATGGGCTGGACGTGGAGATCGACTGCTACGGCCCGCCGCAGGCGGACTACCTCGCTGCCGATGCCGGGCAGGTGGTGGAAGAGACGCTGGTCTCGGCGCTGCTGAAATCCAACTGCCCGGTCACCGGCCAGCCGGACTGGGCGACGGTCAGCCTGCGTTACCGCGGCCCGAAGATCGACCGTGCCGGCCTGCTGCGCTACCTGGTCAGCTACCGCGAGCATGCCGAGTTCCACGAGCAGTGCGTCGAGCGCATCTTCAGCGAGGTCTCCACGCGCTGCCAGCCGCAGTGGCTGGAAGTGGAAGCGCGCTACACCCGCCGTGGCGGCCTGGACATCAATCCCTGGCGCGCCAGCCACGGGATCGCCGCCCCGGCCGCGACCGTCCGCGAGCTGCGCCAGTAACCGCCGCAGGCGGTTACGGGTAGCGCCGGGCCACGCCCGGCGAGCGCAGCGGCCAGAGCAGAAGCCGCCGGCCAGCGGCCGGCGCTACCGTGGTTCGCAGGCGGTTACGGGTCGCGCCGGGCCACGCCCGGCGCGCGCCGCGGCCAGAGCAGAAGCCGCCGGGCACGGCCCGGCGCTACCGTGGTTTGCAGGCGGTTACGGGTCGTGCCGGCCGCTCTGGGCCCCGATTGTTCAGCCGCCCCCCGTGGCGGCTTCACATCTGCACCATCCCCATTTAACAACCATCATGTCACCGTGCCATCCACGTAGTCATGCAGACGGGAGTGTGTGGATGAGCACCGAGAAGAAGGCCGATTTCTCCGGCGTCACCGCCAGCGTCGACAGTACCGCCGAGCTGGTACCCAAGGCGGACTTCTCCGGCGTCACGTCATCGGTGGACAGCACCGCCGATGTGGTCAGTGTCGGCACGTACACCGTGCAGAAGGGCGATTCGCTGTCGAAGATCGCCAAGCAGCACCTGGGCGATGCCAATGCCTGGAAGAAGATCTTCGAGGCCAACCGTGATGTCCTCGACGACCCGGACAAGATTTTCCCGGGCCAGACACTGAAGCTGCCGCCGAAATGACCGGCCCGCGCCGCGCGGCGCACGAAGGCCGTCCGACAATCCCTGGGAGGAACACCCGAATGATCAAGACCAACCCGCTCCATGCCGCCCTGATCGCCGCCCTGCTGGGCAGCGTTGCCCTGGTCGGTTGCAAGAAGAACGAAGAATCCACCGACAACAACGCCGCCCCGGCGGCGACGACCCCGGCCGAGCCGGCACCGGCCCCCATGACCGGTGCGCCGCCGCCGATGGCTGAAGCTGCTGCGGTCGCCGTATCGGCCGTCACCGTGGGCAAGACCGCTGCCGCTGACAAGTCGGTGGCCCCGGCCGCACTGTTCGCGCCGAAGGACGATGTGATCGTCTCGGTGCGCACCGATGCCGCCGCGAACAACGTCACCGTCGGTGCCAAGTTGACCTTCCAGGATGGCCAGGTGGCCGGCGAGCAGAACGCCACGCTGAACGCTTCCGGTGCCGAGACGACCAACATCACCTTCAAGAACGCCAATGGCTGGCCGGCAGGCAAGTACCGCGCCGAAGTCATGGTCGATGGCAAGGCGGCCGGAACGCCGCAGGAGTTCGAGGTCAAGTAAGTCCCGCCGACTCTCTCCCGGTTGGACTCACGATGGGCGCAGCCGCGAGGCTGCGTCTTTTTTGTTTGTGGCTCATGGGAAAGCTCCATCCACGCATGGCGTGGATCTACTGGCGGGCGTGGCACGCATGGCGTGGATTTACTGGCGGGCACGGCGGGCATGGTTGCATCCGATACCACGCAGCTGGATCACAGCGTTGCCGTGGTGCAGTACCGCAGCGTATGGGATGGCTTTGCCCCGCGCGGCTGAAAACGCGACAATGCAGGGGTTTCCCCGCCGCGCGCCCACCCTGACGGCGACGGGGAAAGTGACACGGTTGCACGTGGCACGGCGCCTGCGCCGGCCTTCCCCTGAGAACCGCTACAGAGTCCAAGTCCCCCATGTCCAAGATCCTCTACACGCTGACCGACGAAGCACCGTTCCTGGCTACCCAGTCGCTGCTGCCGATCGTCGACGCCTACACCGCCACCGCCGGCATCGTGGTGGAAACCCGTGACATCTCGCTGTCCGGCCGCATCCTGTCGCTGTTCCCGGAACTGCTCAGCGACGCGCAGAAGGTCAGCGACGACCTGGCCGAGCTGGGCCAGCTGGCGACCACCCCGGACGCCAACATCATCAAGCTGCCGAACATCTCCGCCTCGGTGCCGCAGCTGAAGGCGGCCATCAAGGAACTGCAGGACCAGGGCTACCCGCTGCCGGACTACCCGGAAACCCCGGCCGACGACCAGCAGCGCGACTACAAGGCGCGCTACGACAAGGTCAAGGGCAGCGCGGTGAACCCGGTGCTGCGCGAAGGCAACTCCGACCGCCGCGCACCGCTGTCGGTGAAGAACTACGCGCGCAAGCACCCGCACCGCATGGGCGCCTGGGCGGCCGACTCGAAGTCGCACGTCGCGCACATGGCTGCCGGTGATTTCTACGGCAGCGAGAAGTCGGCCACCGTGGCCAACGCCGGTTCGCTGAAGATCACCTTCCACGGCAAGGACGGCAGCGCCGTCGTGCTGAAGGAAAAGACCGCGGTCAAGGCCGGCGAGATCGTCGATGCCGCCGTCATGAGCCGCAAGGCGCTGGCCGCCTTCATCGGCGAGCAGATCGCTGATGCCAAGGCCCAGGGCGTGCTGTTCTCGCTGCACCTGAAGGCGACCATGATGAAGGTCTCCGACCCGATCATGTTCGGCGTGGCGGTCAACGAGTTCTACAAGGACGTGCTGGCCAAGCATGCCGACGTGCTGAAGCAGGCCGGTTTCGATGCCAACAACGGCATCGGTGACCTGGCCGCGCGCCTGCCGTCGCTGCCCGAAGCCACCCGCGCCGCCATCGAAGCCGACCTGGCCGCCGAGTACGCGCAGCGTCCGGGCGTGGCCATGGTCAACTCGGACAAGGGCATCACCAACCTGCACGTGCCGAGCGACGTCATCGTCGACGCCTCGATGCCGGCGATGATCCGCGACTCCGGCAAGATGTGGAATGCCGAAGGCAAGCTGCAGGACACCAAGGCCGTCATCCCCGACCGCTGCTACGCCGGCGTCTACCAGGCCGTCATCGACGACTGCAAGGCCAACGGTGCCTTCAACCCGGCCACCATGGGCTCGGTGCCGAACGTCGGCCTGATGGCGCAGAAGGCCGAAGAGTACGGCTCGCACGACAAGACCTTCCAGATCGCTGCCGATGGCGTGGTCAAGGTCACCGACGAGGCCGGCACCGTGGTGTTCGAGCACGCCGTGGAAGCCGGTGACATCTGGCGCATGTGCCAGACCAAGGACGCGCCGATCCAGGACTGGGTGAAGCTGGCCGTCGAGCGCGCCCGCCTGAGCAGCACCCCGGCCGTGTTCTGGCTGGATGCCGCCCGCGCCCACGACGCGCAGGTCATCGCCAAGGTCGAGCAGTACCTGAAGGACCACGACACCAACGGCCTGGACATCCGCATCCTGCCGCCGGTGGAAGCGACCGCCTTCTCGCTGGACCGCATCCGCAAGGGTGAGGACACCATCTCGGTGACCGGCAACGTGCTGCGCGACTACCTGACCGACCTGTTCCCGATCATGGAGCTGGGCACCAGCGCCAAGATGCTGTCGATCGTGCCGCTGATGGCCGGTGGTGGCCTGTTCGAGACCGGCGCCGGTGGTTCGGCCCCGAAGCACGTCCAGCAGTTCGTCGAAGAGAACTACCTGCGCTGGGATTCGCTGGGTGAATTCCTGGCCCTGGCCGCGTCGCTGGAACACCTGGGCAACCGCTACGACAACGCCGCTGCCCGCGTGCTGGCCAAGGCGCTGGACGAAGCCAACGGCCAGTTCCTGGACAACGACAAGTCGCCTTCGCGCAAGGTGGGTGGCATCGACAACCGCGGCAGCCACTTCTACATCGCGCTGTACTGGGCCCAGGCCCTGGCCGCGCAGGACGAAGACGCCGCACTGAAGGCCCGCTTCGCCCCGCTGGCCAAGGCACTGACCGACAACGAGCAGAAGATCGTCGACGAGCTGGCCGCGGTGCAGGGCAAGGCCGTGGACATCGGCGGCTACTACCGCCCGGACGTGGCCAAGGCCAGCAAGGCCATGCGCCCGAGCGCGACCTTCAACGCCGCGCTGGAGCAGCTGCGCGGCTGATCCATCGCCCGCAGCAGGTGACATCGAAACCCGCGCTCCGGCGCGGGTTTCTTTTTTCCTGTGGAGCGCCGTCAAAACGGCATGAAACTTGCCCACGATGGCCGTCGCAGAACGGATCAGTGCGTACCTGCGGTCGCCGTCGATCTGAGCAGTCGATCACGACGGCCGCGCGTGGCGATGCCCTAGCCTTGGCGACGCGAGACCGCCGGGGAGGCGGTCGCCCGGGGAACACGGATGGCACGCGTGCTGGTGGTGGGAACCGATCTCCAGGGCGAACAGGCCCTGCTGCAGCGGCTGCGCCTGGCCTCGGCCCTGCCCGATGGGCAGGTGTGCCGCAGCCAGGACCTGGACCACTGCGACCTGCTGGTGGTGCGCGATACGCCGGCGCTGCGCAATGCCGCGCTGCGCATGCGCGAGCAGCGCCCGCGCCTGCAGTGCTGGATCGAAGGCATCGGCGGCCAGCTGCGCGAGGGCCATGGCCGCCAGGATGTCCTCGATGATGGGGCCATCGGCCGCGCGCTGCGTGGCATGCAGGGCAACGCCGAACCCGCGCCGGTGCGCCTGGCCGACGGCGCCCATGCCATCACCCGCCTGCTGCGCGAGCGCCTGCCGGTGCGCCAGGGCCATGCACTGCTGGGCGAGAGCGGGCAGCCATTGCTGCTGCTGGATCTGGAACAGGACCAGGCCGTACTCCTGCAGGAGCCGGCCGCCGTGCTGGTGGAACGCCTGGCCCAGGGCTTCGAACATCTCCATCTGGATGCGCTGACGCCGGCGCAGTTCCGGGCGCTGGCAGGCAACCGCGCGCGCCAGCCGTTGCGGCCGCTGCTGTGGCAATGGGCGCAGCGCAGCCGCCACTGGCACGCACTGGACGAGCGCCTGCGCGGTGCGGCGGTGAAGCTGCTGCGCTGGCCCGACTTCCGCGTGCTCGGCCACGACCACGATGGATTCCGCCTGTGCTCGCTGCTGCTCAAGCGCGCGTGCACGGTGGACGAGTGCGCGGCGTTGCTGGAGCTGCCGCCGGCCGCCGTGCGTGATTTCATCCATGCCGCCTACCTGTGCGGCTACGCGCAGCTGCAGGCTGCCGCGCCGGTAGTTGCCGCGGCGCGGGGCAGCAGCGCCGACCATGGCCTGCTGGCACGCCTCTGGCGCAGCCTGCGCGGGAGCGAGCGCAATGCGTGAGCACAAGGTGGTGGTGCTTGGCGGCATGGGCAGTGGCAAGTCGACCCTGGTGCGCAGCATCGCGGCCGGTGCGGTCATCGACACCGACGTCGCCAACAGCGACCGTGCGGGCGCGGACAAGGCCTCGACCACGGTCGCCCTGGATTACGCCGACATCGACCTGCCCAACGGTGAGCGCCTGCGCCTGTACGGCACGCCCGGCCAGCAGCGCTTCGACTTCCTGTGGCCGATCCTGCTGCAGGGCGCGCGTGGCGCGGTGCTGCTGCTGGATGCGCGCCGCGCCGGCGTCGCTGACGAACTGGATGCCTACCTGCAGGCGCTGCGGCCGTTTGCCGGCACGCTGGCGCTGGTGGTGGCGGTGACCCACCTGGACCAGGTGCCCGATGCGCAGCTGGACGACTGGGCCAGCCGGGCGTGCCTGGATGACCAGCCGCTTCCCCTGCTGCCCGTGGATGCGCGGGACCGCGCGCAGGGGCTGCTGCTGATGGATGTGCTGATGAGCGAAATGGAAGCACACGCACTGGTGGCCCTGCATGGCTGATGGACAGGTGGCGACGCTGCCCGATGCCGGCCAGCGCGAGCGCCTGCAGCCACTGCTGCAGGACCTGCAGCGGCGCGTGGAAGGGGTGCGCACGGTGGTGCTGGCCAGTGTCGATGGCTTCGCCCTGGTCAGTGCCGGTGCCGAAGGGCGCGGCGAGCGGCTGGCCGCGATGACCAGCGCGATGCTGGCCCTGGCGGCGGCGGTGGGTCGCGAGCTGGCGCTGGGCGATCTGCAGACGCTGATGCTGGAAGCACTGGGCGGCAAGGTGCTGATGCTGGCGATCCAGGCCGAAGGCCGCGCGCCGCTGCTGCTGATGGCGGCCTGTGACCAGCGCAGCGTGATCGGCCAGGTGCTGTGGCAGAGCAGGGAATGTGGCCAGGCGATCCTGGCCGAACTCAGCGGATCGTGAGCCCGGCCGCAGGGGAACGAAGGGCTCGAACCAACACTGACAAGGGGATACGACGTGGCTGGACTGACCGAATCGCTGAATGCACTGATGGGTATCGACGGCGCGCAGGCCGTGGCGCTGGTCGACTACGAGAGCGGCATGCTGCTGGGCGAAGCCGGCGCGGGCATGGACATGGAAGTGGCCGCGGCAGGCAACACCGAAGTGATCCGCGCGAAGATGAAGACCGCCGCCTCGCTCAACCTCAATGACAGCATCGAGGACATCCTCATCTCGCTGGGCAAGGCGTACCACATCATGCGCCCGGTGGCGAAGAAGCGGGGCCTGTTCTTCTACATCGTGCTGGACCGTGCGAAGAGCAACCTCGCCCTGGCCCGGCGCAAGGTGCAGGACGTGGAATCCGAGCTGGCGATCTGAGCCACCGGCTCGGCTGCTTCTGCTCCGGCCTTTCGTAGAGTCGAGCTTGCTCGACTTCTGCCAGAAGCAGTCGAGCAAGCTCGACTCTACAGAAGCGAAGCCAGCCGAGCATGGGCTCGGCTCTACACAACCCACCCCACGCCGGCGTATGGTGGATGCCCGTCTCCCTGCCGAGCCGTGCATGTCCCAGCCTGACATCGCCGCCGACCTGGCACCGCGCATCGCCGTGGCCATCCGCGATGGCTTCGAGGACTACCACGCCCGTTTTGCCGCGATCACGGCGCGGGCGCGGTTGCGCTTCGAGCAGCGCGACTGGACCGCCGCGCGGCAGGATGCGGTCGAGCGCATCGCCCTGTACGACCTGTGCATCGCCGAGCGCATGGACGCGCTGCGGCGCATGGCCGGCGATGCCATCGGCGTGCGTGCGCTGTGGCTGCAGGTGCACGCGCACTACAGCGCACTGCTGCAGGGGCTGATCGACGCCGAGCTGTACAAGACCTTCTACAACACCCTGGCGCGGCGCCTGTTCGCGACCCGGGGCGTCGACCCGGCGCTGGAGTTCATCGCGTTCGACATCGAACCCTCCGATGCGATCACCCACCCGGTGGCGCGCCACACCTATGCGGTATCGCCCACGCGCCCGGTGGAAGCGCTGCAGCGGGTGCTGGCTGACTACCGCTTCGACGTGCCGTATGCACACCAGCTGCGCTGCGCAGCGGCCATCGCCATCCGCCTGCAGGATGACCTCGCGCACTGGGGCGACACCCCGGTGCGCAGCATCGAGCTGCTCGACACGGTGTTCTACCGCGAACGCCGTGCCTACCTGGTCGGCCGTGTGTTCGGCGAACACCGCTTTTCGCCCTGCATCATCGCCCTGGTCAACGACGAACAGGGCCTGCGTGCCGACGCGGTGCTGACCCGCCGCCGTGACGTCGCCCATCTGTTCGGTGTCTCGCGCAGCTATTTCCAGGCCGGCCTGGCCACGGTCGGTGACGCGGTGGTGTTCCTGCGCAGCCTGCTGCCCGGCAAGCCCATCGACGAAATCTACACCGTGCTGGGCCGTGCCAAGCAGGGCAAGACCGAGCGCTACCGCACCTTCTTCCGCCACTTCAACGAACACCCGCACGAGCGCCTGGTGCACGCCGAGGGCACCCCGGGCATGGTCATGGCGGTGTTCACCCTGCCCAGCTACCCGCTGGTGTTCAAGCTGATCCGCGACCGCTTCGCCTGGCCCAAGGCAATGTCGCGGCAGCAGGTGGAAGAGAAGTACGCGCTGGTGTTCAACCTGGATCGCGTTGGCCGCCTGCTCGATGCACAGCCTTACCGCCACCTGCGCTTCCCGCGCGAGCGCTTCGCCCCGGCGCTGCTGGACGAGCTGTTGCAGCAGTGCGCGCAGAGCGTGCGCGTGCAGGGCGATGAGATCGAGATCGCCCTGTGCTACGTGCAACGCCGTTTCCGTCCGTTGAACCTGTACCTGCGCGAGCAGGGTGCGCCGGCCGTGCGCGCGGCCGCGCTGGACTACGCGCAGGCGATCAGCGACATGGCCCGCAACAACATCTTTCCCGGTGACATGCTGCCGAAGAACTTCGGTGTGTCGCGGCATGGTCGCGCGGTGTTCTATGACTACGACGAGCTGTGCCTGGTCAGTGACTGCGTGTTCCGCGCCTGGCCGCAGCCACGCACGCCGGAAGAAGCCCTTGCCGACGAGCCGTGGTTCCATGTCGGCCCGCGCGATGTGTTCCCCGAGCGCTTCGGGCCGTTCATGGGGCTGCCGGCGCAGGAGCTGGCAGCGGTGCGCGAGCACTACCGCCACCTGTTCGATCCCGCCTGGTGGCAAGGCCTGCAGGCCCGCTTCGCCAGTGGCGATTACCCTGACACGCCACCGTATGCCGCCGATCATCGATTGGCCTGACCGACCCGGCCACTGGCCCTGCGGCGCGAAACTCGGTTAGGCTGGACCATCATTGCCAAGGATCCGGTACCGATGCGCTCATCCCTTTGTCTTGCTCTTGCCCTGGCGGTCGGCAGCGTTGCCGCCATCACCGCTTTTGATGCCCCTGCGCAGACCACGAAGGCGGTGCGCGCCACCGCCGAGGCCAGCATGGTGCTGACCGGCACCATCGACGTGGCCACTGACGGCTCGGTCAGCAATCTCGTACTGGACCAGCGCGAGCGCTTGACGCCCACGATCGCGGGTTTCGTCGACGGCACCATCCGCAGCTGGCGCTTCGAACCGACCGTGCAGGACGGACGTGCGGTGTCCGTGACGGCACCGATCCGCGTGCGCCTGCTCGGCAAGCCTGCCGCTGACGGCACGATGGAAGTGCGCATGACGGGCGTCAACTTCAACGTGTACAGCGACAAGGATACCGACACCGTGACGCGGCGCGAGATGGGGCCGCCGAGCTATCCGCAGCAGGCGTTCCGCAACGGCGTGCAGGGCGAGGTGGTGCTGCTGATCAGGGTGGACCGGAACGGCAATGCAGCCGACGTCGCCACCGAGCAGGTGAACCTGGGGGTCGTGGGGCCCGAGCGCTCCATGCGGCAGATGCGTGATCTGTTTGCCAATGCCAGCACCGCCGCCGCCCGCAAGTGGACCTTTGCACCGCCGACCACCGGCAAGGACAAGGACGCTGCCGAGTGGACGGTGCGTACGGTGGTCAGCTACACGATGAGTGACGGGCCGGGCGTCCAGCCAACGCCCTACGGCGTCTGGAAGCCCTTCATCCCGGGCCCGCGCCAGTCGGCGCCGTGGCGCCAGCAGGATGTCGCGCAGGAGGGTAGTGACCTGCTGCCGGCCGGCGGCGTGTACATGGTGGATGGTGCCAATCGTGGCCTGCGTCTGCTGACGGCACTGGCAAAGGACTGAGTCCCATCCGGTCCCTCGTGTTCCAGGGCTGCGTGGCATGCCGCGCGCTGGCAACGAGGAACCTGTCTTTCAAGCACAAGGAGTGAGTGTGATGCGATCTTCCCTTTTCCTGGCGCTGGCGCTGGCCCTCGGCGGCGGTGCCGGCTGCATCGGCAGCGCAGACGCGCAGAGCGTGCGCGAGGTGCGCAAGCAGATGGAGGCCAGCATGACGCTCAGCGGCGTCATCAACATCGGCCGCGAAGGCCAGGTCGAAGGCTTCCAGCTGGACCACCGTGACAAGGTGGCCACCGACGTGGCGCGCCTGGTCGAGGGCACGGTCAACAGCTGGCGCTTCGAACCGGTGCTGGTCGACGGCAAGGCCGTGCGCGCGCGGACCGATGTCCGCCTGCGGCTGCTGGCGGACAGCCTGACCGGCACCACCATGCAGGTCCGCGTGGCCGATGCGAACTTCGGCCCGGTCGATGAAGAGAACACGCTGTCCAGCGACAACGTCAGGGCACTGAAGATGCGCCCGCCGGTCTACCCGGAACGGGCGGCGGCCATCCGCGGCCAGGGTGAGGTGACGCTGCTGGTCAAGGTCGGGCGCGATGGCAAGGTGGCCGACGTGGTTGCCGAGCGTACCAACCTGACCGTGGTGGCGCCGGAGCGCCAGATGCAGATGCTGCGCGACGTGCTGGCCAAGGCCAGCGTGAGTACTGCCCGCAGCTGGACGTTCAGCATTCCGACCACCGGCGACTACAAGGACGAAGAATTCTGGACCGTGCGCGTGCCGGTCAACTACGCCTTCGACGCCCGGTCGGAGCGTTACGGCCGCTGGTCGGCCTACATCCCGGGCCCGCGCCAGCAGGCACCGTGGAAGACCGGCGAAGACGAAAAGGCCACCGATAGCGACCTGCTGCCCGAAGGCGGCGTCTACATGGTCGGCCGCAACGACGGCCCGCGCCTGCTGACCCCACTGGGCTGAGCGGCGCGGTGACGACAGCGCCGGGTATCGCCCGGCGCTTCCGTATGCAGGTCACTCCGCGTGCGGGTATACCACCACGCGGTTGCGGCCTTGTTCCTTGGCCAGGTACAGCGCCTTGTCGGCCAGCCGCAGCGCCTGTTCCACATCGGCATGGAACGTGGGGAAGTGGGCCACGCCCAGCGATACGGTGAGGGTACCGACCGGCGCGAACGGCTGCCCGGCAATCGCCTGGCGCAGGCGCTCGGCGGTCTGCTGCGCCGCCGTTACACCGACGCCCGGCAGCAGCACCAGGAATTCCTCGCCGCCGGCGCGGCACAGCACGTCGGTTTCGCGCGAATGGCGGCGCATCTGCTCGGCGATATGGACGATGGCGGCATCGCCGACGTCGTGGCCGTGGCCGTCGTTGATCGACTTGAAGCGGTCGATGTCCAGCGCCACGATCGCGAACGGCTGGCCCTGTGCCTGCAGCATCTCCAGCGCGTTCTGCAGCCCGCGGCGGTTCAGCAACCCGGTCATCGGATCAGTACGGCTGGCGCGGTTGAGGGTACCGATGCGGTCCTGCAGTGCGTTGAAGCTGTACAGCACCGCCTGTTTCAGCTGCGCCACTTCGAAGTACCACGCGCGGATACCGGTGACGTGGTTGATCGCATTGCCGGTGTCTTCGCCTTCCTGCACGTTGCGCGCCAGCTGCCACAGCGGCATCGAGATGCGCCGCGCGAACCACCAGGTGATCAGCAGCGACAGCACGCCCAGCGGGATCGCGTTCCAGATGACCGAGGACATCAGGCGCGACAGCGGCTGCAGGGTCGCCTCGGCCGGGCGCTGGGCGATGATGCCCCAGCCGGTGGCCGGCACCGGGGCATAGCCGGACAGCTGGGCCACGCCATGGTTGTTGACCAGCTGCTGGCTGCCGGAACGACCGCCCATCACCGCCTTCACCGCCGCGTTGTCCAGCGCGTAGGTGCCCACTTCCTTCGGGTTGTTGTGGTAGATGATGCGGCCGTTGTGGTCGACCACGTACAGGTAGGATCCGTCGCGGTAGTAGTGCTTGCCCAGCAGCGTGTGCAGCGCGCTGCGCTGGCGCAGGTACAGCGTGCCGCTGACGTAGCCGAGGTAGGTGCCCTGGCGGTCGAATACCGGGTGCGACAGCGAGATCAGCAGCTTGCCGGTGGCCGACTGGTAGGGATCGCTGATCAACGGCTGGCGGCGCGCCAGTGCCTGGTTGCTGCCGAAGCTCTTGAGCACTTCGCCCTGCAGCTGCAGGGTCTGCGGTGAGGTGGCGATGACCAGGCCGCTGGCATTGACCACCAGCGAGGAGTTGAAGCTGCTGGACTGCAGCTGCAGGCGGCTGGCTTCGTCCTGCGCGTGGCCGGCATCCAGCCCGCTCTCACCGAGCCGGGTGGCAGCGTAGGCCAGCTGCTGCTGCGCGGACAGCAGGAAGGTCTGCGTCGTTTCGGCCAGCTTGCTGGTGTAGACGCGGTTGGCTTCCAGGGTGTTGCCCACCAGTTGGTCGCGCTGCACGCGGTAGCTGGCCAGCAATGTGTTGCCGAGGGCGATGAGCGTACTCAGCAGGGCCAGCGCAAGAATCAGCTTGCCCAGGTTGAGGCGGTTGGAGATGGGTGGCATGCAGCGACTGCGCCCACTGCTGCGGCAGCGCAGCCGGGCACGAACGATGGGGGAGCCGCCATTATGGGCACATTCGCCCTCCGCAGGGACAGGCCCGGTGTCCCGGTGTCAGCGTTGCAGGCGCCGCCGCAGCGTATCGCGCACGCGCTCGGCGCCCGCCGCATCCAGCGGCGCGAGCACGCCACGCGCATCCTGCGGCACATGCGCGGCCGTATGTTCGCCCGCATCGAACACATAGTGATCGAGCATCGTGCGCCAGTGCGCGCGCTGTTCCGGCGGCAGGTCGCGCAGGGCGAGGATGGCCAGCATCAGCGCGTTCATCGGCGAATCCATCCACGCCGGCACCGGGCGCCACCAGCTGTTGACCAGCACGTTGAACGGTTCCAGGCCTTCCATGTGGTGCCACCACAGCGAGGGAATGAACACCGCATCGCCCGGTTCCAGCTCGGCCACCAGGGCGTGCTCCCAAGCCTGGGCGAAGCGCGGGAAGCGCTGCAGGTCCGGTGCATGGAAATCGACCAGGCTGATGGCCTGTCCGGCGGGGGTGAAATCCAGCGGCCCGACATACAGGTTCTCGACCTGTGCGGGCGCGAACAGGGTGACGCGGCGGCGACCGGCCGCCACGCACGCCAGGTTGTCCGGCACGTCCTGGTGGGCGGCGATGCGCGAGCGGTTGCCGATCCAGATGCTGGCCAGCGGATCGGCGACGCCCAGGTGCAGCGGGTTGGCCTGGCTGAAGCCGGGCAGGAAGCTGTCCAGCGTGGTCGAGGCGACGTAGATCGACGGCGGCGCGGGATCGCTGGCGTACTTCAGCAGGGTGGCCAGCACCACTTTCAGCGGGATCTGTTCGCGGCGGAAATTGAAGCCGCTCATGTCCTCGTTGTAGAACAGCCGCCCGTGCGTGTCGGGTGCGGCGGTGGTCGCCGTCACCGGCATCTGCCCGTGGTCGAAGCCGGCCAGGTGGGCCACCGCCTCGGCGGCGGACCGGCGCGCGGCCCTCACCAGTGGCCAGTGCGCCACCAGCCCACGGATCACCTTCGGCGTGGTCCAGGTGGGCAGCTGCGCGTGCAGCTGCGCCGGGTCCAGGCCGTGGATCTCTTCGATGGGGCGGGGCTGGGGCAGCATGCGTGGGTATCCGGAGCGGAGTGGAGCCGAGCATGGGCTCGGCTCTACAGCAGTGCACAAGCCGATCCTGTAGACCCGAGCCCACGCTCGGCTCCACAGTACTGCAGCCGGTCAGAACTTGTAACGCACGCCGAACATGTAGCGCGGGCCGGTCTGGGTGGCGTAGCGCAGCATGTTGGTGTGGCGCGAGTAGGTGCGCATGGTCTCGTCGGTCAGGTTGATCGCTTCCAGGCTCAGGGTCAGCTGCTCGCTCACCGCGTAGCTGATGTTCAGATCGAGCTGGCCGTACGCCGCGGTGTAGTTCGGGTTCGGGCCCTGGCCGCCGATGCCGTTGAGGAACTTGTCACGCCAGTTGTAGGCCGCGCGCACCTGCCAGGCGTTCTTGTCATAGAACGCGACCAGGTTGGCCGAGTCGCTCAGGCCGATCATCGGGTACTGGTCGCCCAGGCTGAGGTTGTTGAAGGTCAGCCCGGACTTCACCTTGGTGTAGTTGGCCGCCACGCCGAAGCCGGATTGGCCGAACAGGTGCTGCACCGCCACTTCCCAGCCATCCAGGTGGTCCGAGTGCTGGTTGGCCGGCACGGTGATGTCGAAGCCGGCGATCGGATCGGTCGGCAGGCCTTCGATGGTGCCCGTCAGCTGGCCGGCCGAGTTGACGCCGGTGAAGTTCACGCCGGGGTCGCCGGCATGGTTGGTGAAGATGTAATCGCGGATGCAGGGCATGTCGGTGCCGCCGCACGACGCCAGTGCCTCGTTCCAGTAGGCGCCGCCGACGGGCGTGTGCAGGTTGCCGCTGTTCTCGCGCACCACGGTGTCGCTGATGAAGTTCTTGATGTTCTTGCGGAAGAAGCCGGCCGAGGCGTAGCTGGCCTCGCCGTAGTACCACTCCAGCGAGAGGTCGAAGTTGTCCGAGATCAGCGGCTCCAGGCTGGGGTTGCCGCGGCTGCCGCTGCCACCCTGGGTGCGCACGATGTCGGCCAGCGACTGGCCGCTCTGGATCTGCGTCCAGCTCGGGCGGCCCAGCGTGCGGCTGTAGCTGCCGCGCAGTGCCAGCGATTCGCTCAGGTCCAGCTTCAGGTCGACGTTGGGCAGCACGTAGTCGTACTTGCCGCGGCCGCCGATGAAGCTGCTTTCCGGCGCGTAGACGATGTTCAGCTCGTTGGCCGAGCCCCAGCTGATGCCGGTCGGCACGCGCACCATCGCGTTGGATTCCACTTCGGTCTGCTCGTAACGCACGCCGGCGGCCACGTGCAGCGGCATCGACCAGTCGAAGGTGGTGCGGTACTGCAGGAAGGCGCTGCGCGTCTTCTCGGTGGTGCGGATGTCTTCGGAGTACTCGCTCGGTGCGTAGTAGCAGGTCGGGCAGGCCGGGTCGGCAGCGGTACCGACCTGGGCGGCGCGGTCGATCAGGCGGTCGAAATCGAACACCAGGAACTGGCCGGTCAGGCGCGGATCGCTGTGCCCGGAGAAGGCCTTGAAGTACTTGGCCATGTTGTCGGCGTACCAGATGTCATCGGCATAGTCGGCCGGTGAACCGAGGCCGCCCCAGGTATTGCGCTGCATGATGGCCGAGGCCGAGCGGTTCTCCACCTGGGTGTGGCCGATGCCGAAATCCAGCGCCGAATAGTCGGCGAAGCGGAACGTACCGCGGCCCTGGTACTGCTGCACCTCGGACTTGTTGTAGCTGTTCTGGAACACCGAGCCGGTGACCAGCGCATCGGAGGCCTGCACGCCGCCCGGGGGCAGCGCGATGTTGATGATCGGCAGGTCACCGCTGTAGTCGACGGTGGTCTTGCCGCGCACGAAGGCGGCCACGCCAAGCACGCCGGCCGAGCCGTAAGGGCTGTCCGGCTGCGATTCGGCGGTGGAGTTGTGCGCATCGAACGACAGGTCCAGGGCGTCGTTCACTTCCCAGTCCACGTTGAAGCCCAGCGAGTGCATGCCGGTCTTGGTGGCCAGCCGCGCGCCGCCCATCGACACGTCCGAATTGGTCATGTCTTCGCTGTAGATGATCGGCGCGGCCACCGGGCCATTGGTCCAGGTGCTGTCGCCCGGGCCGTAGTTGAACCACACCGACAGCTCGCTGCGCTGCTGCTGCACCTTGTTCTCGACATAGGTGTAGTCCAGCGTGGTGGTGACATTGTCGGTCGGCTTCCACTGGAACGTGGCCTGCGCGTTGGTGCGCTGGCGCTGCACGCCGTTGACGTTGTAGGCGGTGTTCTGCGGCCGCCCATACACATCGTTCGGGCCCGGCCGGTTGGTGATGCGGTCCGAGTAACCCTGGCCCGGCTGCGGCAGGGTGCGCCCATCGGTGGTGTTGTTGCCGTAGAACGTCGCCCAGCCCTCGGCCACGGTGGCCTGGTTGAAGCCGGAATCGCGCTCCTGGTGGCTGGCACTGAAGGCCACGCCGAAGCGGTCGTCGGCATAGCGCTGGCTGAAGATGCCCGACAGTTCGCCGGTGACGTTCGACCCCTGCAGCGTGCGCGGCAGGTTGTCGTTGGAGGAATCGTTGACCGCCTTCAGGCCGAGGCTGATCACCGGCTCCGATTCCAGCGGCCGCAGGGTCTTGATGTTGATGGTGGCGCCGATGCCACCGGCCGGGTTGTCGGCGCGGCTGGTCTTGTACACCTCCACCGCGGAGATCGATTCGGAAGCGAGGTTGGCGAAGTCGAACGAGCGCGAACCGTTCAGGCCGGCACCGCCGTTGCCCAGGTTGGACGCGGGCATCTGGCGGCCGTTCAACAGCACCAGGTTGTAGTCGGGGCCGATGCCGCGCACGGTCACCTTGGAACCTTCGCCGCTGGAGGTGCGGTCGATCGACACGCCGCTGATGCGCTGCAGCGATTCGGCCAGGTTGGTATCCGGGAACTTGCCGATGTCCTCGGCGACGATGCCATCGACCACGCCCTGGCTGTCGCGCTTGAGGTTCATCGACGACTGCAGGCTGCCGCGGATACCGGTGACCTGCACGGTATCGAGCGTGGCCGGGTCGGGCGTGTCGCCGGCAGGTGCGTCCTGCGCCCATGCCGGTGCGGCGAGCGCTGCGAGCAGCGCGGAAGTGAGCATCGTCTTGCGAGGTACTGCCTTGTACGTCTTCATGGAAGCTCCCTCCCCAGGGAATTCGGTTGTGTCGTTGCGGCGTTGTCTCGATCGCGGGTTACTGCACATGGCCGGATTGGAGCGACGGTTGACAGCGTTGTCAACAAACTGCCATCAAGTGCGCCTGGCCAACGCCTGCGTGGGCCGCGATGTAACCGTTGCCATGCACCTGCTCACGCCGATGAATTGCCTTTGGCTGCGGCATCTGCAGCGCTTTTTCAGGCATGACAGCGCTGCCAATCGATCGGCGGAAAAACGTTGTGCGGTGCAGAACGAAACTGCGCGGATGCCGCGCCAGGGCGCTTCAGCATGGCGGGAGGAGAGGACTGACAGCGCTGGACAACGGCAATGACCGGTGGATGTCGTGCATGTCCACTGGATGACTTGAATCACTGACCGGGAGGACAGGTTCTGGACATGGTGACGACTGTCAGCGGACAGTACGTGCGGCGACGCCACAACGGGCGCGTTGGCCCGCTGCGGCAGGGCTCAGCGTCGGCGCGGCGCGGCGGTGGACTCGCGTTCCAGCACCGCGTGCTCGACGGTGATCATGCGCCCGGCAGCATCGGCGCGGATGTGCTCGATCAGCTGCTCGGTGGCCAGCCGGCCCATGTGCGCGGTCGGCTGGCGCACGGTGGTCAGTGCCGGGTAGATGTGCCCGGCAATCGGCGTGTCGTCGAAGCCGCACACCGACAGATCGCGCGGCACGCGCAGCCCGCGCTCGCCGGCCACGCGGTAGACCGCAGCGGCCATGTCATCGTTGGCCGCGAAGATCGCCGTCGGCGGATCGTCGAGGTCGAGCAGGACGTTGGCCGCGTCCACGCCGGACTCGAACGAGAACTGGCCGTTGGCCACCAGCTGCGGATCGTAGGCAATGCCGGCCTCGCGCAGCGCCTGCCGGTAGCCGGCGTGGCGCCACTGGCAGGCACCATGCGCGCGTGGCCCCTTGATGTGGCCGATGCGGCGGTGGCCCTGCGCAACCAGGTGTCCGATCAGTTCGACCACGGCGGTGGTTTCATCCATGCGCACGCCGATGCGGCCTTCCGGATGGCGTGGCGCGATGCAGGCGAAGGGAATGTCCTGTTCTTCCAGCCAGGACAGCACCACCTCGTCATCGGTCAGCGGCGGGATCAGCACCACGCCGTCGGGGCGCGAATTCTCGAACAGCGCGGCCAGGTCGGGCAGGGTGCGGCGGCCGGTGCCGACCGGGCCCAGGATCAGGTTGTAGTGCTGCGCATGACAGGCTTCCAGCATGCCGCTCTGGATTTCCATCAGGTAGTTGCGCGAGGGATTGTTGTAGACCAGCGCCAGTGCATACGAGCGCTGCCCGGCCAGGCTGCGCGCCGACAGGTTGGGCTTGTAGCCCAGCCGCGCCACCGCCGCCAGCACGCGTTCGCGGGTCTGCTCGCGCACGTTCGGCTCATGGTTGAGCACGCGCGACACGGTCTTGATCGAAACCCCTGCAACGGCGGCGACATCCTCGATTCGACTGCGCATGGTGCGATGGTTCCTCCTGGAAGGCGGCGGGCACGCGGCGATGGTAGTGCGTGCTGGCCCGGTCGATGTTGCCGAAGCAGGCGGATGGTGCCACGACAGGAGGGGCGCTGGCACGTCCCGATTTCGTGTCGCGATGCAGCACCCGCGCACTGCGATGGCGCGTCGATGATGCGCCAGGCCCCGTGGTTGCGGGACGCCCGGCACGTTGCCCGCCAACAACGATTGACAGCAGCGGGGTCGCCTTATATGACAGCGCTGTCAGGAGCGGTGCGCAAGCGCCCATGCCGGCGTGCGGTCGCAGACACGCGCGCCAGGAATTTCATCCACGGAGGTAGAGCCCAGTGAATCGCCACACCCAGACCCTTCTTGCCAGCTGCCTGTTGGCCGCCCTTGCCGCGCCGGTCGGTGCCGCACCGGCCAGCGGCGAACGTCTGCAGGACTGGCCGCGCGTGCACAGCGCGATCACCGCCGACGCGCAGATCGAAAGCCGCGTGCAGCAGATCCTTTCGCAGATGACGCTGGCGCAGAAGATCGGGCAGATGACCCAGGCCGAGATCAAGACGATCACGCCGGAGCAGGTACGCCGCTACTACATCGGCTCGGTGCTCAATGGCGGCGGCTCGTGGCCGGGCATGAACAAGCACGCCAGCGTGCAGGCGTGGCTGGAGCTGGCCGATGCCTACCATGCCGCCTCGCTGGCCACCGATGCGAAGACGCCGGTGCCGGTGATCTGGGGCACCGATGCGGTACACGGCCACAACAACGTGCTGGGCGCGACCCTGTTTCCGCACAACATCGGCCTGGGCGCCGCCGGTGATCCCGAACTGATCGAGCGCATCGGCGAGGCGACCGCGCGGTCGGTGCGCGCCACCGGCATCGGCTGGGTCTTCGCGCCCACCCTGGCCGTGGCCCACGACCCGCGCTGGGGCCGCACCTACGAAAGCTATTCGTCCGACCCGGCAGTGATCCGCAGCTTCGCCCACGCCTACGTGAAGGGCGCGCAGGGCGCCTTCAAGGATGACGGCAACGTAATCACCACCGCCAAGCACTACCTGGGCGACGGCGCCACCGACAGCGGCCGCGACCAGGGCGAGGCGCTGGTCGACAAGGCGACGATGATCAACGTGCATGCGCAGGGCTACTACGGCGCGCTGGCCGAAGGCGCGCAGACCGTGATGGCCTCCTTCAACAGCTGGAACGACCGTGCCGCCGGCATCGACTACGGCAAGATGCACGGCAGCAAGGCCCTGCTGACCGATGCGCTGAAGGACAAGATGGGCTTCGACGGCTTCGTCGTCTCCGACTGGAACGGCATCGCCCAGGTGCCGGGCTGCCGCAACGACAGCTGCGCGCAGGCCATCAACGCCGGCATCGACATGGTGATGGTGCCCGATGACTGGAAGGCCTTCATCGACAACACCACCGCGCAAGTGCAGAAGGGCGAGATCCCGATGGCACGCATTGATGACGCAGTGACGCGCATCCTGCGGGTGAAGCTGCGTGCCGGGCTGTTCGAACACAAGCCGTCCGACAGCCGCTATGCCGGTGATGCCACTGCCGTGCAGCACCGCGAGCTGGCGCGGCGTGCGGTGCGCGAATCGCTGGTGCTGCTGAAGAACGAAGGCAAGGTGCTGCCGCTGCGCCGCGACGCGCGCGTGCTGGTAGTCGGCAAGGGCGCCGACAACATCGGTGACCAGTCCGGTGGCTGGTCGCTGACCTGGCAGGGCACCGAGAACAGGAATGCCGACTTCCCCAACGCCGACTCGGTGCTGGGCGCGCTGCGCGCCGAACTGGGTACGGACAAGGTCAGCTTCAGCGCCGATGGCCAGGGCATCGATCCGAAGGCATTCGACGTGGTGCTGGCGGTGATCGGCGAGACGCCGTATGCGGAAACCAACGGCGACATCCTCGCCTCGGACACGGTGAGCCACAGCCGCGCCTATCCGCAGGACCTGGCCGTGCTGAAGGCCGCCGCAGCGGCCGGCAAACCGGTGGTGACGGTCTATATGTCCGGCCGGCCGATGTACACCAACGACCTGCTGAACCTGTCCAGCGCCTTCGTCGCGGCCTGGCTGCCGGGCACCGAAGGCAAGGGCGTGACCGACGTGCTGGTGGCGGGCAAGGGCGGCAAGCCCGCGCACGACTTCCGTGGCCGCCTCAGCTTCCCGTGGCCGGGCGTGCCGTGCCCGGCACCGATCGACCAGCCTGATGCGAAGAAGCCGTCGCTGTTCGCGCTGGGCTATGGCCTGAGCTACGCCAAGGGCGGCAAGGTCGCGCGCCTGGACGAAGCCAACCCGGACAGCTGCGGTGAAGTGACCGTGCTGCCGATCTTCAACCGTGCCGACACGCCGCCGTTCGCCCTGCACGTGGCCGCCGCGGGTGCGACCCAGCCGCTGGGCAGCGATCTGAACGCCACGCTGCGCTGGCCCACCGCCAAGCCGGTGGTGCAGGTGCGTACCGTGCAGGTGAACACCCAGCAGGACGCCAAGGAGGTGACCTGGCTGGCCCCCGCGCAGCTGATCGCACGCAGCACCTCGCGTCGCAACCTGGGCGCACTGGCACGCAGCAACGGCGCGCTGCAGTTCGATGTGCAGCTGGTGAAGCGCCCGGCCTCGCCGGTGAAGGTGACCATGCAGTGCGGCAGTGGCTGCGAGGGTGGGGTGGATATCGCGCCGCTGCTGGCCAAGCTCTCGCCCGGCCAGAAACAGACGGTGACCGTGCCGCTGGCGTGCTTCGCCAAGCAGGGCGTGGCACTGGGCGCGGTGGAAGCCCCGTTCGTGGTGACCGCCGACACGCCGTTCGCTGCAGCGTTCACCCAGGTCAAGCTGACCGCCAATACGGCCAATGCCGAGGGTGCGGTGGCCTGCCCGTAAGCCACGCGGTGGCGCCGGGTGATGGCCGGCGAGCGGATCAAAGCTTGATGCCGTTCCGTCCACGTGTCCTGGTGCGCCGTTAAACTGGCGCACCAGGAAGCGATCCGCGTGTCGTGCGGATCCACAGACAAGGACGACCATGCGCCGTTTACTCCAGAGCGTGAGGCTGCAGCCTCATGGTTCCACCATCGATGTCACGTGCGTGACCGAAGCACGCGCGCTGCTTGAATTGGTGCGGCAGGGCGCGTACGCGCAGGCTTCGGCGATGATGGCCGAGCTCCACGAAGGCAGCCAGGTGGATTTCTACGCCTACCTCGGCAAGCAGGTGCAGGCGCCTGCGCTCGCCGCGCAATGGCACGCACACGCGCCCGATTCCATCGATGCCGCATTGCTGCTGGCCTTTGCCGAGCTGGGCGAAGGATGGCGCCTGCGCGGCGAAACCTACTTCCATGAAATCCCCGAAGCGCGCCGGCGCGCCTTCCCGCTGAAGTTCCAGGCGGCGCAGCGGCTGTTCAAGGCACTGGCCGAGCGTGCGGACGCACCGCCGCTGGCGTTCTATGGCCTGCTGCACTGTGACGTGGTGTGCGACATCGAACGTGAGGCGCGCAGCGAGCGCTTCGCGCAGGTGATGGCGCTGGCGCCGTACCACGCACCCTCGGTCTACATGCTGGCCAAGGCCAGCATGGAAAAGTGGGACGGCAGTGACGAGGAGATGTGGGCGTACCTGCGCTGGATCAGTGACAACGCCCCGCGCGGCCGCGATGCCCATGCGGCGATCGCGGCGCACGTGGTGGAATGGACCTACCCGTGGATGGACGAGTGCGATGCGCCGCTGGAGATCGTCGGGGTGGTGCGCACCGCCGACGTGCCCGGCCTGGCCGACCTGGTGCGCAAGGCGCTGCTGGACTGGCTGGACGTGCAGCCCGCCGGCCTGGAGCGCGCGCTGGCGTCCTGCACCTCATCGCGTGAGCGCCGCCATCGCGCCGAGTTCGCCCTGGCCCTCTACCTTGTTGGTGCCTGGGACGAGGCGCGCGTGGTGATGAAGGCGCAGGGCGGCAAGGTGCCGGTCGAACCGTGGTGCTACCTGGCCTATCGCGGCAGCAGCATGCTCAGCGAAATGCTGGGCGGCACGCTGCGCTGTGCCGGCCTTGCCCACGACCGCATCTGCCGTGACCTCGGCCTGGACCCGCGCGAGGTCTGCGCATAGAGGCATCTCGCCGGGCATGCCCCGGCGCTACCGGTAGATCCACGCCGCCGGGCCAGCCCGGCGAACGAAGTAGATCCACGCCATGCGTGGATGCCTGCCGCCGCGAAAGCCCAAAAAAAGCCCCGCAGTGCGGGGCTTTCTTCTTATCGCTTCATGGAACCGAAGAACTCGTCGTTGGACTTGGTGTTCTTCATCTTGTCCAGCAGGAATTCCATCGCGGCCATTTCATCCATCGGATGCAGCAGCTTGCGCAGGATCCAGATCTTCTGCAGCAGTTCCGGTTCGATCAGCAGGTCTTCGCGGCGGGTGCCCGAACGATTGATGTCGATGGCCGGGAACACGCGCTTTTCAGCGATGCGACGGCTCAGGTGCACCTCGCTGTTGCCGGTGCCCTTGAACTCTTCGTAGATCACCTCGTCCATCTTCGAGCCGGTGTCGACCAGCGCGGTGGCGATGATGGTCAGGCTGCCGCCTTCTTCCACGTTGCGCGCGGCACCGAAGAAGCGCTTCGGGCGGTGCAGGGCGTTGGCGTCCACGCCGCCGGTCAGCACTTTGCCCGAGCTCGGCACCACGTTGTTGTAGGCGCGGGCCAGGCGGGTGATGGAGTCCAGCAGGATCACCACGTCCTTCTTGTGCTCGACCAGGCGCTTGGCGCGCTCGATGACCATTTCGGCCACCTGCACGTGGCGCGCGGCCGGCTCGTCGAAGGTCGAGCTGATGACCTCGCCGCGCACGGTGCGCTGCATTTCGGTCACTTCTTCCGGGCGCTCGTCGATCAGCAGCACGATCAGGTGCACGTCCGGGTGGTTGGTGGTGATGGCCGTGGCCACCTGCTGCATCATCATCGTCTTGCCGGCCTTCGGCTGGGAGACGATGAGCGAGCGCTGGCCCTTGCCCTGCGGCGCCATCAGGTCGAGGATGCGGCCGGTGATGTCTTCCGAGGAACCGTTGCCGCGCTCCAGGGTGAAGCGGCGACGCGGGAACAGCGGGGTCAGGTTCTCGAACAGCACCTTGTTCTTCGACGCTTCGATCGGCTCACCGTTGATGGTGTCGACGATGTTCAGCGCGAAGTAGCGCTCGCCGTCCTTCGGGAAGCGGATGCGGCCGGAGATGTGGTCGCCGGTGCGCAGGTTGAAGCGGCGGATCTGGCTGGGCGAGATGTAGGTGTCGTCCGGGCCGGCCAGGTAGCTGGCCTCGGCCGCGCGCAGGAAGCCGAAGCCGTCGGGCAGGATTTCCAGCACGCCGTCGGCGGCGACGCCGTCACCGTGGCGTGTCAGCACCTTCAGCAGGGCGAAAATGACGTCCTGCTTGCGGGCGCGGGCGACGCCTTCGGAGATCTGCAGCTGCTCGGCGATTTCCAGCAGCTTCTGCGCCGGCATGCGCTTGAGGTCGCTCAGCGAGTAGACCGGGAAGCCTTCCGGCACGTTGGCGTGCGGGCGCGGCACGAAGGGCTGCTGCTCGCCACCGTCCTGCGGCATGCCGTCATCGCGGCCACGGCCACCACGGTCGCGGTCGCGACGGTTGCGGAAGCGGTCGCGGCGGTTGCCCTGGCCCTGATGGCCGTTCTGGCCACCCTGGTTGTAGGGATTGTTGTTCTGGCCCTGGTTCTGGCCGCCACCCTGACCACCCTGGTGGTTCTGCTGGCGGGGCTGGCCGGATTCGCGGCCTTCGCCGCCATCACCGCCGCCGGAGGCGGGGGCTTCAGCAGCGGGCGCGCTCGGCGCGGGGGCGGCTGCGGCCGGTGCCGGCGCTTCGGGCGCGGGTGCCAGCGGCAGGGTCGGCTGCGCGGGCGCAGCGCTGGTTTCGGCGGCGGCCGGAGCGGCTGCCTTGCTCACGCGGGGCTTGCGCACGCGCTTTTCGGCGGGCGCATCGGCGCTGCCGGTTTCGGGAGTGTTATCGGACAAGAGCGTTATTCCTCGCTTGAAGGTGCGAGCGCCCGGCTGGGGCGGCGAACGTTGGGAATGGGTCTGGAAGAAACTGCGTCCAGAGGGTGCGGCACGCGAACGCGGCCGGATATGCCGACACTATCATCGGCCAGCGGCGCCGTGCAAGGGTCACCGGGTATTGCATTCATGCGGGCGCCGGGCGCCCAGCGGCAGCCGCGGTCAGCGGCTGCCGTGGAACATCAGGATCAGGCCAGGGCTTTGTCCAGCAGACCGGCCAGCTGGGCCTTGCCCACCGCACCGATCTGCTCGCCGACCTTTTCGCCGTCCTTGAAGACGACCAGGTACGGGATCGAACGCACGTGGTACTTGGCGGCCAGCGCGCGGTTGTTGTCGACGTTGACCTTGGCGATCTTGGCGCGGCCCTGGTAGGCGTCGGCCAGTTCGTCCAGCGCGGGGGCGATCATCTTGCAGGGGCCGCACCACTCTGCCCAGAAATCGACCAGCACCGGTTCCTTGGAATTCAGCACGGCGCTATCAAAGTCGGCATCGCCGACGTGTACAACCTTGTCGCTCATCTTGGTTTCTCGTCTTGGATTGCACCCGGCCAGGCCGGAGGTGGGTGAACTGGGCCATGCCCGGTGGCGCGACCCTCGTCGTTGCCTCGCGGCGGTCTGCCGCGGTGCGTTCGGCGGGATGCCTGGACGCTCACGGCCGGCAGTGTACCCCTATCGCGCGGCAGGGACAGTTGCTGGCTGGAACCCAGCGTATCGTGATCGTGTCCCAGCCCGGTATGTGTCGGATTTCACTGTCTTCGAGGAGATGGGGGTGGCACCGGGGCAGGGCCAGTGGCCGGCACAGGGCCGTTCAAGTGGCGTGTGGCTGGGTGAAGGCCCCGTGCGGGGGGGCGCCGTCTCCCGGTCCCATGAGACGGGCGGTTCCGGTTTGCCGGCCCGAGTGCGTTAAACTGGGGCATTGTGCGGCGTGCGGACCGGGTGGTCCCCGCCTGCCAACCCGCCGCAGGGGCCGCAGTTTGCGACGGTGCCCCTAGACGATGAAGTGCCAGCCGCCCCGTGGGCCGGCGGCCATACCAAGACGGACTCATGAGCGACAAACCGCTGACCGATTTGACCTTCTCCTCCTTCGAGCTGCATCCGGCCCTGCAGGCCGGCCTTGAAGGAGCCGGATTCACCCGCTGCACCCCGATCCAGGCGCTGACCCTGCCGGTCGCGCTGCCCGGCGGTGATGTTGCCGGCCAGGCGCAGACCGGCACCGGCAAGACGCTGGCCTTCCTGGTCGCTGTCGTGAACCGCCTGCTGACGCGTCCGGCACTGGCCGACCGCAAGCCGGAAGACCCGCGCGCCCTGATCCTGGCGCCGACCCGCGAACTGGCCATCCAGATCCACAAGGATGCGGTGAAGTTCGGTTCCGACCTGGGCCTGCGTTTCGCCCTGGTCTACGGCGGCGTCGATTACGACAAGCAGCGCGAACTGCTGCAGCAGGGCGTGGACGTGATCATCGCCACCCCGGGCCGCCTGATCGACTACGTGAAGCAGCACAAGGTGGTTTCGCTGCACGCCTGCGAGATCTGCGTGCTGGACGAAGCCGACCGCATGTTCGACCTGGGCTTCATCAAGGACATCCGCTTCCTGCTGCGCCGCATGCCCGAGCGCACCACCCGCCAGACCCTGCTGTTCAGCGCCACCCTCAGCCACCGCGTGCTGGAGCTGGCCTACGAGCACATGAACGAGCCGCAGAAGCTGGTGGTCGAAGCCGAGACCATCACCGCCGCGCGCGTGCGCCAGCGCATCTACTTCCCGGCCGATGACGAGAAGATCCCGCTGCTGCTGGGCCTGCTGTCGCGCAGCGAAGGCGCGCGCACCATGGTCTTCGTCAACACCAAGGTGTTCGTCGAGCGCGTGGCGCGTTCGCTGGAAAAGGCCGGCTACCGCGTCGGCGTGCTGTCCGGCGACGTGCCGCAGAAGAAGCGCGAGAGCCTGCTCAACCGCTTCCAGAAGGGCCAGCTGGAAATCCTGGTGGCCACCGATGTGGCCGCCCGCGGCCTGCACATCGATGGCATCAAGTACGTCTACAACTACGACCTGCCGTTCGACGCCGAAGACTACGTGCACCGCATCGGCCGTACCGCGCGCCTGGGCGAAGAGGGTGATGCGATCAGCTTCGCCTGCGAGCGCTACGCGATGGGCCTGCCGGACATCGAGGCCTACATCGAGCAGAAGATTCCGTCCGAGCCGGTCACCAAGGAACTGATGACCCCGCTGCCGCGCCCGGAACGCCCGGCCCCGGCCGAAGGCGAGGAAGGCGACGACAACGAAAGCGTCGGCCAGATCTTCCGCGAAGCGCGCGAAGCCCGCGCCGCCGAGGAAGAGCGTCGTGGCGGTGGCCGCAGTGGCGGCCGTTCCGGCAGCGGCGGCGGTGGCCGTGGTGGCCGCGACGGTGAGCGCAGTGGCGAACGCCGTCCGCGTGGCCCGCGCAAGCCGCGCGTGGAAGGCGAGCAGGCTGCTGCCGCGCCGGTTGCCGGTGCCGAAGGCGCCGCTGCCCAGGCCCCGCGTCCGCCGCGCCCGCCGCGTGCCGAAGGCGCACCGGAAGGTGCCGCCGATGGCGAGCACAAGACGCGCAAGCGTCGTCGTCGTCGCCACGGCCGTCCGGTCGAAGGTGCCGAGGGCGCGCAGAACACCGCCGGCAATGGCGCCAGCCCGGTCACCCCGGTGCAGGTGGTGGCCAAGCCGGTGCGTACCGCTGCCGACACCGGTGATTCGTTCCTGACCCGTATCGGCCGCAAGATCCGCCGGATGCTGTCGGGCAGCTGATCGGTGTGCCGACCAACGGTCGGCACCCACCAAACCGACCGGTAGCGCCCGACCGTTGGTCGGGTGGCTTTAACGGCGTGCCGACCAACGGTCGGCACCCACCACCAACGGTCGGCACCCACCGGACCGGAAGGTTTTCGCCGGGCATGGCCCGGCGCTACCGATCCGTCGCGCCGGTCCTGCATAATCGGGGCATGAGTGTCCTGCGCTTCGACAATGTCAGCAAACAGTACGCCGGTGGCCACGAAGCCCTGACCGATGTCAGCTTCGAAGTAGCCCCCGGCGAAATGCTGTTCGTCACCGGCCATTCCGGGGCGGGCAAAAGCACCCTGCTCAAGTTGATCCACCTGGACGAGCGGCCCAGCCGCGGTGCGGTGGTGTTCGACGAGCGCAACCTGCTGAAGGTGCGCGGCGGTGACATCCCGCGCCATCGGCGCGCGGTGGGCGCGGTCTACCAGGATCACCGCCTGCTGATGGACCGCTCCATCGCCGAGAACGTGGCGTTGCCGCTGATCCTGCGCGGCACCCGCCGCGGCGATATCGCCAAGCGCGTGCGCTCGGTGCTGGAACGCATGGGCCTGGGCCACCGCGAAAAGGCACTGCCCTCGCAGTTGTCGGCCGGTGAGCAACAGCGCGTGGGCATCGCCCGCGCGATCGTCGGCGAACCCAAGCTGCTGGTGGCCGACGAGCCGACCGGCAACCTCGACCCGACCCTGGCGGCGGAGATCATGGCCCTGTTCGCCGAGCTGCCCTCGCGCGGCACCAGCGTGCTGGTGGTCAGCCACGACCTGCCGCTGCTGCGCCGCATGCGCAAGCGCGTGCTGATCCTCGACCATGGCCGGCTGGCGGACGACATCTCGCCGCAGGACCTGGCGGAGTAACGCATGGGCAAGAACGAAAACAGCGAAACCGCCGCACCGTCGCGCCTGGGCGTGTGGTTCCATCACCATGCCCACAGCGTGGTGTTCAGCCTGGGCCGCGCCTGCCGCAAGCCGTGGGCCACCCTGCTGACGGTGATGGTCATGGCGCTGGCGCTGGCATTGCCGCTGGGGCTTTCCATCGCCCTGGACAACCTCAAGCAGTTCGCCGGCAGCGTGCAGCAGTCGCGCGACATCAACGTGTTCCTCAAGGCCGATGTCGATGGCCCCGGCGCGCTTCGCCTGGCGGGCGAACTGCGCGACCGCCAGGACGTGGCCAACGTGACCGTGCGCACGCCCGAACAGGGCCTGCAGGAACTGCGCGACTCCGGCCTCGGCGAAGCCATCGACGCACTCAACGACAACCCGCTGCCGTCGCTGCTGGTGGTCACCCCGGGCCAGGGGCAGGATGACGCCCGCCTGGCGCGCGCGCTGGAAAGCCTGCCCGGTGCCGACCTGGTGCAGCACGATGCCCTGTGGCGGCAGCGCCTGGATGCCTGGCTGGCCTTCGGTGCGCGCCTGGTGCAGGTGCTGTCGGCGCTGCTCGGTGCAGGTGCCGCGCTGGTGGTGGGCAATACCGTGCGCCTGGACATCCAGGCCCGCCGCGAGGAAATCGGCGTGCTGCAGCTGCTGGGCGCCAGCGATGGTTTCATCCGCCGCCCGTTCCTGTACCTGGGTGCCTGGTATGGCTTGGGCGCCGGTGCGGTCGCGCTGGCCCTGATCAGCGTCGCCGGTGCTGCCCTGCGCACGCCGCTGGCCGAACTGTCGCGCAGCTACGGCAGCCCCTTCGTCCTGCACGGCCTGGACCTGCTGCATGGCAGCCTGGTGCTGCTCGGCACCCTGCTGCTGGGCTGGCTGGGTGCCTGGCTGGTGACCGGCCACTTCCTCCGCCAGACCCGCCCCACCGACACCTGAGACCGGCATGCAACCGCAAGCGTTGAAGCACCTTGAAGGGCCCGCGACGCGGGTGATGGTGGTCGATGGTTCCAAGCTGGTGCGCAGGCTGATCGCCGACGTCCTGCAGCGTGACCTGCCGGGCGTGGAGGTGATCGGCTGCGACAGCATCGAGGAGGCGCAGAAGGTGCTGGAGCAGGGTCCGGTGGACCTGGTGACCACCTCGCTGACCCTGCGCGATGGCGACGGCCTGGCGCTGGCCAAGCGCGTGCGCGAAGCCGCCGGCCAGGCCTACGTGCCGGTCATCGTGGTCTCCGGCGACGCGCAGCAGCACCTGGAACAGCGCCGCTTCACCGAGTACGTCACCGACTATTTCGACAAGGCGCTCGGCCACGAGGCGCTGGCGACCTTCATCCGCGGCTACGTGCAGCCGCAGACCATTCCCGGCGCCACCATCCTCTATGTCGAGGACAGCCGCGTGGTGGCCGAAGCGACCAAACGCATGCTCGAGCGGCAGCAGCTGAACGTGATGCACGTGGTCAGCGCCGAGGAAGCTTTCACCCTGCTCACCGCCGAATCGCTGGGCCGCAGCCGCCACCGCATCGACCTGGTGCTGACCGACGTCACCCTGAAGGGTGAGCTGAGCGGCCGCGACGTGGTGCAGCGCGTGCGCGTGGATTTCGGCTACGGCAAGCGCCGCCTGCCGGTGCTGGTGATGACCGGCGACGGCAACCCGCACAACCAGACCGGGCTGCTGCAGGCCGGCGCCAACGATCTGGTGCTCAAGCCGATCGAGGAGCGCCTGCTGGTGACCAAGGTGCTGTTCCAGTTGCGGCTGGCGCGTTTGAACGATGGACCCCTGTTGCGATAGAAGTGGCGTGATGATGGATGACGTAGTGGACACCCCGGCGATCCAGCTGGAACCGAGCTGGAAGCAGCATGTCGGTGATTACCTGTTGCAGCCGCAGATGCGCGAGCTGTCCGCCTTCCTGCGCCAGCGCAAGGCTGCCGGTGCAGCGGTATTTCCGCCGGGCCCGCAGATCTTCGCCGCCTTCGACGCCACGCCCTTCGAGCAGGTGAAGGTGGTGATCCTGGGCCAGGATCCGTACCACGGCCGCGGCCAGGCCCACGGCCTGAGCTTTTCGGTGGCGCCGGGCGTGCCGGTGCCGCCGTCGCTGCTGAACATCTACAAGGAAATCGAGGGCGACCTCGGTATCGCCCGCCCCGACCACGGTTGCCTGGTGCCCTGGGCGCAGCGCGGCGTGCTGCTGCTCAACGCCGTGCTGACGGTGGAGGAGGGCCAGGCCGGTGCCCACCAGGGGCGTGGCTGGGAAGGCTTCACCGACCACGTGGTGGACGTGCTCAACCGCGAGCGCGACGGCCTGGTGTTCATGCTCTGGGGCGCGTATGCGCAGAAGAAGGGCAAGGTGATCGACACCCGTCGCCACCGCGTGCTGAAGTCGCCGCATCCCTCGCCGCTGTCGGCGCACCGCGGCTTCCTCGGTTGCCACCACTTCTCGATGGCCAACGAGTACCTGCAGCGCCAGGGCCAGGCACCGATCGATTGGTCACTGCCACCACGCGCCAGTCTCTGACGGCGCGCGGGCTCGACCCTACTCGGTCAGCATTTCAATGATGGCGTGGGCGACCTGGCGCTTGCGTGGCGGCAGTCGCCGCAGCAGGGACAGGATCGCGCTTTCCTGCGGGCTGCGTGCCGGGTCGATTGCGACAGATTCCGGAGCGACCAGCTCGCCGTCTTCCGGACGCCCGGGGCCACGACCGGTGGCCAGCCACTCAAAGTGGACCTGCGTCACAATCGCGAGTTTCGAGAGATGTTGCACACTGGGAACGGTACCGCCGTCACGTTCCCACTGAGCTACGGCGCTGCGGCGAACCCCGCAATGCAACGCCAACTGTGTTTGAGAAAGGCCAGCCGTTAGTCGGGCCCGGCGGATTCTGTCGCACATAGCCTGCATATTTCACCCCCTCTCCATGTTCGGTAAGCGCTGCTTCCCTGACAGCAATACTTTGTCTGCGTGTACAGAATTGCTGTCCCTTTCTGCACTTCAAGAGGCTTGCGCGTCGTTCCTGCGCGCCCGCAAGCGCCTCTTCCCCCCGATTTCACGCCGTCTTGTTTGACGGCCTTTCGTTGCCCCGGATTAATCGAACCGAACCGGAAATGAACGCAGTCCCACGCAGGGAGCGACACCGGCGGAGCGATTACTCCAGGACGACGCGCTGATCACGTCGCCACGGCGTGCCTCTGCCAAAAATCGGCGGAGAACGATGCATGGTTAATGTGAAGGGCGTGAAAGCATCGTCATTGCGCTGGCAGGCGCTGGTGATGCTTGTGGTGCTGGCAGTGCTCTCCTGCCTGGGCCGCGCACAGGCCCAGTCCGCCTGCACCGCCGGGGCCTGCGTCAGCGCTGGACCGCGCCTGGTGTCGGTCGATTCCACCCAGAGCCCGATCCTCAACCTGCTGTTCAGCGCACTGCTGCCGGGCACCAGTCTCACGCTCAGCGTCGCCGACTGGAACAGCCTGGCGGGCGCCAACGTCAACCTCAATGCACTGCTGACCCAGCTCAATGGCGGCGTCACCGTCAGCGACCCGAGCCAGGTGCTCAACACCAACATCACCCTGGGCCAGCTGCGTGCGGCGATGGTGCAGGTGCTGCAGGCCGATGGCCAGACCGCTGCGGCCAACGTACTGAACGTGCTGCCGCTGGGCGTGGCCGGCACCTCCGGCAGCATCCGCCTGGCCGACATCCTGCAGGTCGCGCTGCCGACCGGTTCACTGGCCACGGTGCGCCTGAACGTGCTCGACCTGCTGACCGGCGGCGTGCAGCTCTACAACTTCCGCAACGTGCTGACCACGCCGACCCCGATCACGGTGAACACCGCGGCCCTGGGCCTCAACGGCGTGGCCAACGTGCGCCTGTGGGCGCAGGTGATCGAACCGCCGAGCTACAACTGCGGCACGGTCGGCGCCGCATTCCACAGCGCGGCCATCCGCATCAAGCTCGACATGGACCTGGTGCAGGGCCTGAACACCGGTACCCTGACCGCCGCGTTGAATGGCCTCAACCTGCTCGGCGTCTCGCTGTCCAACACCAGCATCAGCGCCGACGTGCTGCACCTGCAGGTCTACGCCGATGTCGCACGCGCCGAAGGGTCGATCTCGGCGGTGAACCTGGTCGGCAACGCGGTGACCCTGCAGGCGCGTCCGGGCCTGGTCAACCTGTATGTCGGCCAGATCAGCGATGCGACCTTCTTCAATCGCAGCACGGTGCTGACCGAAACGGCGCTGACCACCGCCACCCTGACCAACCTCAGCGTGAAGGTGCGGGTGGGCGTGACCCTGCTGGGCGCCACGGTGCCGGTGGCCGACATCACCATCCCGATCGCGGTGGGCATCCGTGGCTTTGCCACGGCGACACCGGGCCTGCAGAGCGCCAGCTTCACCGGGCCCTACCCACAGACACGCACGCTCACGGCTGGCACCGTCAGCGCGGCCACGCTGGTCTCCACGCTGGTCAACTCACTCAACATCCAGCTCATCAGTGGCAATCCACAGGTGACGCTGCTGGGCTCGTTGTCGCTGCCACTGCCGGTGGCCGACCTGGTCAACGGCATCGTCAACACGCTGCTGACGCCGGTGCGCACGCTGGTCAATGCGGTGGTGACGCCGGTGCTGACCGCGGTGCTCGGCGGCGTGGTCGACAACCTGCTGGCCCTGCTCGGCATCCGCGTAGGCCAGGCGGTGTTCACCGTGGAAGGCGTGACCCAGGCCTGCGCCGCCACCCTGCAGCTGGTGAAGGACCTGCAGCCGACCAGCGACAGCGGTCGCTTCAACCTGTCCATCACCTACAACGGCAGCACGGTGGGCTCGGCCAGCAACGTCGGCAACAACGGCGCCACCGCGGCGATCATCACCGTGCCTGGCGGCAGCTATGCGCTGGCCGAGGCGGCGGCGGCCGGTACCACGCTGACCCGCTATGCCAGCACCTGGCAGTGCACCGACCAGAACAACACCGTGGTCTCGTCGGGCAGCGGCGGCAGCTTCACCCTGCAGGCGCCGGCGATGACCGCCACCGCCACCACCCTGGTGTGCCGCATCACCAACCGCACGCGCCAGGCCGATCTGTCGATCACCAAGAGCGATGGCAGCGGCACCTATACGCCCGGCGGCACCGCGACCTACACGCTGCAGGTGGTCAACAACGGGCCCGATGCGGTGACCAATGCGACGGTCACCGACACCCTGCCCAACGGCACCACCCTGCGTGGCGCGTGGACGTGCAGTGCGACCAGCGGCAGTACCTGCGCGGCGGCCAGCGGCGGCGCGGCAGGCGGCAATGCGGTGAACGTGGGCGTGAACCTGGTCAACGGTGGCCAGGCAACGATCAGCGTGCCGGTCAGCTTCAGCAACAACCCGGGCGCCTACTAGCGCGCGGTGCAGTGCAGTGCGCGCGGGGAATGCCCTGCGCGGGGGAAGGACAGGACCACCGATGCCGGATGCCTGCAACAGGCGACGGCGTGCATTCGAGGACGGACGCATGGCAGCAGTGGGCAGGCAGGGCAGGGCAGGCAGGGCTTCGGCCGGCATCGCGCATGCCATGGCCGTGCTGGCATTGCTGCTGCCGCCGCCGCTGCTGGCGCAGAGCTACCCGAACCCGTTGAACAACACCGCCACGGTGACCGCGCCGACCGACGTGGCCGACCCCACGCCGGGCAACAACAGCGCCACCGATACCAACGCCCTGGCCCTGCAGGCGCAGCTGAGCGTGAGCAAGACCCTGGTCAGCGCCAGCCCGGTGGCCGCAGGCGGGCCGGTGCAGTACCGCATCCAGGTGAACAACGCGGGGCCATCGGCGGCCAGCGGCGTGGGCGTGGTCGATACGGTGTCCTCGCTGCTGACCAACGTGGCCTGGACCTGCCAGCCGACCACGGCGGCGTCGTCCTGTGCGCAGCCCAGCGGCAGCGGCAACGCGGTGAACGTGCTGGTCAGCGTGGGCGTGGGTGACAGCGTGGTGCTGCTGGTGAACGGCACGGCGCCGGCCGCAACCCCGGCCACGGTGCCGGCCAACAGCGTGTCGCTGGTGCTGCCGTCGGGTACCACCGACCCGACCCCGGGCGACAACAGCGCCACCACGCCGGCCGTGCCGGTGCAGGCCAACGCGCTGGTCGCGGCCAACGACAGCTTCACCACGCCCGTTTCCTCCACCACCGGTGGCAGCACGCCGACGGTGCTGGGCAACGACACCCTGAACGGCCAGCCGGTGGTCGGCGGCAACCTGATCATTTCGCTGCAGAACGCGCCGGCGGGCTTCACCATCAACAGCGCGGGCGTCATCGCGGTGCCGGCCGGTGCCGCGGCAGGCGCAACGTCGATCGGCTACCAGATCTGCGAGAACGCCTCGCCGACCAACTGCGCCACTGCCACCGCGAGCCTGGTCATCGCGCCGACGGCCGTGGCTGACAGCTACAACGTGAACGCGGGCACCCCATCGCTCACCGGCAACCTCGCCGCCAACGACAACGCGCCGGCCGGCGCCACCTACAGCCAGACCGGTACGCCGGTGGCCGGTGCAACCATCAGCAGCACCGGCACGCTGACCTACGCACCGGCCGGCAACATCGTCCAGCCCGTGCAGATCAACTACCAGGTGTGCCTGCCCGCGCCGAATGCCAGCGTCTGTTCGACGGCGATCGCGTCGGTCGTGGTCGATGCCAACGTGCTGGTGGCCAACGACGATACCTTCGCCGTGCCGCTGCCGCCGGGTGCGGGTGGCACCACGCCCAGCGTGCTGGGCAACGACACCTTCGACACCGCCCCGGTCACGCCGGCGCAGGTGACGCTGAGCCTGGTCGGTGCGCCCAGCGGCTTCTCGATCAATCCCAACGGCACCATCGTCGTGCCGGCCAGCGCTGCTGCGGGTCCGCGGGCGTTGACGTACCAGATGTGCGATGCCAACGCGGCCACCAACTGCGCGACGGCCACTGCCAACCTGGTGGTCAGCCCGGATGCGGTGGACGATGCGGTCAGCACCCCGGGCGGGGGTCGCCCGGTGACCGGCACCCTGTCCGGCAATGACAACTTCGCCAGCGGCTCGGTCTTCACTCTGGGCACCCAGGCCACCCGTGGCACGGCCGTGGTCAATGCCGATGGCACCTTCACCTACACCCCGGCCAACGCCAACACCGGGCCGGATACCTTCACCTACCAGCTCTGCCTGCCGGCACCGAACGCCACCGTCTGCGATACCGCCACGGTGACCGTGAGCGTGGCTGCCAACCAGTTGGCCGCCGCCGACGACCTGTTCGCCACGCCGCTGCAGCCGGGCACCACCACCGCCGTCAGCCTGCTCGGCAACGACACCCTCAACGGCACGGCGGTGGCCCCGGCGGGTGTCAGCCTGGCACTGAGCGGTGCACCGGCCAGCATCACCGCCAACGCTGCCGGCCAGCTGCAGGTAGCCGCCGGCGTCGCAGCGGGCGCCTATGACTTCACCTACCAGATCTGCGAACTGCCGGGCGGCACCAACTGCGCCACCGCCAACGTGCAGCTGGTCATCGCCCCCGATGCGGTGGACGACAGCTTTGCCGCGACCGCGGGCGTAGCTTTGGCCAACACCGTGGCCGGCAATGACAACGTGCCTGCGGGTTCGCAGTTCAGCCTGCTGGCTGGTGCCGCGCACGGCACGGTCAGCGTTGCTGCCGATGGCGGCTTCAGCTACACCGCGCAGGGCACGTATTCGGGCGCGGACAGCTTCCGCTACCAGGTCTGCCTGCCGGCGCCCAATGGCGGCATCTGCGATGCAGCCACGGTGACGTTGAACGTGGCGGTCGCCGCCGTGGTGGCGGGCAATGACGACTTCACCGCCGCGCCGGTGCCCGGCACCGGCGGCACCACCGCCAGCGTGCTGGCCAACGACACGCTCAACGGTGTGGCGATCGACGCAGCGCAGGCCACCCTGTCGCTGATCAACGCGCCGCCGGCCGGCTTCACGCTGGCGCCCACCGGCGAACTGCAGGTACCGGCGGGCGCTCCGGCCGGACCGCTGAGCCTTGCCTACCAGCTGTGCCAGGCCGGCACCAGCAACTGCGCCACCGCTACCATCGCCGTGGTCATCGCGCCGCAGGCCGTGGCCGACAGCTTCACCACCCAGGTGGGTCGCGCGGTCAGCGGCAATGTGTCGGTGAATGACCGCGTCGCTGCCGGCAGCACCTATGCCGTCACTGGCACCGCGCCGCAGGGGCTGGTGTTCAATGCCGATGGCAGCTTCACCTACACGCCGCCGGCGCAGTTCACCGGCACCACCACCTTCAGCTACCAGGCCTGCCTGGCCGCGCCGTTCAACACCGTCTGCAGCACCGCCACGGCCACCATCAACGTCAACGCCGGCACGCTGGTCGCCAATGACGATGACTTCCGCGGCAGCCTGTTGAATCCAGCCACCGGTGGAACCACCATCAGCGTGCTGGCCAACGACACCATCAACGGTGCGATTCCGCCGGCCCCGGCCGAAGTCATCCTGAGCCTGCTGGGTGCGCCCAGCGGCTACGTGCTCAATCCCAATGGCACGATCTCGGTGCCCGGTGGCGCCGCTGCGGGTGCGGTGAACTTCGGTTACCGCCTGTGCGAGGCCGAGTTGCCGACCAACTGCGATGACGGTGCGGTGCAGCTGCTGCTGGCACCGGTGGCGGTGAATGACAACGTCAGCACCGCGGTGGGCGTGCCGGTCAGCGGCAATGTCGGCAGCAACGACAATGTCCCCGCCGGTGCCACCTTCAGCGTTACCGGCACCGCGCCGGCGGGCCTGGTGCTGGACGCTGGCGGTGCGTTCACCTACACGCCGCCGGCCGGCACGCAGGGCATCGTCACCTTCGCCTACCAGGCCTGCCTGCCGGCGCCGAACGGCACGGTGTGCGCGGGCGCGACGGTTACACTCAACGTCAACGCCGGCACCCTGGTGGCCGGTGATGATGACTTCCGTGCCACGCCGATCGGTGCCGGTGGTGGCAGCACGTTGTCGGTGCTGCTCAACGACAGCCTCAACGGTACCCAGCCGCCGGCATCGGCCGATGTGCTGCTGAGCCTGGTCGGTGCGCCGTCGGGCTTCACCCTGGATGCCAATGGCGTATTGAACGTCGATGCGGGCGTGCCGTCGGGCGCGCTGACGCTGACCTACCAGCTGTGCGAAACCGCGCTGCCGAGCAACTGCGATTCGGCGCAGATCCGCCTGGTGGTGTCGCCCACCGCCGTGGCCGATGTGTTCTCCACGCCGGCCGGGCAGCTGCTGTCGGGCAGCGTGGCCAGCAATGACAATGCGCCGGTGGGCGCGGTGTTCACGGTGTCGGGCACCACGCCGGACGGCCTGCAGCTGGGCCGCGACGGCACCTTCCAGTACACGCCGCCGGCCGGTTTCACCGGGCCGGTCAGCTTCAGTTACCAGGCCTGCCTGCCGGCACCGGACGGCGCGCTGTGCAGCACGGCCGGGGCGACCATCAACGTCAACGCCGGCACCCTGGTGGCGATGGACGACGACTTCAGCGCGACGCCGCTGGCGCCGGGCGCGACCAGCAGCACCAGCGTGCTGGTCAATGACAGCCTCAATGGCAGCGTGCCGCCGCCGGCCGGCAGCGTCACCCTGGCCCTGGTGGGCGCGCCGTCGGGCTATGCGCTGACCACGGCGGGCCTGCTGCAGGTGCCCGCCAGCGCCGCCGCCGGCGCCACGGTGCTGAGCTACCAGATCTGCGAAACCACTGCGCCCAGCAACTGCGCCAGTGCCAGCATCCGCCTGGTGGTGACGCCGTCGGCGCAGAACGACAGCTATTCCACAGCCGCGGGCCAGCCGTTGAACGGCAGTGTCGGTGACAACGACAACGTGCCGGCCGGTGCGGTGTTCACCATCGTCGGCGCCACGCCGGCCGGCCTGAGCTTTGGCGGCGGTGGCAGCTTCACCTACCTGCCGCCGGTCAACGCGGCCAGCCCGGTCACCTTCACCTACCAGGTATGCCTGCCGGCACCGAACACCGCGCTGTGCGCCACCGCCACGGCCAGCATCAACATCACGGTCGGCAGCCTGGCAGCCAACAACGATGATTTCAGCAGCGCGCCGGTCAATCCGGTGACCGGTGGCAGCACGCCGTCGGTGCTGCTCAACGATGCATTGAATGGCAGCACGCCGCCGGCCGCCGCCGATGTGCTGCTGAGCCTGGCTGGTGCACCGGCCGGCATCAGTCTCAACCCGGATGGCACCGTGAGCGTTGCCGCGGGCGTGCCGGCCGGTGGCCGCACGCTGACCTACCAGCTGTGCGAAGCGGCGGCGCCGGGCAACTGCGCCACTGCCACGCTGCGCCTGGTGGTGGCACCGTCGGCCGTCGACGATGCGCTGTCCACGCCGGCCGGCGTGGACCTGGCCAGTTCGGTGGCAGGCAACGACAACGTCGGCAGCGGCGCGCAGTTCAGCGTGGTCGGCACCCCGCCGCCCGGGCTGCAGTTCAACGCCGATGGCAGCTTCATCTTCGCCCCGGCGACGGGCTTCAGCGGTGCGGTCACCTTCAGCTACCAGGTGTGCCTGGCCGCGCCCGACAGCGGCGCCTGCGCCACTGCCACCGCCACCCTCAACGTCAACAGCGGCACCCTGGTCGCGGTGGATGACACCATCACTGCACCGGTTGCTGCTGGCAGCGCCACGTCCAGCGTGCTGGGCAACGACACGCTCAACGGCGCGACGCCGGCGGCGGACGAGGTGGTGCTCAGCCTGGTCGGTGCACCGTCCGGTTTCTCGATTGCCGCCGATGGCACGATCGCCGTGGCCACCGGCACCGCATCGGGCGCCACCTCGCTGACCTACCAGGTCTGCGAAGCGGCCGCCACGACCAACTGCGCCACTGCCAACGTGGCCCTGGTGGTCGCGCCGGCGCCGGCCAACGATGCCTTCGCCGTGCAGGCGGGCCTGTCGGTCACCGCCAACGTGGCCAGCAACGACGGCATGCCGGTGGGCTCGACCTTCGCCGTGCAGGGCACGCCGCCGGCCGGCGTGACCTTCAACGCTGATGGCAGCTTCACCTATGCGCCGCCGGCCGGCACCACCAGCCCCACCAGCTTCGTCTACCAGGCCTGCCTGCCCGCGCCGAACAGCGCGGTATGCGCGACCGCCACGGCGACGCTGAACATCAACAACGGTGCCCTGCTGGCCAACAACGACAGCTTCGGTGCGATCGCGCCGGGTGCTGCCACCGCCAGCGTGCTGGCCAACGACACCCTCAATGGCATCAGCCCGCCGGCACCGGCCAATGTGGCACTGACGCTGGTGGGCGCACCGGCTGGTTTCAGCATCAGCCCCACCGGCACGGTGTCGGTGCCGGCCGATGCGGCCAGTGGCGCCACCACGCTGACCTACCAGGTGTGCGAAACGGCGGCGGCCAACAACTGCGCCACCGCCAGCATCGCACTGGTGGTGCGGCCGACGCCGCAGAACGACACCATCAGCGTGCAGGCCGGCCAGGCCAATACCGGCAACGTCGCCGGCAATGATGCGATGCCCGCCGGTTCCACCTGGAACGTGCCGTCGCCGCCGCAGGGCCTGGTGTTCAATGCCAATGGCAGCTTCACCTACACGCCGCCGGCGGGCACCCTGGGCCCGGTCACCTTCAGCTACCAGGCCTGCCTGCCCGCGCCGGATGCCGCCGTGTGCGGCACCGCCACGGCAACCCTCACCATCGCCGTGAATGCAATCGTCGCCAACGACGATGCGTTCGCCGCGCCGCTGACGGCCGGCTCGGTGACGCCCAGCGTGCTGGCCAACGACGTCCTCAACGGCGTCACCCCGCCGCCGTCGGCGGCCGTGCAGCTGCTGCTGGTGGCGCCGCCGGCCGGCTTCATCATCAACAACGATGGCAGCGTGCAGATTCCGGCCAGCGCGCCGGCCGGCGCCACCACGCTGACCTACCAGCTGTGCGAGACCGCATCGCCGACCAACTGCGCCACCGCGGCCATCACCTTCGTGGTGACCCCGGCGCCGCAGGCCGATGCGTTCGCGGTGCAGGCCGGCGCGAGCCTGACCGGTGCCAGCGTGGCCACCAACGACAACCTGCCGGCGGGCTCCAGCTGGGCCGTGCAGGGCACCCCGCCGGCCGGGCTGGCGTTCACTGCCGATGGCAGCTTCAGCTACACGCCGCCGGTGGGCACCCTCGGGGCGGTCACCTTCACCTACCAGGCCTGCCTGCCGGCGCCCAACACGGCGGTGTGCAGCACCGCTACGGCCACCATCAACGTCAACACCGGCACCCTGGCCGCCGCCAACGACAGCTTCAGCGGCATCGCGGCCGGCGGCACCACGGCCAGCGTGCTGGCCAACGACAGCCTCAACGGCACGCCGCCGGTGGCCGCCAGCGTGCAGCTCAGCCTGGTCGGCGCGCCGGCCGGCTTCGTCATCAATCCCGACGGCACCATCGCCGTGCCGGGTGGCGTGCTGTCCGGCGCCACCACGCTGACCTACCAGATCTGCGAAGCTGCCGCGCCGAGCAACTGCGACACCGCTACGGTGGCGCTGGTGATCACCCCCTCGCCGCAGGCCGATGCCTATTCGGTGCTGGCGGCGGGCACCATCAGCAACGGCAACGTGGCCGCCAACGACAACCTGCCCACCGGCTCGCAGTTCTCGGTGCAGGGCACCGTGCCGGCCGGCCTGTCCTTCAACAACGATGGCAGCTTCACCTACACGGCGCCGGCCAATACGCCCAGCCCGGTGACCTTCACCTACCAGGCCTGCCTGCCTGCGCCGGATGCGGCGCTGTGCGGCACGGCCACGGTGACGCTCAACATCAACGACGGCACGCTGGCGGCGGCCGATGACAGCTTCACCGTCGCGCCGGGCGGCAGCACCGGTACCAGCGTGCTGGCCAACGACTCGCTCAACAACGTTTCGCCGCCGGCCGCCGGTACGGTGCTGGTGAGCCTGGTCGGCGCGCCGGCCGGCTTCGTGCTCGCGGCCGATGGCGTGCTGACCGTGCCTGCCGGCATCGTGTCCGGCCCGCTGACCCTGACCTACCAGGCCTGCGAAGCGGCATCGGCCGGCAACTGCGACACTGCCAGCATCGCGCTGGTGATCCTGCCGGCACCGCAGGCCGATGTGTTCGGCGTGCAGGCCGGGCAGGTGCTGTCGGCCAGCGTGGCCGGCAACGACAACATGCGGGCCGGTTCCAGCTGGACGGTGCAGGGCGCCACGCCGGCCGGCCTGGTGTTCAACACCGATGGCAGCTTCAACTACACGCCGCCGAGCGGCGTCACCGGCGCGGTCACCTTCCTCTACCAGGCCTGCCTGGCCGCACCGAATGCCGCGAACTGCGCCACCGCGCAGGTCACGCTGAACGTCAGCAACGGCACCCTGCTGGCCGGTGACGACACGCTGGCCGGCATTGCCCCGGGCGGCACGTCCGCCGCCAGTGTGCTGGCCAACGATTCGCTCAACGGCGTCAGCCCGCCTGCGCCGGGCGACGTGGTGCTGAGCCTGGTCGGTGCACCGGCCGCGTTCACCCTCAATCCGAACGGCACCATCACCGCGGGCAGCGGTGCGATGTCCGGCCCGACCACGCTGACCTACCAGATCTGCGAAGCCGTGGCGCCGGGCAACTGCGCCAATGCCAGCGTCACCGTAGTGGTCAACCCGGCACCGCAGGATGATGCCGCCGCCGTGCAGGTGGGGCAGAGCCTAAGCGCCAGCGTGGCCAGCAACGACAACATGCCGGCCGGTTCCAGCTGGAGCCTGCCGGGCACGCCGCCGGCCGGTTTCAGCTTCAACGCCGATGGCAGCTACACCTATGCGCCGCCGGCCGGGACCAGCGGTCCGGTGGTGGTGGCCTACCAGGTCTGCCTGCCGGCACCCAACGCCAACCTGTGTGGCACCGCCACGCTCACCCTCAACATCAACAACGGCGCGCTGGTTGCGGCCGATGACACCCTGTCCGGTGTGGTCGCCGGCAGCACCTCCAGCACCAGCGTGCTGGCCAATGATTCGCTCAATGGTGTGTCGCCGCCGGCCGATGCCACGGTGGTGCTGAGCCTGGTCGGCGCGCCGGCCGGTTACGCGATCACCCCGCAGGGCACGATCAGCGTGCCGTCCAGCGCGGTCTCCGGCCCGGTCACCCTGACCTACCAGATCTGCGAAGCCGCTGCGGCCAACAACTGCGACACCGCCAGCGTCACCGTGGTGGTCCGTCCGTCGCCGCAGCCGGATGCCTTTGCCGTGCAGGTCGGGCAGACGCTGTCGGACAGCGTGGCGGGCAACGACAACGTGCCGCCGGGTGCGCAGTACAGCGTGCAGGGCACCGCGCCGGATGGCCTGGTGATGACCGCCACCGGTGCCTTCACCTACACGCCGCCGCCGGGCCGCCTGGGCGTGGTCACCTTCGACTACCAGGTCTGCCTGCCTGCGCCGAACGCGGCAGTCTGTGGCGTCACGACCGCCACCCTCACGATCAACAACGGCACCCTCGTGGCCGGCGACGACAGCTTCAGCAACATCGCGCCGGGCAGCACCGTGGGCACCAGCGTGCTGGCCAACGATTCGCTCAACGGCGTGTCGCCGCCGGCTGCCGGTACGGTGACGCTGGCCCTGGTCGGGGCACCGGCCGGCTTCTCGATCAGTGCCGATGGCCTGGTCACCGTGGGCACCGGCGTGCAGTCCGGCCCGACCACGCTGACCTACCAGATCTGCGAGGCCGCCTCGCCGGCCAACTGCGACACCGCCAGCGTGCTGGTGGTGGTCAGCCCGGCGCCGCAGCCGGATGCCTTCGCCGTGCAGGCCGGGCAGACGCTGGCCAACAGCGTGGCCGGCAACGACAACATGCCGGTGGGTTCCACCTGGAGCGTGCAGGGCACCGCACCGGCCGGGCTGACCTTCGACGCCAATGGCAGCTTCACCTATGCACCGCCGGCCGGCACCGCCGGGCCGATCACCGTGACCTACCAGGCCTGCCTGCCGGCACCGAATGCGGCACTGTGCGGCACCACCACGTTCACCCTCAACATCAACAACGGCGACCTGGTGGCTGGCGATGACGTCATCACCGGCGTGGTTGCCGGTGGCACGTCGGCCGCCAGCGTGCTGGCCAATGACCGCCTCAATGGCGCCAGCCCGGCCCCGGCGGCCGATGTGCGGCTGTCGCTGGTGGGCGCACCGGCCGGCTTCACCCTCAACCCGGATGGCACGATCAGTGTCGGCAGCGGCGTGCTGGCCGGTTCCACCACGCTGCGCTACCAGCTGTGCGAAGCGGCGGCGGCCAACAACTGCGATACCGCCAGTGTCACCGTGGTGGTCAGCCCGACGCCGCAGGCCGATGCGTTCTCGGTGCAGGCCGGCCAGCAGCTGGTCAACAACGTGGCCGGCAACGACAACATGCCGGCCGGTTCGACCTGGAGCCTGCAGGGCACGGCGCCGGCCGGCCTGGTGTTCAACGCCGATGGCAGCTTCAGCTACACGCCGCCGGCCGGCACCCTCGGTGCCGTGACCTTCAGCTACCAGGCCTGCCTGCCGGCGCCGAACGGCAGCGTCTGCGGCACCGCGACGGTCACCCTCAACGTCAACACCGGCACGCTGCTGGCCGGCGATGACAGCTTCAGCAACATCGCCCCGGGCACGGCTACACCCAGCGTGCTCGGCAACGATTCGCTCAATGGCGTGACGCCGCCGCCGGCTGCGTCGGTGTCGCTGAGCCTGGTGGGTGCGCCCACCGGCTTCGGCATCAATCCCGATGGCACGATCAGCGTCGGCAGCGGCGTGGTGTCGGGCAGCACCACGCTCACCTATCAGATCTGCGAAGTGGCGGCGTCCAGCAACTGCGCCACCGCCAGCGTCAACGTGGTGGTGAGCCCGGCACCGCAGGCCGATGCCTTCAGCGTGCAGGCAGGGCAGTCGGTGAACAACAACGTGGCCGGCAATGACAACATGCCGGCCGGCTCGACCTGGAGCGTGCAGGGCACCGCGCCGGCGGGCCTTGTGTTCAACAGCGACGGCAGCTTCAGCTACGCGCCGCCGTCGGGCACGACCGGCCCGGTCAGCTTCACCTACCAGGCCTGCCTGCCAGCACCGGATGCGGCGCTGTGCGGCACCGCGACGGTCACCCTCAACGTCAACAGCGGCACCCTGGTGGCGGGCAACGACAGCTTCACCGGTATCGCCCCGGGCACCGCCACGCCCAGCGTGCTGGCCAACGATTCGCTCAATGGCGTGTCGCCGCCGGCCGCTGGCAGCGTCACCGTCAGCCTGGTCGGTGCACCGGCCGGCTTCACCATCGCCGCCGACGGCACGATCAGCGTCGGTACCGGCGTCACTGCAGGCACCACCACGTTGACCTACCAGGTCTGCGAAGCGGCGGCCTCGAGCAACTGCGCCACCGCCACGGTGACCGTGGTGGTCAGCCCGACGCCGCAGCCCGATGCCTTCAGCGTGCAGGCCGGGCAGGTGCTCTCCAACACGGTGGCGGGCAACGACAGCATGCCGGCCGGCTCCAGCTTCAGCGTGCAGGGCGCGACGCCGGCCGGGCTGGTGTTCAACACCGACGGCAGCTTCACCTATGCGCCGCCGGCCGGCACCACCGGCGTGGTCGGCTTCACCTACCAGACCTGCCTGCCCGCACCGAATGCGGCGCTGTGCAACACCGCCACGGTCAGCTTCAACATCGGCACCGGCACGCTGCTGGCGGCCAATGACAGCTTCAGCGGCATCGCCCCGGGCGGTACCACGTCCAGCGTGCTGGCCAATGACTCGCTCAATGGCGTGTCGCCGCCAGCCGCCGGGACGGTGACGCTGGGCCTGGTGGGGGCGCCGGCCGGCTTCGCCATCAATGGCGATGGCACGATCAGCATCGGCGGTGGCGTCACCTCCGGGGCCACCACGCTGACCTACCGCGTGTGTGAAGCGGCAGCGCCCAGCAACTGCGCCACCGCCACGGTGAACGTGGTGGTCAGCCCCGTACCGCAGGCGGATGCGTTCAGCGTGCAGGCCGGGCAGACGGTGTCGAACTCAGTGGCCGGCAACGACAACCTGCCGGCCGGCTCGACCTGGAGCCTGCAGGGCACCGCGCCGGCCGGCCTGGTGTTCAACGCCGATGGCAGCTTCACCTACCAGCCGCCGGTGGGCACCACCGGTGCGGTCACCTTTACCTACCAGGCCTGCCTGCCGGCACCGGATGCGGCGCTGTGCGGCACCGCCACGGTCACCCTCAACGTCAACACCGGCACCCTGGTGGCCGGCGATGACAGCTTCCCCGGCATCGCCCCGGGCGGCACCACGCCCAGCGTGCTCGGCAACGACTCGCTCAATGGCGTCACCCCGCCGCCGGCGAACACGGTGGCCCTGGGCCTGGTCGGCGCACCGGCCGGCATCAGCATCAACCCCGATGGCACGATCAGCATCGGCAGCGGCGTGCCCTCCGGCCCGACCAGCATCACCTACCAGGTGTGCGAAGTGGCCGCGCCCAGCAACTGCGCCAACGCAACGGTGAGCGTGGTGGTCAGCCCGGCGCCGCAGCCGGATGCCTACAGCGTGCGCGCGGGCCAGGTGCTGTCGAGCACGGTGGCGGGCAACGACAACATGCCGGCCGGTTCGACCTGGAGCGTGCAGGGCGCAACGCCGCCGGGCCTGGTGTTCAACGCCGATGGCAGCTTCACCTACACGCCGCCGGCCGGCACGCTGGGCGCGGTCACCTTCACCTACCAGGTGTGCCTGCCCGCACCCAATGCCGCACAGTGCGGCACCGCGTCGGTCACCCTCAACGTCAACACCGGCACCCTGGTGGCGGGCGATGACAGCTTCAGCGGCATCGCCCCGGGCGGCACCACGCCCAGCGTGCTGGCCAACGACTCGCTCAACGGCACTTCGCCGCCGGCGGCCGGCACCGTCACCCTGACCCTGGTGGGCGCACCGGCGGGCTTCGGCATCAACCCGGACGGCACGATCAGCATCGGCACCGGCGTCACGTCCGGGCCGACCACGGTCACCTACCAGGTCTGCGAAGTGGCCGCGCCCGGCAACTGTGCCACCGCCAGCGTGACCGTGGTGGTCAGCCCCGCGCCGCAGCCGGATGCCTTCAGCGTGCAGGCCGGGCAGACCCTGGCCAACAGCGTGGCCAGCAACGACAACATGCCGGCCGGTTCGGTGTGGAGCGTGCAGGGCGCGGCCCCGGCGGGCCTGCAGTTCAACGCCGATGGCAGCTTCACCTACACGCCGCCGGTGGGTACCAGCGGGCCGGTCAGCTTCACCTACCAGGTCTGCCTGCCCGCGCCGAACGCGGCCCTGTGCAGCACGGCCACCGTCACCTTCAACGTGGGTGGCGCGGCCAACGTGGTGCTGGCGGTGAACGATGACTTCAGCAGCACGCCGGTCGATCCCTCGGTGGGCGGCACCATCGCCCGCTCGGTGCTGGACAACGACAGCTTCAACAACGTCTCGCCGCCGCCGGTGGGCAGCGTGGTGGCCAGCCTGACCGGCAGCACGCCGGGCTACACCATGAACAACCAGGGCCAGATCATGGTGGCCCCGGGCGTACAGGCCGGGCAGGTGCAGCTGGCCTACCAGCTGTGCGAGAACGGCGTGCCGACCAACTGCACCACCGCCATCGCCACCGTGCTGGTGCAGGGCCCGGTGGGCGCACTGCTGGCGGTGGACGATACGGGTGGCCCGGTCGGGCCGGAAGGGCGCACCCGCCTGCTGAACGTGTTCGCCAACGACACCTTCAACAGCGCCGCGCTCGACCCGGCCCAGGTCAACTTCGTGCCGGTGGCGACCAATGCACTGACCTTCAGCGCCGATGGCTGGGTGGACGTGGCTGCGGGCCTGGCGCCGGGCAGCTACAGCACCACCTACACGCTGTGCCTGGTCAACCAGCCCACCGTCTGCGACGTCGGTACCGTCACCGTGACCGTCATCGCCGCAGAGCCGGGCGTGGTGGCCGAGGATGACCGCATCGACATGCCGCAGAACGGCGTGGTGGACATCGACGTGCTCGGCAACGACCGCGTGGATGGCACGCCAGTGGATCCGGCCACGGTCACTGTCACCATCACCGCGCCGCCGCCGTATGGCGATGCCACGGTGCTGCCGAACAAGCACATCCGCTTCGCGGTGCTGGCCAACTTCGCCGGTATCCAGAGCCTGGATTACCAGGTCTGCGATGTCGCCGATCCGTCGATGTGTGCCAGCGCATCGGTGGCCATCGTCGTCGAGCCGAACGTGCTGACCCTGGTCGATGACGCGGTGACTGCCGAGACCAGCGGCCCGCTGCTGATCAACGTGCTGGCCAACGACACCACCCGCAGCGCGCCGCTGGACCCGGCCTCGCTGCAGGTGGCGGCCGCGCCCGCGCATGGCACCGTGCAGTGCGCCAACGGGGTGTGCACGTACACGCCGGCCGCGGACTTCAGCGGAACCGACAGCTTCCGCTACCGCGTCTGCGACCTGAGCGTGCCGACCCCGTTGTGCGCCGAAGCCAACGTGGCGGTGACCGTGGCCGGCCAGCAGGCCGTGCTGCGCCTGACCAAGGTGGCCGCCAAGCGCAGTGCGCAGATCGGCGACCTGGTGCGCTACACCGTCACCATCGACAACGTGGGCGAGGTCGATGCCAACGGTGCCACGCTGCTGGATACGCTGCCGCCGGGCTTCACCTTCGTCAGTGGTGGCTTCGCGGTGCGCGATGCCGACAACGATGCGCGCACCAGTGGCGTGCAGCCGCTGCGCATCGACGGCATCGACGTGCCGGTGGGCGAGCGCGCCACGGTGGTGTACTACCTGCGCGTCGGCGCAGGCACCGGCACCGGCGTACACACCAACCGCATCACCGCCATCGACGGGCAGAACCGCAGCATCGGCAACGTGGCCACGGCCGACGTCGATGTCAGCGTGGATCCGCTGCTGGATGAAAGCCTGATCATCGGCAGCGTATTCGACGACCGCAACGGCAACGGCATCCAGGACGACGGCGAACGCGGCATCCCGGGCGTGCGCGTGGCGGCGGTGGAAGGCCTGGTGATGGAAACCGATGCGTTCGGGCGCTACCACCTGGTCGGCATCCCGGGTGGCGAAGCACGCGGCCGCAACTTCATCCTCAAGGTCGATCCGTCGACGCTGCCGGCCGGTGCGCGCTTCACCACGCCCAACCCGCTGGTACGGCGCATCACCCCCGGCCTGCCGGCGCGCTTCGACTTCGGCGTGCACATGCCCGACGGCGGGATGAGCCGCGAAGGTACGCCTGCCGCCGTGGTGCCACGCCCGGCGCGGGTGGAACTGGGCCAGGCGCTGTTCGCGCCGGGCAGCGCCACGCTGGCCGCCGACCGCGCCAGCGTGCTGGACAAGGCCGCCCAGGCATTGCTGGCGCGCGGCGGTGGCCGCGTGCTGCTGGTCGCCACGGCGGGCGAGGAAGCCCTGGCCCAGCAGCGTGCGCAGGCGGTGCGTGGCGCACTGGCCAGCCGCCTGCCGGCCGACGTCGCCGCCGCCACCCGCATCGAGGTGCATGGCGGTGATGGCCGCGTCCTGCAGCAACTGACGATCGAACCGCCCAGCGGGCCACCGCCGGCCGGCCCCAACAGCGGGGAGGGGCGCTGAGATGAAGACCCACCACCGGAGCCCTGCCCTGATCGTGCGAGCCCTGCTTCCCCATGCGATGTCCTGCAGCGTGTTGGCCCTGCTGCTGGCCGCCCCCCCGGTACTGGCCCAGCAGGCCGCGCCGACGGCATCCAGCGACGTGCGCTGCGAGGGTGACACCTGCCGCAGCGACGACGGCGAACTGCTGCGGATCGGTGATGACGCCGACACGCCGCTGCTGCCACTGCCGGGGCAAGCCGATCCGTCCGCCGCCAGCAGCGTGCCGCTGGCGCCGGCGGTCACCCCGGACGTGTCCGCGCGAGGTGGCCAGTTCATGGCCGAACTGCCCAACGGCGGCGTGGTGTGGGCCACCGAAGACCCGAGCATGGTGCCACCCAGCCTGAGCGTGCAGGCCGCCGCCACCGTACCGTTCGAAAACGGCCGGGTGATCCGCCCCCTGCGCTTCCACAGCTACAACAACTACGCCTCCTTCATCGAGAAGCTGGAAGTCACCCTGTACCGCGGCACCGATACCGATCTGGTGACGCCGCTGGCGCGCATCGAGCTGCCGTCCGACTACGTGGGCGATGCCGAATGGGATGGCACCGTGCCGGAACAGTTCAAGCTGCGCACCGGCGATGAACTGATCTACGTGGCGCGCGCGTACGGCGCCGGCGGCTCGTTTGATGAAACGCAGATCCAGCGTATCCAGCTGGTCACCCCGGCCGACTTCGACCGTGGCCTGCAGGTGACCCGCGACAACGTGCAAAAGACCCTGGGCCAGGCGCTGGACGGGGCCAGCGCGCAGGACCTGCAGGTCAGCAACAGCATCTACGGGCAGAGCATGCTGCGCCTGCAGAACATTCCCATCCACGGCTCGCGCGTGCGCCTGTACGGCCGCAACCTGGAACCCAACAGCCGGGTGCGCATCAACGGCCAGGATTTCCCGGTCGACCTGGAGCAGAAGTTCGCTGCCGAGTTCCTGGAGCCGGTCGGCCAGCACCGCTATGACGTGCGGGTGGAATCGCGCGACGCACCGTCCGCGCAGCGCCAGCTGGACGTGGACGTGACCGGCCGCTACCTGTTCCTGGTCGCCATTGCCGATGTCACCTTGTCCAAGAACAGTGCCAGTGGCAACGTGCAGCCGCTGGCCGCCGATGACCGCGACACCGATGGCTTCCTCAGCGAAGGCCGGCTGGCGTTCTACCTGAAGGGCAAAATGCGGGGCAAGTACCTGGTGACGGCGCAGGCCGACACCCAGGACCGCGAACTGAAGTACCTGTTCCGCGATTTCAGCCGTGCCGATGCGCAGGATGTGTTCCGCCGCCTCGATCCGGACCTGTACTACCCGGTGTACGGTGATGACTCCACCACTTACCGCGACGTCGATACCCAGGGCCGCCTGTACCTGCGCGTGGACTGGGACCAGAGCCAGGCCCTGTGGGGCAACTTCGCCACCGGCATTACCGGCACCGAATACGGCCAGTACGTGCGTTCGCTGTACGGCGGCGCGTTGAACTGGCGTTCGCTGTCGGCCACGCCGCTGGGCGAAGCGCGTTCGCAGTTGAAGGTGTTCGGTTCGGAGGCGCAGTCTGCGCCGGGCCACAGCGAATTCCTCGGCACGGGCGGCAGCCTGTACTACCTGCGCCACACCGATCTGCTGCCGGGCTCGGAACAGGTGGTGCTGGAAGTGCGCGACCGCACCACCGGCCGCACCGAAACCCGTGCCACCCTGCAGGAGGGCGTGGACTACGAGATCGACGACCTGCAGGGCCGCCTGATCCTGACCCGTCCGCTGGCGCAGCTGACCCGCGAGAACGTGCGCAGCATCACCCGCGACATGCCGCTGGATGGCTACGACCAGCTGCTGCTGGTGGACTACGAATACGTGCCGCTGGGCTTCAGCAGCGACGATGTGACCTATGGCGCGCGCGGCCGCCAGTGGATCGGCGATCACGTCGCGGTGGGCGGCACCTGGGTGGAAGAGAACCGCAGCGGCGAGAACTACAGCCTGAAGGGCGCCGACCTGACCCTGCAGGCCGGCCGCGGCACCTACCTGAAGATGGAACAGACCCGCACCGATGCCACCGCAGCGCCGGTGTTCTATTCGGACAACGGCGGCCTCAGCTTCATCCGCCGCAACCCCTATGAAGGCCGCCGTTCGGGCAAGGCCTCGGCGGTGGAAGCCCGCGCCAACCTGCGCGAGCTGGGCTGGACCAGCCAGGACTGGAGCCTGGGCGCATGGTGGCGCGACGTCGACGCCGGTTTCTCGGTGGCACGCCAGGACACCGGCCTGCCGATCCAGGAATACGGCGTGGAATTCCTCGGCTACCTCACCGATGATTTCAGCCTGTACGGCCGCCACACCCGCACCGAGCAGGGCGAACTGGCGCTGGAGCAGAGCCAGCTGACCGCCGAATGGCGGCTGGGCAACGACGGCCAGCTGACCGGCGAACTGCGCCGGGTGCGCGAGGAGCAGGAGCTGCAGGATGTCTCCGCGCTGCTGGCGGCGATCGGTTACCGCCAGCGCTTCGGTTCCTCGTGGGAGCTGTACGGCACCGGCCAGGTGACCCTCGACGATGACGGTGGTGCCTACGAGAAGAACGACCTGCTGACCCTGGGCGCGCGCTACCTGTTCGGCGACCGCAGCAGCGTCGGTGCCGAACTGAGTGGCGGCAGCCGCGGCCACGGCGGCAAGGTCGATGCCGAGTACCGCATGGCGCCCGACCACAGCCTGTACGGCAGCTACAGCTACAGCACCGACCGCACCGGCACCGATCCGCTGTTCGACAGCGGCCTGCAGAGCGGCTGGACGGTCGGCCAGCGCTGGCGCCTGAGCAACCAGGTGAACGTCTACAACGAAAGCCAGTACCTGAAGGACCGCCGGCAGGACAGCGCGGGGCTGGTGCACACCTTCGGCATGGATTTCTATCCGGCGCAGGGCTGGAACCTGGGCTTCACCCTGATGGATGGCGAGCTGGAATCCACCGTGGGCCGCATCAACCGCCGCGCGTACAGCGTCAGCGGTGGCCGCACCGATGCGGTGGCGCAGTGGAACAGCAAGCTGGAGTACCGCCGCGACAGCGGTGCCGAGCAGCGCGAGCAGTGGGTGACCACCAACCGCCTGCTGTACAAGCTCAACGAAGACTGGCGCTTCGCCCTGCGCGCGAACTACGCCGACACCCAGGACCGGATCAACCCGGTGGCCGATGCCAAGCTGGTGGAGACCAACGTCGGCTTCGCCTGGCGCCCGCACGACAACACGCGCTGGGCCGGCTTCGGCAAGTTCACCTACCTCTATGACGTGGCCTCGCTGGGGCAGGAAGGTGGCAACCTGTACGACCAGCGCTCGCAGGTGCTGTCGCTGGAAGGCATCCGCCAGATCGGCGAGCGCTGGGAGATGGCCGCCAAGCTGGCCTCGCGCTGGGGCGACTACCGGACCGGTCGTGGCGAGGGCGCCTGGCTGGACAGCCGCGCCGACTTCGCGGCCCTGCAGCTGCGCTACCGCCTGTTCGCGCAGTGGGAGGGGCTGGCCGAGCACCGCTGGCTGAAGGTGCGCGACGGCGGCGTGCGCAAGGGCTGGCTGCTGGGCGTGGACCGCCGGGTGGGCGAGAACTTCAAGGTCGGCGTAGGCTACAACTTCACCGAGTTCAGCGACGACATGACCGAGCTGAAGTACGACCAGAAGGGCTTCTTCCTGAACATGGCCGGGTATTATTAGCGTCGCCTGCCACGCATGGCGTGGCACTACCGGGGTGGCGGATGTGGCCGTTTGCCTGGCTGGGCTGAACGACCGGCAACATTGCCCGGCTGAATGGGGTGGGCCGATGGGATTTTGCGGCCCAAAACGACCATTCATGCACTTTATTCGGGGCAAGTGATTGATTTTGCTTGTATTCGACCATGGTCGAGCCTGCTCGCCATTGTCATCAATACGCGATAGGGTAGGGATGTTGAATCGCCCATTGTTCCGTTGACGGAACACTGGAACTTCCTCCCGCTTTAGCAGTCCAAAAGCCGGACTGCTAAGATGAGCCCCTATGAGCCAGAACACCTCTACTGCCCTTGTGGCAAACAATCTCCCGATTCCCAGTGCGCTCGGTTCGCTGGACGCCTACATCGGTGCCGTGCACCAGATTCCGGTGCTGTCGGTCGATGACGAACAGGACCTGGCCCGTCGTTTCCGCGACGGTGACGATCTGGACGCCGCACGTGAGCTGGTGCATTCGCACCTGCGCTTCGTGGTGCACGTGGCCCGCGGTTACAACGGCTACGGTCTTGCGCTGGGCGACCTGATCCAGGAAGGCAACATCGGCCTGATGAAGGCGGTCAAGCGCTTCGACCCGGACATGGGCGTGCGCCTGGTGTCCTTTGCCGTGCATTGGATCCGTGCAGAGATGCACGAGTTCATCCTCAAGAACTGGCGCATCGTCAAGGTCGCCACGACCAAGGCGCAGCGCAAGCTGTTCTTCAACCTGCGCAAGTCGAAGACGCGCCTGGGCTGGATGAACGCGGCCGAAGTCAGCGCCGTGGCCAAGGATCTGAACGTGTCCGAGCGCGAGGTCATGGAAATGGAATCGCGCCTGTCCGGCCGCGATATCGGTTTCGACGCACCGACCGACGAGGACAACGACCACGCCCCGCCGTCGCCGGCTGCGTTCCTGGTGTCCAACGACGAAGATCCGTCGATGGCCTACGAGCGTGAAGACAGCGAAGACAACCAGATGCAGCTGCTGCGCGAAGGCCTGGCCGAGCTGGATGCGCGCTCGCGCGACATCATCCGCCGCCGCTGGCTGGATGCCGACAGCAAGGTGACGCTGCAGGAACTGGCCGATGAGTACGGCGTGTCCGCCGAGCGCATCCGCCAGGTCGAAGCGAACGCGCTGAAGAAGATGAAGGCGCTGTTCACCGCGTAAGGCGGGGTGGCGTTGGAATGAAGAAAGGCCCGGCAATGCCGGGCCTTTCTGTTTGTGGGGCTCATCCACGCATGGCGTGGATCTACCCCGGCGGTACGGCATCCGTGGACCCGCGCCATGCGTGGCTGCCCGGCACTGCCGGGCCTTTCTGTTTGTGAGGCTCATCCACGCATGGCGTGGATCTACTGATACCGCGCGGGCCTCAACCCTCGCGTGCGATCGCGCGCCAGCCGATGTCGGTGCGGTGGAACTCGTTGGCCCAGGTCACCTTGGCCACGCCGGCGTAGGCATTGGCCTGCGCGTCGCGCACGCTGTCGCCCAGCGCGGCCACGCACAGCACGCGGCCGCCGGCGCTGAGCACCTGGCCCTGTGCATCCAGCGTGGTGCCGGCATGGAACACCTTGGCATTGGCGGGCACGGCGTCCAGGCCGGAGATCACGTCACCGGTGATCGGCGCTTCCGGGTAAGGCTTTGCGGCCAGCACCACGCCCAGCGACGGGCGCGGATCCCACTGCGCGTCCACCGCGTCCAGGCGGCCATCGATGGCCGCTTCCACCAGGTCCACCAGGTCCGACTGCAGGCGCAGCATCACCGGCTGGGTTTCCGGGTCGCCGAAGCGCACGTTGAACTCGATCACCTTCGGCGCGCCGCTGGCATCGATCATCAGGCCGGCATAGAGGAAGCCGGTGAACGGGATGCCATCGGCGATCATGCCCTGCACGGTCGGGTTCACGACTTCGCGCATCACCCGGGCATGCACCTCCGGGGTCACCACCGGCGCAGGCGAGTAGGCGCCCATGCCGCCGGTGTTCGGGCCGGTATCGCCGTCGCCGACGCGCTTGTGGTCCTGCGAGGTGGCCATCGGCAGCGCGTGCACGCCATCGACCATCGAAATGAAGCTGGCTTCCTCGCCATCGAGGAATTCCTCGATGACCACGCGCGCGCCGGCGTCGCCAAAGGCGTTGCCCGAGAGCATGTCACGCACCGCGTCCTCGGCCTCGGCCTGGGTCATCGCCACGATCACGCCCTTGCCAGCGGCCAGGCCATCGGCCTTGACCACGATCGGTGCACCCTTGTCGCGGATGTAGGCCAGCGCAGCGTCCACCTCGGTGTGCACGGCATAGAATGCGGTGGGGATGTTGTGGCGGGCCAGGAAATCCTTGGCGTACGCCTTGCTGCCTTCCAGCTGCGCGGCGGCGGCGGTCGGCCCGAAGATGCGCAGGCCGGCGGCGCGGAAACGATCAACCACGCCGGCCACCAGCGGCACTTCCGGGCCAACCACGGTCAGCGCCACGCCTTCGGCCTGGGCCAGCGCCAGCAGGCCGTCGATGTCGGTCACCTTCACCGCCACGTTGCGGCACTTGTCTTCGGTGGCGGTGCCGGCATTGCCGGGCGCCACGATCACTTCGGTGACACGGGAGGACTGGGCCAGCTTCCATGCCAGGGCGTGTTCGCGGCCGCCAGAGCCGATGACAAGTACGTTCATCACGAGATTCCAGATTGCGTGGGAAGGGAAGGGCGATGTCCCCGGCGGCGCGCGTGCTTCACTCGCAGCCCTCGCGTTGCAGCGCGTCGGGGAAGGAATAGGTCCAGGTCTTCGGGTCCAGCGTGAAGCGGTGCGTGCGGCGCACGTTGGTGCCGCCACAGCTGCTGCCGGTTTCCTCGATCAGCAGCGGCCAGGTGCGCGCGCTGCGGTTGCTGTCGTCCATGCGCAGTTCGAACTCGATGTCGAACATGCGGGTGCGGCAGTCTTCGGCCTGCTCGGCGTCATCGCAGTCGTAGGCCGCGGTGTTGTCGATGTGGCTGCGCACGCTGCCGGCATCCACCAGACCGTTCGGGCCGGGCAGGATGAAGCTCTGCGTCTGCAGCGAGTAGCCCTGGCCGTACCAGCCGCTGACGTTGCGGAAGCCGTAGAAATCGCTGCCGAAGCGCAGGATCTCGACGCTGCCCGGGCGGCCGCTGCTGCCATAGGTGCCGCCGGTCAGCTCGGCCGCCACCTCGAAGCTGTCGGCGGCCGGGCGCAGCACGTAGAAGTCGATGGTGCCCGCGTCGGCATGGCCGGCGTCGGCCACTTCGCCGCACACCGCCAGCAGCTGCTGCCAGCTGTCACCGTTCACCACCGGCTGCTCGGCGCACACCGCCCAGTCCACCGGGCGGCTGTCACCGTCCTGCGCCCAGCTGCCGCGCCAGTCGCCGGACAGTTGCGCGTCCTTGCCGTAGCGCGCCGTCAGGAAGGCCTGCAGGCGCGCGGTGCGGCTGGCATGCCCGGCCGCTGCGGTGCTGCCCGCGGCGGGCGTCTCTGCGTGCGGGGCAGTGGCGGGTGCCGGCTGGGCGGCCGGCTTGCAGCCGGCCAGCAGGACCGCGCCCAGCAGGGCGGGCAGGAGCAGGGGGTTGATAGAAACTGCGGACATCCGTGTCGCTCCAGGATCAGTGGCGGAAGTGGCGAACGCCGGTGAACACCATGGCCAGGCCATGTTCGTCGGCGGCGGCGATCACTTCGGCATCGCGCATCGAACCGCCCGGCTGGATGACTGCCTTGATGCCGGCGGCCGCTGCGGCATCGATGCCATCGCGGAACGGGAAGAACGCATCGGAGGCCATCACCGAACCTTCCACCACCAGGTTCGCGTCGGCCGCCTTGATGCCGGCGATGCGCGCGGAATAGACGCGGCTCATCTGCCCGGCGCCGACGCCGATCGTGCGGTTGTCCTTGGCATAGACGATCGCATTGGACTTCACGAACTTGGCCACCTTCCAGGCGAACAGCAGGTCGGTGAACTGCTTGTCGGTCGGTGCCAGCTTGCTCACCACCTTCAGTTCGTCGCGGGTCATGCCGCGGTTGTCGGAAGACTGCAGCAGCAGGCCCGAGCCCACGCGCTTGCTGTCGAAGTTGTTCAGGCCATCACCGTGCGGGATGCGCAGCACGCGCACGTTGGCCTTCTTCTGCGCGTATTCCAGCGCGGCCGGCTCGTAGTCCGGGGCGATCAGCACTTCGACGAACTGGCGGTCGAGGATGACCTTCGCAGTGGCCGCATCGAGCGGCTTGTTGAAGGCGATGATGCCGCCGAAGGCGCTGGTCGGGTCGGTGGCGTAGGCCAGCTCGTAGGCATCGCCGTTGCCGGCACCGACGGCCACGCCGCACGGGTTGGCATGCTTGACGATGACGCAGGCCGGCGCATCGAACTGGCGCACGCATTCCCACGCCGCATCGGCATCGGCCAGGTTGTTGTAGCTCAGTTCCTTGCCCTGCAGCTGCTGGAACGTGGCCAGGGTGCCCGGCACCGGGTACAGGTCGCGATAGAACGCGCCGCTCTGGTGCGGGTTCTCGCCGTAGCGCAGGTCCATCACCTTCACGAAGGTGGAGTTCATCTGCGCCGGGTACTCGGCACGGGCCGGCACGGCGGCGTCGGTGGCGGTGACCGCCGACAGGTAGTTGCTGATGGCCGCGTCGTACTGGGCGACGCGGTTGAACGCCGCCACCGAGAACGCGAAGCGGGTGCTGGCCGACAGCTGGCCGTTGTTGGCCTCCAGCGAGGCCAGCAGTTCGGCGTACTGCGACGGGTCGGTGGCCACCGCCACGCGGGCGAAGTTCTTGGCCGCCGAGCGCAGCATGGCCGGGCCGCCGATGTCGATGTTCTCCACCGCGTCGGCCAGGGTGCAGTCGGCCTTGGCGGTGACCGATTCGAACGGATACAGGTTCAGCACCAGCAGGTCGATGGCGCCGATGCCGTGCTCGGCCATCACCGCGTCATCCAGGCCCGAACGGCCGAGCAGGCCGCCGTGCACCATCGGATGCAGGGTCTTGACCCGGCCATCCATCATTTCCGGGAAACCGGTGACGTCGGCCACGTCCTTCACGGCCAGGCCCATGTCGCGAATGGCCTTGGCGGTGCCGCCGGTGGACAGCAGCTCCACGCCGCGTGCAGCCAGCGCGGTGGCCAGCTCGGCCAGGCCGGTCTTGTCGGAAACGGAGAGGAGGGCCCGACGGACGGGCAACAGATCAGCAGTCATGGGGACAGGGCAATCGGCAGCGGAGCGGGGCCGATATTGTAGTTCGTGGGGGCCGGTGGCGGGCGCTGTCGGCGCGCTTTGCTGGCCCCGGCAGGGGAAAACGGCCTGCATCGGCATGCCGGGCTGAACACGCCATGGGGTAGGCTATGCCGGAACTGCCAGGGAGTTGCGGGTTCAGATCGTGTCGATCTATGCATTGAAAGGACGTTTCCAGGACCTCTTGCGTCCGGCCGTGCGCGGGCTCTACCGCCTCGGCATCACCGCCAACACGGTGACCGTGGCCGCCGCCGTGGTCTCGCTGCTGGTGGCCGCCGCCGTGTGGTGCTGCGCGCCCGCGCAGCCGCTGCTGTACCTGCTGCTGCCGCTGTGGATGCTGCTGCGCATGGCGCTCAACGCCGTGGACGGCATGCTCGCCCGCGAGTTCGGACAGCAGTCCAAGCTGGGCGCCTACCTGAACGAGTTGTGCGATGTGATCGCCGATGCGGCGCTGTACCTGAGCCTGCTCAGCGTGCCGGGCGTGCGCCCCGAGGCGCTGTGGCTGCTGGCCTGGACCGCGGCGCTGAGCGAATACGCCGGCGTACTGGGGTTGATGGTCGGTGCCAGCCGCCGCTATGACGGCCCGATGGGCAAGAGCGACCGCGCCTTCGTGATCGGTGCGCTGGGCCTGCTGCTGGCGTTCGGGTGGGTTGGCGCGATGACGGTCACTGGCGTGGCTGCGGCCATGGCCGCACTGTGCGTGCTGACGATGATCAACCGCGTCCGCCGCGGGCTGCAGGAAGCGGCGCTTCCGCCGCAGTAATCAACTACAAACCAAAAAGACAATCTGGAGATTGCATGCGTCAGGCGCAGGAACGGGAATTCCACAGCTTCGACCAGGTACCGCTGTTCTACCGGTACTGGGCGAGCACCACGACCACCACGCCGGCCAGGGCCATCGTGCTGCTGCATCGCGGCCACGAACATTCCGGGCGGGTCACCCACCTGGTCGATGAGCTGGACCTGCCCGACACCGCCTTCTTCGCCTGGGATGCACGTGGCAACGGCCGTTCGCCGGGCGCGCGCGGTGATGCCCCGGGTTTCCCGGCGCTGGTGCGCGACCTGGACAGCTTCATCGCCCACATCGGTGCCGAGCATGGCATCGCGGTGGAGGACATCGTGGTGATCGCGCAGAGCGTGGGCGCCGTGGTTGCCGCCACCTGGGTGCACGACTACGCGCCGCGCCTGCGCGCACTGGTGATGGCTTCGCCGGCGTTCAAGGTGAAGCTGTACGTGCCGTTCGCACGGGCGGGGCTGGGCCTGATGCAGAAGCTGCGCGGCAACTTCTTCGTCAACAGCTACGTCAAGCCGCAGTGGCTGACCCACGACCCGGCGCGGGTGGAAAGCTACCGCACCGACCCGCTGATCACCCGGCCGATCTCGGTGCGCGTGCTGCTGGGCCTGTACGAGGCCGCCGACCGCATCGTCGCCGATGCGCAGGCGATCAGTGTGCCGGTGCAGCTGCTGGTGTCCGGCTCGGATTTCGTCGTGCACCGTGGCCCGCAGGACCGCTTCTACGAGCGCCTGTCCAGCCCGATCAAGGAGCGCGTGCACCTGCCGGGCTTCTTCCACGACACGCTGGGCGAACGTGATCGCGCGCCGGCACTGGCGCGCATCCGCAGCTTCATCCAGGCGCGTTTCGCCGAACCGCTGCGCGAGCTGTCGCGCCGCGATGCGCACCGCCATGGGCCGACCTTCGAAGAGTCGGAGATCCTGGCCTGGCCGCCGGAGCGCAACAGCCTGGCCGACCTGCGCTGGCGCGTGGTGCGTGGCGGCCTGCGGGTCGGCGGCACGCTCTCCGAGGGCATCGCCCTGGGCCTGCAGACCGGCTTCGACTCGGGCAGCACGCTGGATTACATCTACCGCGACGAAGCACGCGGCAAGGGTCCGCTGGGGCGCATGGTCGACCGCAACTATCTGGATGCGATCGGCTGGCGCGGCATCCGCATCCGCGGCCAGCACCTGCAGGAACTGCTGCGCGATGCCGCCCAGCGCCTGCGCGGGCAGGGCACGCCGGTGCGCGTGCTGGACGTGGCGGCCGGCCATGGCCGCTACGTACTGGAAGCGCTGGGCCAGGGCGAGCAGCGCGCCGAACGCATCGTGCTGCGTGATTTCAGTGCGTTGAACGTGACCCAGGGCCAGGCCTTGATCGAGCGCCTCGGCGCGGCCGACATCGCCCGCTTCGAACAGGGCGATGCGTTCGACCCGGCACAGTTGGCGCAGGTCGACCCGGCGCCGACGCTGGCGGTGGTCTCCGGCCTGTACGAACTGTTCCCCGACAACGATGCGGTGCTGCGTTCGCTACAGGGCATCGCCGCGACCGTGCCGGTGGGCGGCTACCTGGCCTACACCGGCCAGCCCTGGCACCCGCAGCTGGAGTTCATCGCCCGTGCGTTGACCAGCCACCGGGGCGGCGCAGCGTGGGTGATGCGCCGCCGTACCCAGCAGGAAATGGACGAGCTGGTGCGCCTGGCTGGCTTCGAGAAGGTGGCCCAGCGCATCGACGAATTCGGCATCTTCACCGTGTCGCTGGCGCGCCGGACCGCGTGATGGCGACGCTGGCCGCAACCCCGCTGGCTGCGGAGGGGCGCCCCTGGCGGCGCGCCCTGCTGTGGCTGGTGCTGCTGGGTCCGTTCTTCTTCGCCAGCTATGGCTTCGCCAACTGGATGGCCGGGCGCCACGCCGCGCTGCCGGTGATGGCGTTCGCCTGGGAAGCGCACATCCCGTTCGTGCCGTGGACGATCGTGCCGTACTGGTCGATCGACCTGTTCTACGCGATCTCGTTCTTCCTGTGCCGGCAGCGCCTCGAGCTGGACCGGCACGCGCTGCGGCTGTTCAGTGCGCAGGTCATCGCGGTGGCCTGCTTCCTGCTGTGGCCGCTGCGCTTCAGCTTTGAACGGCCGGAGATCGGCGGCGTGTTCGGCTGGCTGTTCGATGTGCTGCTGGGTTTCGACAAGCCGTTCAACCAGGCACCGTCGCTGCACATCGTGCTGCTGATCGTGCTGTGGGTGAAGTACGCGCAGTACCTGCAGGGCGCATGGCGCTGGCTGCTGCACGCGTGGGCGCTGCTGATCGGTGTTTCGGTGCTGACCACCTTCCAGCACCACTTCATCGATGTGCCCACCGGCCTGCTGGCCGGCTGGCTGTGCGTGTGGCTGTGGCCGGAGCAGGGCACCCCGCCGCTGCGCGCCTGGCGCATGGCACGCGCGCCGAAGCGGTGGCGCCTGGCGTCGTTCTACCTGCTGGGCGCGGCGGCGCTGCTGGTGCCGGTGCTGCTGCTGGGGGGCGCGGCGCTGTGGCTGCTGTGGCCGGTGGTGTCGCTGCTGCTGGTGGCGCTGGCCTATGCCGGGCTGGGCACGGCGGTGTTCCAGAAGCGCGCCGATGGGCGGCTGACCATGGCCGCGCGCTGGCTGCTGGCACCTTACCTGGCGGCGGCCTGGATCAATTCGCGGCTGTGGACGCGAGGTGCGCCGCAGCCGGTGGAGGTGGCCGGCGGGGTGTGGCTGGGACGCATTCCCTGCGCGGCACTGCCTGCCCCGTTGCGCGGCGTGGTCGATACCTGCGCCGAACTGTCCTGCCACGCGCCGGGCGCGGCCTATGCCAGCGTGCCGATGCTGGACCTGGTGGTGCCGTCCCCCGCGCAGCTGGCTGAAGCTGCCGAGGCGATCGAGCGCCTGCGCGCGCACGGGCCGCTGCTGGTGTGCTGCGCGCTGGGCTACTCGCGCAGCGCGGCCAGCGTGGCCACCTGGCTGCTGCGGACCGGGCGGGTCTGCAGCGCCGCCGAGGCCGTGGCCCGGGTGCGTGCCGCGCGGCCGTCCATCGTCCTGCATGACGTTCATCTACAGGCCATCGCGGCCGCCGCCGCACCGGAGAGCACCGCATGAGCACCGCTGCCGATCTGCCGATGATGCACCTGCTGCTGCGCCAGGGCCGGCTGCCCGCCGCGCTGTCACTGGGCCTGCTGCTGGTGGCGCTGTTGCTGCTGGGCGTGGAACCTGGGCTGGCGATGTTCGCCGCCGGCCTGCTGCTGCTGAGCGTGGCAGTGGGCGTGGTGCAGGCGTATTACGCGGTTCGGGTGCAGCTGGACGCCAGCCTGCTGCAGCTGCTGCTGCGCGAGCACCTGCAGGGTGATGCCGCCGCCGAGCGGGTGGACGCGGCCCTGCACACCGCCGGCCTGCGCCGCCGCGATGCGCAGGCGCCCGTGCGCGGCTGGGAGGCACGCTGGATCGGCATGCGCCGCCTGCTGGTGCGCCAGTACGTGGCCACGCTGCTGCAGTTTTCGGTGCTGCTGCTGGCAGTGCTGTGGCCGCAGACCTGAGCGGAGGTGTCGATGTTTGCTGAACTGATCGCCCGCGCCTGCAGTGGCGCGATCCATGTAGTGACCGGGGCGCGCGCGCTGTGGATCGGCTGTGCGCCGTCCAGCGAGCACCGCGTGTACTACGGCAACCACGCCAGCCATGGCGATTTCGTGCTGATCTGGTCGTCGATGCCGCCGGCACTGCGGCGCCAGGTGCGGCCGGTGGCTGCTGCCGAGTACTGGCAGGGCGATGCGCTGCGCCGTTACCTGATCGATGCGGTGTTCAACGGCGTGCTGGTCGAGCGCGATGCGGCGCGCCGCCAGCAGGATCCGTTGCAGGGGCTGCGCGATGCGGTGGACGAGGGATGCTCGTTGATCCTGTTCCCCGAAGGTACGCGCAACATCGGTGATGAACCGCTGCTGCCGTTCAAGAGTGGCATCTATCATCTGGCGCGGCAGCGCCCGGAACTGGAGTTCGTACCGGTGTGGATCGACAACCTCAAGCGGGTGATGCCCAAGGGGCGTTTCCTGCCGCTGCCGCTGCTGTGCACGGCCACGTTCGGCACGCCGCTGCGGTTGCAGGCCGATGAGGACAAGGCGGCGTTCCTGGCGCGCAGCCGGCAGGCGCTGCTGGACCTGGCACCGAACGGAGGCCGCGCATGAGTTTCCTGCTGGATGTCTCCGGTGATCTGGCCACGCAGAGCGTGGGCCAGCAGACCGGCCTGCTGTTTGCCGGTGTCGGCGCGGTGCTGGTGCTGGCCACGCTGGTATCCGAAACCCTGCGCTGGCGCCAGCGCGGCAATCCCAGTGCGGTCATCGCCAATCTCGTTTCGCGCATCCGCGCGTGGTGGGTGATGGCGATCGTGGTCGGCGGTGCGCTGCTGTTCGGCCGCGCCGGGGTGATCGTGCTGTTCGCCATCATCTCGCTGTTCGCGCTGCGCGAATTCATCACCCTGGCGCCGACCCGCTCGGGTGACTACTACGCGCTGCTGGCGGCGTTCTACATCGTGCTGCCGTGGCAGTACTACCTGGTGTGGATCGACTGGTACGGCATGTACACGCTGCTGATTCCCGTCTATGCGTTCCTGTTCCTGCCGATCCTGTCGACCATCGGTGGTGACACCACCCACTACCTGGAGCGTACAGCCAAGGTGCAGTGGGGGCTGATGATCTGCGTGTTCTGCATCTCGCACGTGCCGCTGCTGCTGAACCTGCACGTGCCCGGCCACGATCCGTCGCGCAACGTGCTGCTGTTTGCCTTCCTGGTGATCGTGGTGCAGTCCTCCGACGTGCTGCAGTACATCTGGGGCAAGCTGCTGGGCAAGCGCCTGATCGCGCCGAAGCTGTCGCCGTCGAAGACGGTGGAAGGGTTCGTGGGCGGCGTGCTGAGTGCCAGCGCGCTGGGGGCGGCGCTGTGGTGGATCACCCCGTTCACGCCGCTGCAGGCGTTCGGGCTGTCGCTGCTGATCAACCTGATGGGATTCTGGGGTGGCCTGGTGATGTCGGCGATCAAGCGCGACCGCGGCATCAAGGACTGGGGCCACATGATCGAGGGCCATGGCGGCATGCTCGACCGGCTGGATTCGGTGTGCTTCGCCGCGCCGGTGTTCTTCCACGTGGTGCGGTATTACTGGAAGGCCGGTGGGGTGGGCTGATCGTGCCGGGCGTTCATCCACGCATGGCGTGGATCTACCGGCTGGTGGGGTGGGCTGATCGTGCCGGGCTTTCATCCACGCATGGCGTGGATCTACCGGCCGGTGGGGTGGGCTGATCGTGCCGGGCGTTCATCCACGCATGGCGTGGATCTACGGGCCGGTGGGGTGGGCTGATCGTGCCGGGCGTTCATCCACGCATGGCGTGGATCTACCGGGCGGGCATCGGTAGCGCCGGGCCATGCGAGGCGGCGCGCGCTTACGCGCTGATGCCGTATTCCTTCAGCTTCTTGCGCAGGGTCGCGCGGTGGATGCCCAGCATCGCGGCGGCGCGGCTCTGGTTGCCTTCGCAGTGGTTGAGTACTTCCACGAACAGCGGAATCTCCATCTCGCGCAGCACGATCTCGTAGACATCGTCCGCGTCGCAGCCATCGAGGTCACGCAGGTAGCGGCGCACGGACTGGGCGACGTGTTCACGCAGCGGTGGCCGGGCAGCGCCACGACTGTTGTCAGGACGAGAAAGGACAGCGTTCAAGGGGGTTCCCGATTCGGTGGCCCGTGCGCGCGGAGCGCGCGGCCGGACGAGGTGGAGGCGGCCAGTCTAGCGCGAGCGTGCCCGACCTGCCACGGCTGGACGCCTTCGTCCCGATCAAAGGAACTCGAAGGTGAATGCGACCGTGGAGGCTGCCGGCTCCTGCACACGGAAGGCGATGCGGGCGCTCTGCCCCGGTTCCAGCAGTGCCGCGCCCGGGTTTTCGCCCAGGTACTGCGCGGGCGGGAACACACCGGTGCCGATCACCCGGCCATCGGCATCGGCCAATGACAGGCGCAGGTCGGGCCATGCCTGCGCCCAGCGCGCATCATTGCGGATGCTGGCCTGCACCTGCAGTACGCCGGCCTGCCCGGGCAACGGGCGGATCTCGCGGCTGGTCATGGTCAATGCAGTCGGTTCGCGCCATGCGGGCAGGCTGCAGCGCAGGACGCCGCACAGTGCGCTGACCCACGGGCGATGCGCGGCATCGGCGGCCAGCCGCGCGCGGTCGGCCAGTACGCTCTGCAGCACCAGCAGCAGGGCAAGCCCGGCCACCAGTGCCCAGTGCCAGCGTGGCGTCGGCAGGGCACGCGGGCGGGCGCCGAGGAAACTGGGTGCATCGCTGGCGGGTGTGACCGACGCAGGCGCGTCGATGCGGGAGGACGGTTCGATGACAGTGTCATCGGACTGTCGCGTCTGCGGCGGTGGCGGTGTGTCCACCACCGGTTCGGCCGGCAGTTCGAACGGCGCCGTCTGATCGTCGGTGGCATCCGTCGTGTCGTCAGCGGGGTCCTGCGCCTGCCCGGTCCCGGGCGGCGCATCGGTTCCCGGCGCGGAACGCAGGAAGGTGGCAAGCGGACGACGCGGTGGGTTCGGCTCGGACATGCTCAGGGCGCGGGCTCGGATCCAGCCGTCATTCAACCACGATCAGGCGCGGCGTACGCCGGTGATGCGCATCCAATCGCCATCCTGGGTGGCCTGCAGGTCGTCGAACCACGCGGCATAGCGCTGCAGCAGTTCGCCTTCCTGGCCATGCAGGATGCCCGACAGCGCGATGCGGCCACCGGCAGCAACGCGTGCGGCCAGCAGTTCGGCCAGCGCATCCAGCGCCGAGGCGAGGATGTTGGCGACCACGATCGGGTAGGTGGCCACCGGTTCGTCCTGCGGCAGGTAGACGTGCATGCGGGCCAGTTCGCCGTTGCGCTCGGCATTGTCGGCGGTGGCGATCAGCGCCTGCGGGTCGTTGTCCACGCCGATGGCCTCGGCGGCGCCCAGCTTCAGCGCGGCCAGGGCGAGGATGCCCGAGCCACAGCCGAAGTCGAGCACGCGCTGGCCCTGCAGCACGCCATCCACGGCCAGCTGGTCCAGCCAGCGCAGGCACAGCGCGGTGGTCGGGTGGGTACCCGAACCGAAGGCCAGGCCCGGGTCCAGGCGCACCACGGCGGCGTCGGCGGCCTGCGCGGCCTCCGGCAGCTCATGGTTCCACGGCACGATCCAGGTGCGGCTGCCGAAATCCATCGGCTGGAACTGGTCCAGCCAGGCGCGTTCCCAGTCTTCGTCCTCGACCGCGCGGAAGCTGCCGCCGGTCCAGTCCAGTTCCGGGTCGAACGCCTCCAGCGCAGCCAGCAGCAGCAGCGCGTTGCTGTCGGCCGGGAACAGCGCGCTCAGCACCAGGGTGTCCCACAGCGGCGTTTCGCCCACGCCCGGCTCGAGGATGGCCTGCTCGTTGCTGGTGTCGGCCTCGGCATCGAGCAGGGTGACCGCCAGCGCGCCCACGTCCTCCAGCGCGTTTTCATAGCGGGGCTGGGTGGCTTCGGTGCAGCGCAGGGTCAGTTCCAGGAACGGCATGGCGGTGGGGGCAATCGCGGGAAAGGGGGCCATGCTAGACCATCCGGCCGTCTCCGTATGCTCTGAGATGCCGACCCAGGCTGAACGAGACCGGTTCAGACATGCCTCCCGGGCCTTGCTAGACTTGGCGCTTTCCTGCCCGACGTGCCGTAACCGACCGCCGATGGCCCTCGCCCCGACCCTGAAAACCTGGTTGCTCGTGCTGCCGGCCGTGGCCGTGCTGGGCGTGGCCGGTTATCGGGCCAGCGGCCATGGCCATGCCGCGCAGGTGGACGTCGGCGAACCGTTGGCCGTATCGAGGGCCACGGTGCAGGAAGCACTGGAGCCGGTGATGCCCGAGGCGCTCGCGCGCCGCCTGGCCGGCTTCGAGCGCAGCGCCGCGTTGCCTTCGGGCCTGCCGCTGGATATCCGCGCCGACATCGAGGGCGAGACCGATCTGTTCGCCTACGCGCAGCGGCTGAAGGTGCAGGCCGAGCAGGGCAACCACGAAGCGCGCTGGATGCTCAGCCGGGTCTACGACTACTGCGCGCAGTATGCGGTCGACCCGGGTGGCTACCGCCTGGACAACAACGTGCTGGCTGGCCTGGGCCTGAGCGCGGCGCCGGCGATGGTACAGGCGCGCGAACGCGTGGCCCAGCGCTGCGGCGGTTTCGTGCCGGGTGACAAGCTGGGGCCGTCGCTGGTGTTCAACGAACGCCGCCGTGCAGCCCTGCAGGGCAACCTCGCCGCCGAAGCGGCGCTGTTCGCCGAGGGCGAGCCGCTGCACAGCAACGAGCAGTACCGCCGTGACCTGGTCGAACGCGTGCGTACCTCGCGCGATCCGGAGGCCTACATGGCTCTGGCGCCGGGCATGGGCACGCGCGCTGCCGGCGACAAGGCGCTGGTGGACATGGTGGCCGGTGAACAGCTCAGTGAGATGGCATGGCGGGTTGCGGCCTGCCAACTCGGTCTACCTTGTGGGGCCGACAGCGTGCTGATGAACAGTTACTGCGCGAACGGAGGAATCTGTTCGCAGGATGGGACACAGGATTTCCAGGATTTCGTGTATGACGCTGCGGTATCGCGGCAAGGTGCGGGGAAGATGAACGAATGGATCAAGCAATTGATTGGAAAGAGGAACGGGCAATGAATTACCGTCGATTCCTGCACGGGGCCAAGTTCTGGTTCTGGGTGGCGTTGTTTGTCGCGTATTCGGCCGGCGCCGTTGGCCTGCTGATGATCGACACCTACGAGGATCGCTACCGGCACCTTTCCAAGGTTGAACTGACCTCGGTGAAGGCGCAGGAAGACGTGCGCCGCGCCGGTGCCAGCCAGGTGGCCGCGGTGTACCGCGCGCAGAGCGGCGCGCCCTTCGCTGCGCTGCCGGCGGGCAGTACCTTCCAGGTGGTCTGGCCCGATGGTTCGACCGAAACGATGGTGATCATCGACCCGACCTCGCCCAATGGCGTGCGTCCGCTGGCCGATACGCAGATTCCTGCCGAAGTCGCCGACAAGCGCTGACCCGATTCTGTAGAGCCGAGCCCACGCTCGGCTGGGCTTCTCCCGGCATGCCGAGCATGGGCTCGGCACTACAGGAAACAGGCAACAAAAAAGGGCGGGGAAATCCCCGCCCTTTTCGTGTCCAGCATCTGCCGCCGATCAGGTCAGCGCGATCGGCTTGTTCTTGCGCTCGGCCAGACGCTTTTCCAGGTAGTGGATGTTCTGCCCACCCGCCTGGAAGCCCTTGTCGCGCATGATGCGCTGCTGCAGGGCCACGTTGGTCTTGATGCCGTCCACCACCATTTCGCTCAGCGCCACCCGCATGCGGGCGATGGCGGTCTCGCGGTCCGGGCCGTGCACGATCAGCTTGCCGATCATCGAGTCGTAGTTCGACGGCACGCGGTAGCCACTGTAGATGTGGGTGTCCACGCGCACGCCGGGGCCGCCCGGCGGATGGAAGCCGGTGATGGTGCCCGGGCTCGGCACGAAGGTTTCAGCATCTTCGGCGTTGATGCGGCACTCGATGGCATGGCCGCTGAGCACCACGTCGCTCTGCTTGATCGACAGCTTCTGGCCGGCGGCGATCTTCAGCTGCTCGGCCACCAGGTCGATGCCGGTGACCATTTCGGTAACCGGATGCTCCACCTGGATGCGGGTGTTCATTTCGATGAAGTAGAAGCGGCCGTCTTCGTACAGGAACTCGAAGGTGCCGGCGCCACGGTAGCCGATGCGCACGCAGGCTTCGGTGCAGACCTTGCCGATCTGTTCGCGCTGTTCGGCGCTGATGCCCGGTGCCGGTGCTTCTTCCACCACCTTCTGGTGGCGGCGCTGCATCGAGCAGTCGCGCTCACCCAGGTGGATGGCGTTGCCCTGGCCGTCGGCCAGCACCTGGATCTCCACGTGGCGCGGGTTCTCCAGGAACTTCTCCATGTAGACCTCGCCATTGCCGAACGCGGCCTTGGCCTCGCTCTTGGTGGTTTCGATCGAGGTCTTCAGCGAGGCTTCGGCGTGCACCACGCGCATGCCGCGGCCACCGCCGCCACCGGCCGCCTTGATGATGACCGGGTAGCCGATCTCACGGGCGATCTTGGTGTTGGCGACGATGTCCTCGCCCAGCGGGCCGCCCGAGCCGGGCACGCACGGCACGCCGGCGGACTTCATGGCGCGGATGGCTTCGACCTTGTCACCCATCATGCGGATGGTGTCGGCCTTGGGGCCGATGAAGATGAAGCCGGACTCCTCCACGCGCTCGGCGAAGTCGGCGTTCTCCGACAGGAAGCCGTAGCCCGGGTGGATGGCCTGGGCGTCGGTGACTTCCGCCGCGGCGATCAGCGCCGGGATGTTGAGGTAGCTCTGCGGCGACGGTGCCGGGCCGATGCAGACCGACTCGTCGGCCATGGCCACGTGCTTGAGGTTGCGGTCGACCGTGGAGTGCACGGCCACCGTGCGGATGCCCAGGGTGTGGCACGCGCGCAGGATGCGCAGCGCGATCTCCCCTCGGTTGGCAATGACGACTTTGTCGAGCATGGCGTGCCCCTCAGCCGATCACGAACAGCGGCTGGTCGAATTCCACCGGCTGGCCGTTCTCGCCCAGGATGGCGACGATGGTGCCGGACCTGTCGGCTTCGATCGGGTTGAACATCTTCATCGCTTCGATGATGGCCAGGGTCTCGCCTTCCTTGACCTGCTGGCCAACGGTGACGAACGCCGGCTTGTCCGGAGCGGCCGATGCGTAGAAGGTGCCGACCATCGGCGAACGCAGCACGTGGCCTTCCGGCAGGGCCGGGCCCGGCTTGGCGGCGCCGCCGGTGGAGGCTTCGGTCGGCGACTGCATCGGCATGGCCTGCGCAGCCGGGGCGGCCGGCGCGGCGTACACCGGGGCGGGCATCGGCGCGGCGTAGCCGGCCACCGGGGCGCGCGACAGGCGCACGGACTCTTCGCCTTCCTTGATTTCGATTTCAGCCAGGTTCGACTCTTCCAGCAGGTCGATCAGCTTCTTGATTTTGCGCAGATCCATGAGGGCCTCTTTGGTTTCTATCTAGGTGAGGTGGAGCGCCGGCTGGCGCCCGGGTCGACAATCAGGTGGCGGACACCCGCAGCAGCGCCGCGTCCATCGCGTAGCGGTAGCTGTCGGCGCCGAAGCCACACACCACGCCCACCGCCTTGTCGCTGAAATAGCTGTGCTGGCGGAACGGTTCGCGGGTGTGCGGGTTGGACAGGTGGATCTCGATGAACGGCACGGCCACCGCCGCCAGCGCATCGCGCAGGGCCACCGAGGTGTGGGTGAACGCAGCCGGGTTGATCAGGATGAACGTGGTACCGTCGGTGCGTGCGGCCTGCACGCGGTCCACCAGCACGTGTTCGGCGTTGGACTGCAGGCTTTCCAGCGCATGCCCGGCCGCAGCGGCCTGGGCGGCCAGCGCCTGGTCGATGTCGGCCAGCGTGGTATGCCCATAGACCTCCGGCTCGCGGGTACCGAGCAGGTTGAGGTTGGGGCCGTGCAGGACCAGCAGCTTCGCCATGGAATCCGATCAACGGGAAAGGGCGGCAGTCTGGCGGAACCTGCGGATGCTGTCCAGTTCGGCGAAATTGCAGGCGTTTAAAGCAATCGTTTGAAACTCGTGGAAGCGCTTGCGGCCCTATGGGTGGCGGCGGATCAAGGCCCGCTGAACGCCATCGCGGCGGGGATGCCCGCACGTAGGCCGACGATGACGTAGATCCACGCCACGCGTGGATGACCGCGCCCCGCGCCCGCGCCCGGTAGATCCACGCCATGCGTGGATGACTGCCCCCGCGCCCACGCCCGGTAGATCCACGCCATGCGTGGATGACTGCCCCCCGCGCCCACGCCCGGTAGATCCACGCCATGCGTGGATGGCCCCCCCGCGCTCACGCCCGGTAGATCCACGCCATGCGTGGATGGCCCCCCCCCTCACGTCTCCAGCGGCACCGTCGGCACCACGTTCGGGAACACCTCCTCCAGTGCCTCGGTCTCGCCGGGTTTCGGCGCCGGCCAGTTGTAGGCGTTCACCGGCTGCGCGCGGTTCACCCACAGCGCGTAATACAGATGGTCGGCACGCCCATCGCCGGTGTTGGGGTGGATGAGGATGGTCAGGCCCAGGCTGTTGAGCTGCAGCCACGGCACCAGCACCGGCAGCAGATCGTTGGTGAAGCCGAAATAGAACGAGGGCGTGACATGCGGGCCGCGCGGCTCCAGGTTCCAGTTGCCCAGTTCCACCGGGAAGCGCTCGGCCGCCCAGCGCCGCAGCAGGGCGGCCTTCTGGTAGCTGTCTTCGTCGAAATAGATGTGTGCGTGGTAGCTCTTGATAGCGGTATAGGCACGCGGCCGGCTGGGCAGCGGCGATTCGCCCGGACGCACGCTGGCCGGGCGCGGCGTCGCTTCGGCGGCCGTGTCCTGGCCCCAGGGGCTGTGGCCCTGTGCGGGCGGCGGCATGATCGGGCGGAAGCCGGGGCGGCCGGGTTCGGTGGTGTTGGGCGCGGCGCTGGCCGTACTGGCGGCGGCCAGCCCGCCCACGGCCACGCCGGCCGAAGCGATCAGGCGCCGGCGTACGGGTGAAAGCAGGTCGGCCCAATGCGCGTCGTCGGCCGCGTCAAAGGGTGGGGCAGGGGTATGTGGCGGCATGGCCAGCGTCCTGGTGGCAGAGGCGCCACGCTCGGCGATGTGGCTGGCAGCGTCCAATAAGCAGCAGGTATCAGGTGATGCCGGGCAGCGGCCGCCACGTTGAGTCGTGGTGGCCGCCGGGCTAGGGTGGCCGGACCGCCGCCCTGGATGTCCGCCATGACTGCTCCCGACGCCGATACCGCCCGCCGACGCGCCGCCTTCCGGCAGCTGCATGCGCAGGGCTGCTTCGTGCTGCCCAACCCGTGGGACGTGGGCAGTGCGCGCTATCTGCAGCGGCAGGGGTTCCAGGCGCTGGCCACCACCAGTGCCGGCTGCGCGTGGAGCGAGGGCCGGCCCGATGGTGCCGTTTCGCTGGAAGCCACGCTGGAACACCTGCGGCTGATGGCGGGTGCGACGTCGCTGCCGTTGAACGCGGATTTCGGCGATGGTTTCGGCGCGACGCCGGACGAGGTCGGCGCAGCGGTCACCGCCGCCTTGGAAACCGGCATCGCCGCGCTGTCCATTGAAGATGCCAGCGGCGTGGCGGGGGCGCCGCTGCGGCCGCTGGAGGAAGCCGTGGAGCGTCTGGCGGCTGCGCGTGCGGCCATCGACCGTGCCGGTGCCGATGTGCTGCTGGTGGGGCGCGCGGAAAACTTCTTCGTGGGCGTGCCTGATCTTGAAGACACCCTGCAGCGGCTGCGTGCCTATGACGCAGCCGGTGCCGACGTGCTGTACGCGCCGGGCATCACCACGCGCGAGCAGATCACGGCGGTGGTTGCGGCAGCAGGACCGAAGCCGGTCAACCTGCTGGTCGGCGGGCCGAGCCCGTTGACGCTGCAGGACATCGCCGCGCTGGGCGTGCGCCGGGTCAGCCTGGGCGGCGCACTGGCGCGCGCGGCATGGGGCGGGCTGATGCAGGCCACCGATCCGATCCTGCGCGAGGGCCGTTTCGACGGCCTGCAGCAGGCCGCTGCGGGCGCAGCCCTGAACGACCTGTTCCGCTGACGCCATGGACAACGTAACCGCCTATGCAGCGCTGGTGAGGGAGATGGACGCGCTGCGCCAGGCGCCGGGGCTGCTGGCCCGCGTCGACGGTCCGGCGCTTGTACGCGTGCTGGAGCGCGAGGAGGGACCGCTGGAGCTGGAGATCCTCGTGCGCTGGCAGGATGCCGGACACACGGCGCTGCGGCTGGAGGGTCACGCGCGGGGCGCCAGCACGTGGAACCACGAGCACCTGCGGGAAACCCTGGTCGTGCCACTGCAGGATCTGGTGTAGATCCACGCCATGCGTGGATGGGGTCGGAGCCCTTCGTTGCACGAAGGGATCCGACCCCGTTACTTCCTCAGAACCGCGCGGTCAGGCCGACGAAGAACGTACGCGCGCCGCCGTCGTAGTTGTTGCCTTCCTCGATCGTGGACACGTCGCCCAGGTTCTGCACACCCGCACGCAGGGTCAGGTTCTCGTTCACGTCATAGCCGGTCACCAGGTCCACCGTGGTGTACGCCTTGGCGAAGGTCGAGCTGGACGTGGCCACCAGCTGCTTGCCGATGTGCTGCGCGCTGAGGTTCAACGACCACGCATCGGTCACGTCCCAGTTCAACGAGGTGTTGGCGGTGATCTTCGGCACCACCAGCAGGCTGGCACCGGTGGTGCGGTTCTTCGATTCCAGCATGCGCGTGGCATTGGTGGTCCAGCTCAGGCGTTCGTGCAGCGGCACGGTCACGCTGGCTTCCACGCCGCGCGTGCGGGCCTTCTGGATGTTCTGCGCCACCGTCCACCAGAAGCCGTTGACGAAGCTGGTGGTCTGGCCGGGGATGTCGCGCAGCGGCACCTGTTCGATCTTGTCGTTGAAGTTGGTCAGGAAGTAGGTGGCCGACGCCGACCAGCCGTTCTGGTCGAAGCCCACGCCCAGCTCGTAGTTGGTGCTGGTTTCCGGTTCCAGGTTCGGGTTGCCGGCCATGTAGCAGCCGGTGGTGCCGTCGGCGCTGACCAGGCGGCTGTTCCAGCCTTCCGGGGTCAGGCTGCCGCAGCCACGGCCACCGGACTGGGTGGCGGCACCGGCGGTGCCCTGCTTCAGGTTGGGCGCGCGGAAGCCCTTGGACACGCCACCGCGCACGGTCCACGCATCACCCGGGTGCCACACGCCGTAGATGCGCGGGCTGACGTTGTCGTCGTAGTTGTCGGTGTTGTCCCAGCGCACGCCCAGGGTCAGCACGAAGCGCTCGTGCAGGGTGATGTGGTCCTCGGCGAACAGTGCCCACGAATCGGCTTCGCTGGTCGGGCTGATGCGGCTGCTGCCGGTCCAGGTCACCGGCACGGTGCCGATGGTGTCGCTGTTTTCCAGCTGCTCGCGCTTCCACTGGCCACCCACGTTGAGGCTGTGTTCGAAGCCCCAGTGGAAGCCGGTGGTGAAGGCGGTATCGAACACCGTTTCCTTCGAGTGGTTGCCCACCGCGCTGCCCTTGTCCTTGTAGTCGTTCTGCACCAGGGTGGTCTTGGAGGTGGTGGTGTCGCCGTAACGGCCATCGTGGCCGAGCACGTAACCGGTCTGCACCAGCTTGGACAGGCCCCAGGCGTACACATCACCGGCACCGGTGTTGCGCTGCACGCCGCGCGAGCCTTCGATGGTCAGCGCGTGGTCGTCGTTGAGGCGCCAGTGGAACTGCAGGTTGGCATTCTCCGCCTTGCTGCCGGGGGTCTGGTCTTCCAGGCGGTCGGATTTGCGGTCGGTGACGTTGGCACCGATGCGCACGCCGAGGTTGTCGGTGAGCGGGCCGCTGAACAGCGCGCCCATCTGCGTGGTGTCACCGCGCGTGGACGCGTCGGGCATGCTGTGGTTGAAGGTGACCGAGCCGCCCCAGTGGTCGGCGATCTTGCGGGTGATGATGTTGATCACGCCGCCCATCGCATCCGAACCGTACAGCGAGGACATCGGGCCGCGCACCACTTCGATGCGCTCGATCATGTCCGGCGACAGCCAGTTCAGATCCTGCGGGCCAAGGTCGTCGCGGTAGTTCACGCCGGAGGAATTGCCCTGGCGGCGGCCGTCGATGAGGATCAGCGTGTACTGCTCGGGCAGGCCGCGCAGGCGGATCTTCGACTGCGCGCCGGACAGCGCATAGCCGCCGGTCACGCCGGGCACGGTGCTCAGCAGCTGGCCGATGCTGGTGACCGGCTTGCGCTCGATCTCCTCGCGGCTGATGACGCTGATGCTGGCCGGCGCATCCTTGATCCACTGCTGGGCGCCGGTGGCGGTGACCACCACGGTATCCATCTGCTTGGCCGAAGCGGCATCAGCGGAGGCATCGGCGTGGGCGGTGCTGGCCAGTGCAAGGCCGATGGCGGCAGCCAGGGCGGCAACGGAACGACGGGGTTTCAGAACGGCGTGCGACATCGCGCAGTACTCCTGTTGAGGGTCCACTGGCGATGGCTGGGACGTCCGTGTGTGGGGGTTTCAGAATTCTTTAACAATCGTATCACGAATCATTCGCATTTGACGTTTGGTGACACATGAACGCTTGCATGGGCGGCGCGGGGCCGCGCCGATCCAGCTGAAATCAGCGTCCTGCGCGAGGTACTGGTGGAAACATGCCCGTTAGTTACCATTGGTAACTAACTACTTCACGAGCATCTCCCATGCACAGCCTGATCGTCGTCGCCCATCCCGATCCCGCCTCCCTCACCCATGCCGTCGCCGCCCGCATCGGCCAGGCCATCACCGGCGCCGACGCGCGCAACACCGTCACCGTGGCCGATCTCGCCGCCGAAGGCTTCGATCCCCGTTTCAACACCGCTGACATCGGCCTGTTCAAGCAGGCCGCAGCGGTGCCGGCCGACGTGGCCGCCGAGCACGCGCGCGTGGATGCCGCCGACGCGCTGGTGCTGGTCTATCCGCTGTACTGGTGGTCGTTCCCGGCGTTGCTGAAGGGCTGGATCGATCGTGTGTTCACCCAGGGCTGGGCTTACGCCGACGGTGCCGACGGCAAGGTGGAAAAGAAGCTGCAGCGGCTGCAGGTGCACCTGGTCGGTATCGGTGGCGCAGGCGCGGAGATGATCGAACGGCGCGGTTATGGTGCGGCGATGAAGACGCAGATCGACATGGGCATCTTCGATTACTGCGGTGCCACCGTGCGTTCGTCCACGCTGCTGCTCGATGCTGACAGTGGCCAGGCGCAGGCGCATCTGCAGACCGCTGCGGACATCGGCCTTACCATAGGCACGCCCGCCCGCTGACATGGAGCCGCTGCATGTCCACCACCGCCACGCCCACCCGCCGCCGGATGTCGCGCGAACAGCGCGGCCGCCAGTTGCTGGACGTGGCCTGGACCCTGGTGGGCGGCGAGGGCACCGATGCACTCAGCCTGGGCCGCCTGGCCGAGGCCGCAGGCGTGACCAAGCCCGTGGCCTACGATCACTTCACCACGCGCAACGGGCTGCTGGCCGCGCTGTACGCCGACTACGACCAGCGCCAGACCGCCGTGTTCGATGCGCGCATCGGCGCGGCGCCGGCGCGCCTGGATGCACGCGCGCAGGCCATCGCATCGGGCTACATCGATTGCGTGCTGTCGCAGGGCAGCGACATCCAGGCGATCCTCGCCGCATTGGCCGGGTCACCTGAGCTGCGCGACGTGCGCCACCGCTACCAGCAGGCGTTCGTCGACCAGTGCGCGCAGTGGCTGGGCGCGTTCGCGAACGACGGCAATGTGCCCGTGGCCGGGCGCTGGGCGATCCTGGGAGCCGCCGAATCGCTGTCCGAAGCGGTGGCCGCGGGCGCGCTGCGGCAGCCGGATGCGGAAGCGGAGCTGCAACGGCTGATCGTCGACACCGTCAACCGCACGCGCTGATCGCCGCGTCGCGCTGCAGCTGCGCGAAACCTGCCTGCAGGCACTGCTGGACCCACGCGTTCCGCGTTTCCCGCGTGGGCGCGCCGAGGGTGATGTTGATCAGCCGGTGCGTTGCCTCCTCGCTGTCGCGGCACGCGGTCGCCGCCAGGCAGAAGCCTGCCGCGCGGGTATAGCCGGTCTTCAGGCCATCGATGCCGTCGCTGCCCAGCAGCGTGTTCTGGTTGGCCTTGCAGAACGTGCCGTGGCTGAAGTGGCGCTGCGCGGTGATGGCCAGCACCTGCGGACGATCGGCCAGCAGCCGCGCGGCAAGCATCGCCATGTCATGCGCGGTCGACACATGGCCGGGCGTGGTGATGCCCGAGACCGAGACGAAGTGCGTATCGCGCAGGCCCATCCGCGCGGCCGCAGTGTTCATGCGCTGCACGTACGCAGCCTCCGAACCTGCCAGATGGCGGGCCAGCGCCAGCGCGGCATCGTTGCCGGACACGATCATCAGCCCTTCCAGCAGGCGGGCCAGGGTGATGGTCTCGCCCGGCACGAGGCCCATCCGTGTTTCGTCGGCAGCGACGGCATGTACGTCGCGCGCATCGACCGTCGTTGTATCCGACCACGCGTGGCCATCGTGTGCGATGGCTTCATAGGCCACATGCGCGGTCATCAGCTTGGTCAGCGAGGCCGGCGCGCGTGGCTGCCTGGCATCGTGCTGCTGCAGGATGCGCAGCGTGGCCGCATCCACGGTGATCGAAGAAAGTGCCGGTACCGGCGAATCGGTCAGTGACATCATCAACGCAATCGTACGCAGCGTGCCGGCTGCAACGCCGCACGAATCTGCAACATTGCAATGATATAACGAGCCGCTGTTGGCGGTGTCGCCGCCGTTCGTACTGCAGGAAACTCCATGACCCGACCCCTCGCGCGACGCTGGCTGTGCCCGTCGATCCTGGCTGCGCTTGTCGCGCTCACTGCCTGCCAGCCCAATGCGCGTCCCGATGCGCAGGCGGCCACCGCGACAACCGCCGAAGCGCGCCCGCACAACGTCATCGTGATGATCAACGACGGCGCGGGCTGGGGCACCTGGGACGCAGCCGCGTACTGGCAGTACGGCAGCCGCGAAGGCGCGCCGTATGCGGACTTCCCGCAGCGCCTGGCGGTCACCACCTTCCCGCTCAACGCCAGCGGCCAGCCCACCCGCGACGATTCGCAGCGCATCGGCTATGACCCCGCCCAGGCGTGGGACACCACCGAAGTGCCGGCACCGGATCTGCCCTTCGTCGCCTACCAGTACCTGGCGGCTGTGGCCACCGACAGCGCCGCCGCCGGCACCGCGCTGTCGTCCGGGGTGAAGACCTACAACAACGCCATCAACTACAACAACGATGGCCAGCCGGTGGAGTTCAATACCCTGCGTGCCAAGGAACTGGGCATGGCCACCGGCGTGGTCACCTCGGTGCCGTTCCCGCATGCCACCCCGGCGGCGTTCGCTGCGCAGGCCGAATCGCGCAACAGCTACCACCAGATCGCCCACCAGATGCTGGCCCAGGGCCACATGGACCTGGTGATGGGTACCGGTGGCCCCGGCTACAGCGTTGACGGAAGGCCCTGCGTGGACGGCATGGACAAGGTCGCCGCCGAAGGCTGCCAGAACCCGTGGGAATGGGTGTCGCAGCAGGATTGGCAGCAGCTGGAAGCGGGTACGCCGATTGCCGGCAACCCGGCCGGTGCCTGGCGCCTGATCCGCAGCAAGGAAGACTTCGCCGCGCTGGCCGACGGCCGCCTGCCGGCAGACCGCCCGCTGATCGGCGTACCGCGCGTGGCCAACACTCTGCAGCAGGCGCGCCAGCTGCCGGTGGTCGGTCGCGATGCCGCCACGCCGTCAGGGGTGAAGAAGATCGACAGCGTGCCGGACCTGGCCACCATGACCCGGGGTGCGCTGCGCTTCCTGCAGCAGCGTTCGCCCAAGGGCCTGTTCCTGATGGTTGAAGGCGGTGCCACCGACTGGGCCGCGCACACCAGCGCCTGCGGTACCGAGTGGCATTACGGTGCCTGCACCGACCAGCCGCAGTACGGCCGCCTGATCGAGGAAACCGCCGAGTTCAACGATGCGGTGTCGGCGGTGGTGGCGTGGATCGAGCAGAACGGCGGCTGGGAACGCAACCTGCTGATCGTCACCACCGACCACGACAACAGCATGCCGATGGGACCGGACGCGCAGAAGGTAGCCTTTGAGCCGGTGCGCAACAACGGCCGCGGGCAGATGCCGGGCATGAGTTTCCGCCCCACCGGCAACCACTCCAACGGCCTGGTGCCGCTGTGGGCCAAGGGCAACGGCGCCGAGCTGCTGGGCCAGCGCGTGCGCGGCGTCGACGCCGGCTATCGCCAGCACGTGCGCTGGAACGACGGCAGCTATATCGACAACACCGACGTGGCCAAGGCCGTGCAGGACGCCCTGCAGCGCTGACCGCTTACGGTAGAGCCGAGCCATGCTCGGCTGCTTTGGCTCTCTGTAGAGCCGAGCCCATGCTCGGCTGCTTTGGCTCTCTGTAGAGCCGAGCCCATGCTCGGCTGCTTTCCTACCGATCCACCACGCAGGCCAGGAACCTCGCCAGCACCGGGTTGCGGTTGTCCGCTTTCCAGAATACCACCTGCTGCACGCGCGGCGCGTCCTTCAGGCGAACGAAGGACACGCCGGGCATGCCCATGCGCTGCAGCGAGGCCGGCACCAGCGCGATGCCCAGCCCTTCGCCCACAAGGCTGACGATGCTCTGCTGAAGCTGCACCTCCAGCCGCACATCGGCCTGAAGGCCGGCGGCATGGAAGCTGGCTTCGATGGCCTCGCGCAGGGTTGGCACCACGTCGGCCGGCGCGGTGATCAGTGCCTCGCCTGCCAGGGCGGTGATATCGACGCTGCGGCGGCGGGCCAGGCGATGGTCGGCCGGCACCACCACGCACAGCGGCTCTTCCTGCAGCGGCAGCAGTTCCAGCCCGCGCAGCGACGCCGGCGCAAAGCCGATACCCGCATCCAGCGCACCCGAGCGGACGCCGTCCAGCAGGGCCATCGGCAGCGCCTCACGCAACCGCAGCTGCACCTGTGGATGCGCGGCAATGAAGCGACGGGCCAGCGGCGGTACCGAGCTGTGCGCGGCATGCATCATGAAGCCCACCTGCAGCTCGCCCAGCTCGCCCGCACCGACCTGGCGGGCAGCGTGGCAGGCCTGCTGCAGGGCATTCATCACCCCGCGGGCGTCTTCCTGGAAACGCTGGCCGGCGGCTGTCAGGCGCACGTGGCGCGAGTCGCGCTCCAGCAGCGCCACGCCCAGTGATTCCTCCAGCGCGGCGATCTGCCGGCTCAGCGGCGGCTGGGTGACATTGAGGCGTTCGGCGGCGCGACCGAAGTGCAGGGTTTCAGCGACGGCCAGGAAGTAACGCAGCGGGCGGATGTCGATCATGCGCGAATGGTATCGCTGATGCCCGTTAAAAGCATTGGAAGGTATTGATGATGGCGCGTAGCCTGCGCGGCATTCCCTCCCTCCGCGCTGCCCATGCTGTCCGTCCTGGCCATCGTCCTTCCCGTGTTCGCGTTGATCTTTGCCGGCTGGCTGGCCCGCCGCAGTGGCGCGCTGGGCCCGCACTCGACCAGCGAACTGAACCGGTTCGTGGTGCAGCTGGCGCTGCCGGCGCTGCTGTTCGACGTGGTCGCCAACGCGCACTGGCAACAGTTGTGGCACCCGGGCTTCATCGCCAGCTTCGGCGGTGGCACGGCGCTGCTGTTTGCCGCCACGGTGTGGTGGCGCCGACGTCGCGGCCACGCGCTGGCCGATGCCAGCATCGACGGGCTCAACGCCGCCTATGCCAACACCGGTTTCGTCGGCTTTCCGCTGGCGGTGGCCGCGCTCGGGCAGTCGGCGCTGGCGCCGACCCTGGTCGCGACCCTGCTGACGGTGTGCGTGTTGTTTGCCGCCGCCATCGTGCTGATCGAGATCGGCCTGCAGCGTGAGCAGCGCCTGCATCATCTGCTGGGCAAGGTGGCGCGCTCGCTGCTGCGCAATCCGCTGCTGCTGGCGCCGCTGGCCGGCGTGCTGCCGATGGCGCTGGGCCTGTCGGTGCCCGCACCGGCGGAAACGTTCCTGAAGCTGCTGGGCGGTGCGGCGGCGCCGTGCGCGCTGATCGCGCTGGGCCTGTTCCTCGGAGAGCGGCGCTCGCCCGTGCCGGGTGCTGGGCGCAGTGCCGTGGTGCTGGGCGGGTTGAAGCTGCTGGTGCACCCGCTGCTGGTGTGGCTGCTGGCCACGCAGGTATTCGCACTGCCGGCCGCGCTGGCGCACGCCGCCGTGCTGATGGCCGTGCTGCCCACCGGCACGGGCCCCTTCATGCTGGCCGAGTTCCACCGCCGCGAAGCATCGACCACGGCGGCCACGGTACTGGGAACAACCCTGTTGTCCCTGCTGACGGTGACGGGATATCTGGCGCTGCTGCAACGGTAGAGCCGAGCCCGTGCTCGGCTGCCTTTCGCTCTCTGTAGAGTCGAGCTTGCTCGACTGCTTCTGCCGCTTCAGTCGAGCAAGCTCGACTCTACAGAACGCAAGCGCCCTCACCGCACCAGCGTCACCGCCTGCCCGGCACGCGCGAACGCTTCGCCCAGCAGCGGCCCCTGCTTGATCGCCTCCACTTCGGCGAACAACGCCTGCAGCGCGTCTGCCGGCCGCGAAGCCGGGGCGGCCACCGCCTGCTGGATCGCGGTGAAACGATCAGCCAGCACCCGATGGCCGGGATGCGCCTGCGCCCAGGCCTGCAAGGGTTGGCGGACGCCCGCCGCCGCATCCAGCTGCTGCTGGTCGAACAGCTCGATCGCCGCTGCCGAGGTGGCGGCGCGTTCGATCTGCGCGTGCCGCAGTTCGCGGCTCAGGTACAGGTCATAGGCCGCACCGCGGCCCACCGCGATACGCACGCCTTCGCGGTCGAGGTCGGCCACCGTGCGTGCCGGGCTGGCCTCGCGCAGCAGGTAGGTGCCTTCGATTTCCACGTAGGGCGCACTGAAGGCAATGCGGTCGGCACGCGCCGGGTCCACCGCCAGGAAGGCCAGGTCCCAGGCGTCGTCAGCGGCTGCGGCCACGACCGAAGCTGCTGCCTCGTGGCAGGTGAAGCGGGCCTGCACGCCCAGCCGCTGCGCCAGCGCCGTGGCCAGTTCCAGCGATGGCCCGCGCGGCGATCGGGCATCGCCCTGGGCCAGCACCGGGTTGCCCAGGTTGATCGCCACCCGCAGGTGGCCGTGCGGTGCCAGCGCGTGGCGGTGGTCGGACAAGGGCATGTGGTGCTCCAGCAGGACGCGGGGGAGCTTCAGCATGCCAGCGGCGGCGTGCGGACCGCGTGCGCGTGCGCTTACGCCTGTGCGGCAAACGTGCCGTGGAAGCCCAGCGGCACCGCATAGGGCAGCCACGCCTGCGCCAGCGGACCGTCCTGCACGTGGCGCGCATCGAGCACGGCAAGGCCACTGCGCTTGTTCACCGGGTCCAGCAACGTTCCGAGCAGCCAGCCATCATCGGGATTGCGGCTGCCGGGGCGGGGCACGAACACATGCTCCTCGGCCATGATGTCGCTGCCGTAGCGCCACACCTGGCGGCGCCCGCGCTCCACGTCGAACGCCGCGACTGCATTGAAGTACGGCGTGTTGCTGGCGCCATCGACCGTCGGTGCATACAGGCGGGCGGCGCGGCAGTCGGGTGTGCGCGGGTCGAACAGCGGGAACTCCACCGTGCTGATGCCCGTGTCCTGCCAGCGCGCCTGGCCGCGGCGCAGGTCCAGGTGCAGTTCCACCAGGGTGCTGTGGCCGTTGGTGGCATGCGCGCCGTCGCCGGCCATCGCTTCCTTCATCGGCGAACGCGCTTCGTCCATGTTGTCGCGGCGCACGGCGCGCACCACGATGCCGTCCTTGCTCCGGTGCGCGTCACCGAAGTGGTAGATCGCCGCGAACGGTGCTTCAAACCACTGCGCCTTGTCCGGGGCGTCCTTGGCGACCACCGCGATGTTGGCCGCGCGCTGCGGTGCGAACTGCATGCGTTCGAAGAAGCTGCCGCCGCTCTCCTTGAAGTCGAAGGGCGCCAGCACGAACACCAGATGCGTGTCGGTCATGGTGAAGGCATGCAGGTAGCCGCGGCCGGGCGTGGCGATCACATCGGCGCTGCGCAGCTGGCCGTCCTTGCCGATGTGCCAGACCAGCAGGCCGGCGCCCCCCATCAGGCTGATCGAACCAAAGTTCCAGACGCTGCCGTCGCGGTCCACCAGCGGGTGCGCCGAGAACGGCAGGGCCGCCAGGTCGGGTCGCCAGGTCACCGGGCCGATGGTTTCCAGAGAATCGGGGTGGACCTCGAACGCCGAACCGGATTCGCACAGGGCGAACACACGGCCATTGAGCGCCATCACCGAGGTGTTGGCCACGTTGGCATCGTCGTTGTTGCGCACCGCCTGCGCGTTGGGGACGCTGGTGCCGGCGGCGGGGTAGAGGAAGCGCCCGGCCTTCTGTTCACGGGTGAACTTGGGCGTGGCCACCATGCGTGCGCGGTGGGTCAGGCTGCCGTCGCCGTTGAAATGCCAGCCGTGGACCATGCCGTCGCCGTCGAACCAGTGGTCGTAGCGCAGGGTGCCGCGCTCGCTCCAGGCCGGGCCGTTGCGGTACAGGGTGCCGGCCAGGCCGGCGGGCAGCCGCCCCTGCAGCTGCACCGTGGCCGGGCCCAGCGTCTCGCTGCTCACCCCGCGCCAGCCCAGCAGCCATGGATGCGCCTGCAGGCCCTGGGCGAACTGCGCCGGGTCGTTGGCGAAGGCCGGGGCGCTGCGCAGGGCGGTGGCGCCCAGGGCCAGGCCAGCGGTGCTGCTGATCAGGGTACGGAGGAAGCGGCGACGATCCATGGCGGGCCTCGGTGCAGGTGGGAAATCAGCGCAGGGTGATGTCGATGGCGGTGCCGGCGACGGGCAGCGTGAAGCGGGCTTCCTCGAAGGTCGGCTTGCGCATCACCTGCGGATTGTTGCTGAAGCCGTAGCCTTCGATCGGCATGCCCACCAGGTTGGTGTCGAGCTTGCCGTTGTCATTCTCGTCGTGGGTCAGCAGCACGGCGTAGCTGCCGGCCGGAAGATCCTTGAAGGTGAAGTGCAGGCTGTCGCCCTGCGGGTGTGCCTGCTGTGCCTGCACCGGTGCGGCCTTGCCGTTCCAGGCCTCGTCGGAGGACACCAGCGCGGCGCGCAGGGTGCCGGTCTGGGCGCGGACATCGTGCACGTTCACGGTCAGCTCGGCGGCATGGGTGCCGCCGGTCAGCAGCAGGCCAGCAAGCAGGGAGCAGGTCAGGGCGGTGCGGATCATGGCGGCAGTTCCGTCTGGAGGTGTGGGGCCAGTCTGCGCCGGGGCCTGGCCGGGGTTCAGGGCCAGTGGTCATCGATCCGACGTGCCAGAAGTCACTTTCTGCGCCGGACCCATTGCCGTCGGGGGCCCGCGCCGGTCAGCATGCGCCCATGCCCAGCCTGCTCCGCCATCTGCTGCGTCCCCTCAGCCTCGCCGGCGCGGTCACCGTGCTGGTGGTCGGCCTGTCGTTCGGCGTGCAACGCAGCGATGCCGGGGCGAGCCTGCTGCTGCTCGGTCTGTTCCTGCTGTTGTTCGTGGCGCACGGCTGGGCGCGGTTGCCCACCCGTGTGCGTGCGGTGGCCGCCGTGCTGCAGGCGCTGCTGGCCGTCGCCCTCATTGCCCTGCAGCCACGCACGGGCACTGCACCGGTGCTGCTGGTGGTGCTGGTCGCACAGCTGGCCGAGCATTGGCCGCCGCGCTTCGTGCTGGTGGTTGCGCTGCTGGCCAACCTGGCCGAGTACGCTGTGCTGCGCCACAGCGGTTTCACCCAGCCGCTGCTGGTGGTGCTGCTGTACGGCGGGTTCCAGGCCTTCGCCGCGCTGACCGCGCACTACGCGCGCAGCACGGCGCTGGCCCGCGACGAGCTGGCGCGGGTCAACGCCGATCTGCTGGCCACCCGTGCCCTGCTGGCCGACAGTGCCCGCGATGCCGAGCGGCTGCGCCTGGCGCGCGAGCTGCACGACGTGGCCGGGCACAAGCTCACGGCCATGCGCCTCAACCTGCGGGCGCTGGCCGCCGATCCGGTACTGGCCGGGCGCGAGGGCCTGCAGACCGCCGAACAGCTGTCCGGCGAACTGCTGTCCGACATCCGCCAGGTCGTGCAGTCCATGCGCGATGACCGTGGCCTGGACCTGGATACCGCCCTGCATGCACTGGCCGCGCCGTTTCCGCGCCCGCGCCTGCAGCTGCAGATTGCCGATGGCGTGCGGGTGACCGACCCGCGCACGGCCGAGACCGTGCTGCGCCTGGTGCAGGAAGCCCTGACCAATGCCGCACGGCATGGCGAAGCCGATAACGTGTGGCTGACAATGACGGAAGAGGAATCCAGGTTGCGTATCGATATCCGCGATGACGGCCAGCGCGCCGAGCGCATCCGCGAAGGCAATGGCATTTCCGGCATGCGCGAGCGGCTGGCCGACGTGCACGGCCAGCTCGAGCTGGCCCGTACCGCGCAGGGTGGCATGCACCTGATCGCACGGTTGCCGGCATGAGCGGTGCACCGATCCGCGTCGCCCTGGCCGATGACCAGGCCCTGGTCCGTGCCGGGCTGCGTGCGCTGCTGCAGGGGCTGGGCGTACAGGTGGTGCTGGAAGCCGAGGATGGCCAGGCGCTGCTGGATGCACTGGCGACGCAGCCCGTGGACGTGGTGCTCAGCGATATCCGCATGCCCGGCCTGGATGGCATCGGGGCGCTGCGCCAGCTGCGCGCCCGCGGCGATGCCACGCCCTGCCTGCTGCTGACCACCTTCGATGAAAGCGACCTGCTGCTGCGCGCCAGCGAAGCGGGTGCACAGGGGTTCCTGTTGAAGGATGCGGCGCCGGCCGACCTGCGCGAGGCGATCGAGCGGGTGGCCGCCGGCGAAACCCTGCTGCTGCCGGTCAGCACCGAACCGGTGCGCTCGCGCTACCGTTTCCACGACGAAGCACCGCCCAGCGATACCTTCGGCGAACGCGAAGTGGCCATCCTGCGCCTGCTGGCCGGCGGCTACAGCAACAAGGAAATCGCGCGCAGCCTGTTCCTGGCCGAAGGCACGGTGAAGAACTACGTGTCCACCATCCTCGACAAGCTCGGCACCCGCGACCGTACCCGCGCGGTGCTGAAGGCGATTACCCTGCGCATCATCTGAAGCGGAGTGGTGCAGCGATGAACCCTGTCATGCATGTCGAGATTGCGGTGGCCGACCTGGCCCGCGCCATCGCGTTCTACCAGCAGTGGCTGCAGGTGGAGATCGACGCCCCGGTGCATGTGCACGACTGCACGATGGCCTACCTGCCGTTCGATGATGACGCCGGCGGCGCCAGCATGGCCCTGGTGCACGGCGCGGACTATCGCCCGTCCGAGCGGGGCGCGCGCATCTATATCGGCGTCGATGATCTGGACGCCAGCCTGGCCCGCGCGCTGCAGGCCGGTGCCGCGCTGCGTTTCGGCCCTGCCGAGGCCGGCGGCTGGCGCGTGGCGGAGATCGCCGACAGCGAAGGCAACCGCATCGCCATGCAGGCCCCGGTAGCGACCTGACAGCCCTCTGTAGAGCCGAGCCCATGCTCGGCTGCTTCTGATCTTCTGTAGAGCCGAGCCCATGCTCGGCTGCTTTTGATCTTCTGTAGAGCCGAGCCCATGCTCGGCTGCTTCTGGCAGAGGCAGCCGAGCATGGGCTCGGCTCTACACAAGCGCCGGTTGAGCGGACAACACGCTCTACAAGACCGTCGCCTGCCACCGCTGCAGCCACCCGGCAATGGCCGGGTCCAGCCGCGCATCCTCCGGCAGCCTTATGCCAAACCCTTCCTGCAGCACCTGCCGCACGTCGGCCACGTCGCGCAGTGCGCGCTTCTCCGGCACCTTTCCCGGGCGGTACTCGGTGTAGTGGCCGCTGCCAACCGTGCGGCGGCCCTCCGGCCAGGTCAGCGATGCACGCAGTTCCCCGGGGAAACTCGACTGCGGGTGTGTGCACACATACCAGTTGCCCACCTCGTTGTCGGCGGCCGCGGGCGACGCCAGGTCGAAGCGGTACAGCGGCCGCCAGTCCTCGCCGCTGCTGGCCGCCAGCAGGAAATCGCCATCGTCCAGCCGCTGCAGCCGATAGCGCTCATGCGGCGTGTCCTGCGCCGACGTCGCGTGCAGGCGCAGCGGCACGGTCGGGGTCAGGCTGCCGAAGCCGGCATCCACCAGCCAGTCCTCGCCGTCCAGGCGCACCCGGATCAACAGGTGCGTGCGCGGCGTCAGTTCACCTTCGCTGGCCGACAGCAGCACGCGCGCACTCAAGGCATGGGCGTCGAAGCCCAGCGCCTGCAGCAGCGCGAGGAAGGCGCCATTGAGCTCGAAGCAGTAGCCCCCGCGCTGCGCCTCCAGCAGCTTGCACTGCACGCTGTCCAGATCGATCGGCACGGGGTCGCGCAGCAGGCAGGTCAGGGTCTCGAACGGCACATGGGCGTTGTGGCGCTGCTGCAGCAGGGTCAGCCCGGCCAGGGTGGCCGGCGGCGCGGCCTGCAACTGCAGGCGCTGCAGGTATCGGGGGATGTCGAGCGCGGTCATGACGGCACCAGGCGGGGCAGGGGCACCTACTGTGCAACCGCAACCGGGGTTGAGGTCAAGGGCGGGCCTCGATGTCATCGCCCCGTCGCCTGCGGCCGGTACAAAGACCGCGACCGCCGGCTCGGCGGCCCGATGCGGAAAACAGTCCTAAAGTCTTTCTGATCCAGGCCGATACAGGTGCGTCCTTTCGCCTGGAGTCTGTCATGTCGACCGCGGTTGTTCGCCTTCGGTCCCTGCGCACCCGCCTGGTTGGGCTGCGCTCGGCGTTTCCTGCCCTGTTGCGCTGGCTGCAGCCGCACCGGCTCAGCGTGGCCGACAAACTGAAGGCCACCCTGTGGGTCTGCGGCCTGGGCCTGGTCGCCATTGCCGGCGCCTACGCGTGGACCGGCCACGCCAGCGGGCAGGCCGCCCGCACCCAGGCCAGCTACCAGCATGGCAGCGATCTGGCGGCGGCGCTGGCCACCCGCGTGGCCGAAGCGCGGCGACTGCAGACCCAGTATGCGCGCAGTTTCGATGATGCCGACCGCAGCCAGCTGCTGGCCACCCAGCAGGAACTGAAGGACGACTTGCAGGCGCTGCGCGCGATGCCGATGGATGCGGGCCGCCGCAAGGCGCTGCAGTCCCTGGCCGAGGCGGTCGACGGCTTCTCGCAGGGCATCGCCGCCCTGTTCGAGCGCGTGGATGAAATGGGCCGCGGCGATGCCGGCCTGGCCGCGCAGCTGCAGCAGGCCGCCGATCCACTGCAGGCGAACGTGGCCGCGCTGCAGCGTCCGGCACTGGAGCTGCACGTGCAGAAGATGCGCCGGCAGGAGGCCCTGCTGCTGCTCGATGGCGACTCCACCCACGCCGACCGGGCCAGCGAGGAGAAGCTGCCCTTCGACCTGGCCCTGGCCGGGCTGCCGGCCGAGGCGCAGGAACGCCTGCGTACCGACATGGATGCCTACCAGGCGGCGCTGCTGGGCTATACCGCCGCACGCGTCGGCCTGGATGTGGAAGCACAGTCGCTGGTCGATGCTGCGGCCGGCGTGGCGCCGGCACTGGCCGCGTTCCAGAAGGCACAGGTGCAGGCGCTGGCCCAGGCGCAGGCACGCCAGCAGGCCGGTGCACGCACCCTGAGCGTGCTGTTCGCCGCGACGCTGGCCCTGGTGGCTGGCGTGCTGATCACCAGCCTGGTGCTGGTGCTGCGCGCCGTGCGCCGCCCGATCCAGGACACCCTGCGCTTTGCCAGTGACATCGCCGACGATCGCCTGGACACCACCCTGCGCGTGCACAACGCCAACGATGAGATCGGCCAGCTGGCGCAGCGCCTGATCGACATGCAGCAGCGCCTGCGCGCGCGCATCGAGGAGGAGCGCGCGGTCGCCCGCGGCAACACCCGCGTGCGCCAGGCACTGGACAGCGCACAGACCGGGTTGATGGTGATCGATGCGGAAGGGCAGGTGGCCTACGCCAATCCCGCGCTGCTGCAACAGCTGGGCATGCAGGCCGACGCGCTGGTTGGCAGCGATGCCGTGCGCCTGCACCCGGCGATGACCAGCCTGGCGGGCGTACGCCGTCGCGAGGAGCGCGAGATCAATCATCTCGGCGTGCGCTACCAGCTCATCGCCAACGCCATCATCGACGAGGATCACTTCCTCGGCGTGGCGGTGGAATGGCGCAGCCGCGCGCTGGAAACCCTGCTGGAAACCGAAGTGGCCGCGCTGGTCGACGCCGCCGCACACGGCGAACTGCACGGCCGCATCGCCCTGGAGGGCAAGCAGGGCTTCGTGCGCACGCTGTCCACCAGCATCAACCACCTGCTGGCCACGTTCGAAACCAACCTGGGCGACCTGCAGGCGCTGCTGGCGGCACTGGCCCGGGGTGACCTGAGCGTGCGCATGGAAGGCGACCTGCAGGGCGTGTTCGCGCGCATGCGCGACGATGCCAATGCCACCGTCGGCCAGCTCGGCCGCATCGTCACCCGCATCCAGCAGGCCACCTCGCGGCTGGACGTGGGCGTGGGCGAGATCGTTGCCGGCCACCATGATCTCTCGCAGCGCACCGAGCAGCAGGCGGCCAACCTGGAAGAAACGGCTGCGTCGATGCACGAGCTGACCGACACCGTCGGCCGCAACGCCGATGCCGCCGGCCGTGCCGATGCGCTGGTGCAGGGCGCGGCGGCGGTGGCCGCACGAGGCGGCCAGGCCGTGGGCCAGGTGGTGGCCACCATGCACGGCATCAGCGAAGCGTCGCGTCGCATCGGTGACATCACGCAGCTGATCGATGGCATCGCGTTCCAGACCAACATCCTGGCGCTGAACGCCGCCGTGGAAGCCGCGCGTGCCGGCGAACAGGGCCGCAGTTTCGCCGTGGTGGCCTCCGAAGTGCGGTTGCTGGCACAGCGCAGCGCCGAGGCCGCCAAGCAGATCAAGGGCCTGATTGAAGACTCGGTGGCCCGCGTCGGCCAGGGCAATGTGCAGGCCGAACAGGCCGGTACCACCATGGGCGAGATCGTCGGCAGCGTGCAGCAGCTGGCGGAACTGCTCACCGCCATCCGCAGCGCATCGCAGGACCAGCATGCAGGCATCGCCCAGGTGAACCAGACCATCGTGCAGATGGAATCGAGCACCCAGCGCAATGCCAGCCTGGTGGAGGAAGCCGGTGCCTCCACCGCGCACATGCAGACGCAGGTCCAGGCTCTGGCGGAAGCGGTATCGGCGTTCCGCCTGCAACCGGAGCGACGCCCGCGCGCGGCGGCGTGATGGAACTCCGGTGGTGCCGGCCGCTGGCCGGCATTGCCATGGTCATGCCGGCCAGCGGCCGGCACTACCAGAGGTGGATCAATACACGTCGCGGCGGTAGCGCCCGCTCTCCAGCAGCGTCTCCACCGCATCATCGCCCAGCGCCGCACGCAGCACCTGGTCAACGCCTTCGGCCATGCCCTGCAGCGAGCCACACACGTGGATCACCGCCCCACGCGCCAGCCATCCCTGCAGTTCCGCCGTAGCGGCCTGCAGCTGGTGCTGCACGTAGCCACCGCCATCGGTATCACGCGAGAACGCCAGGTCAACGCGTGCCACGTGGCCCTCGGCCTGCCACTGCGCGATCTCCTCGCCGAACAGCTGGTCGTACGCGCGCTGGCGCTCGCCGAACAGCAGCCAATGGCCGTGTTCGCCATGCTGGGCGGCTTCGCGCAGCAGGCTGCGCAGGCCGGCAATGCCGGTACCGTTGCCGACCAGCACCATCGGCGCGCCGGCCTGGCGGTGGAAGCCGGGGTTGCGGTGCACGCGCGCGGCAATGCGGCTGCCCAGCGGCGCATGCAGCGACAGCCAGCCCGAGCCCAGGCCGGGGCGGCCCGCAGCGTCGTGCACCAGACGCACCACCAGTTCCACTGCACCATCGGCGGCGCACGACGCGATGGAGTACTCGCGCCCGGGCAGCATCGGCAGGCCCGCCAGCCACAGCGCAGCGTCCTGTACCGGCAGCGCGGCGCCTTCGTCGGGCAGCACGCGTTCGCCTGCCAGGTCCAGCAGCGTGCGGGTGCCACCGTCGAGCAGCAGCGGCTGCAGCGGGTCCAGCCCGCGTGCTTCCAGCACCGTCGTGGTGTGCTGCACGCTGTTGCGCGGTGCGATGTGCAGGATGTCGCCGGCCTGCCAGGTCGTGTCGGCAGGCGGTGCCAGCCGGATCTTCCAGATCGCGCCGCCCAGGCTGCCCGGGTTCAATGTTTCGCGTGCCAGCAGCTGCCAGTCGTGCATCTGCGTGGCCGGCGGCAGCACGCTGTCATCGGTGTCGATGCCGGTCAGTGCGCCCAGCTCGCGCTGCCACTGGCGCAGCGCCACCACCGAGGCGGCATCCACGTCGATGCGCGGGAACAGGGGCTGTGCCCCGTTGCCTGCCAGCCACGTGTCGACCGCAGCGCCGAACGCGCAGTAATGCGGATACTGCCGATCGCCCAGCGCCAGGACGCCATGGCGCAGGCCCGAGAGATCCACGCTCTGGGCCAGCAGCAGGCGTGCCGCACGGCGGGCGCTGTCGGGCGGCTCGCCATCGCCGAAGGTGCTGAGTATGAACAGGACCTGCGAGCTGTCCTGCAGCAGCGCAGCCGTCACCCGCGCCAGCGGCAGCACCTGCACCGGGTGGCCGGCGGCCTGCAGCTGTGCCGCCGCGCGCCAGGCCAGCTGTTCGGCCAGGCCGCTCTGGCTGGCATGGATCACCCGCCACGGCGTGCCTTCGCCGCCGCTTTCCTGCCCTGCGGGCAGGGTCTGCCGCAGCGCACGTGCCGCGCGCTGGCTGCGCCGGCGGTCCAGGTACAGCATCCAGCCGGTGATGAAGAACAGGCTCATGGCCAGGCTGCTGAGCATCACCACCACCCGGCCGGGCAGGCCGAAGTAGCTGCCCGAATGCAGCGCGAACATGCTGGTGGCCAGCTTGCCGCCGCTGCCCTGGCGTTCGTAGGGGCGCGCTTCCAGCAGGGCGCCGCTGGCCGGGTCCAGCTGCAGCAGGTCGTGCGCGCGGTCGTGGTGGCCGCCACGCAGGGCAGGGTCACCGGACATCACCCGCACGTTCAGCACCTGGCCCGGCTTTTCCGGCAGGCGCAGGTCGATGTAGCCGCTGCGCACGCCGGGCTGCGCATACAGCGTGTCCTCCACGTGCTGCAGATCGAGGGACGCATCCGGGGCGACCTTGTGCTTGGCCGGTGCAGGCACGCCCAGCACGCTGTTGGCCGCGCTGCGGTACCAGTCGAACGACCACCACAGGCCGGTCAGCGCACTCATCAGGTAGATCAGCAGCACCCAGGTGCCGACCACCGAGTGCAGGCTCCACAGGAAGCCCCGGCCGCTGCGTTTCCATTCCACTGCCAGCCAGCTGCGCCAGTGCCACCAGCGCCGTGGCCAGCGCAGGTAGAGGCCGGACAGCGCGAAGAACAGCAGCGCGATGGCGCAGCTGCCGACCACGACCTTGCCGCGCTCGCCAGCGGCCAGGTGCCGGTGCAGGTCTTCGACGAAGTCGAAGAACGCCTGGCCACGCAGGTGGCTGAAGCGTTCGCCGTTGTAAGGATTGAAATAGACCCAGTGATCCTTGCCGCCAGCGAAGCGCGCCACTGAGGGGCGCTGGCCGGTGGCATCCACGCGCAGTCGCTGCAGCGGCCGATCGCTGCCGGCCTGCAGCAGCGGCACCAGTTCGCTCAGGGCCAGGGCCTGCTGTCCGTCGGCGTGGTGCTCGGCGATGGCGGCGAAGCCGGGATTGGCCGCGCGCAGCAGCTCGTCCTCGAAGGACAGCGTGGCGCCGCTGAGGCCCATGATGGCCAGGAGGGTGCCAGCCGTGATGCCCAGCAGCCAGTGCAGTTGGAACAGGACGTTCTTGAACATCGGGGAGAGAGGCCGTTGAGGCTGCCGCCCGCATCCTGCGCAACAGCAAATGAGAATTAATCCGTAATTCTCCGGGCGGGGACGGGCTGCGGTCAAGGAGGGTTTTATTGCAGGGCTTGCAGCCCTGCACCCGCCGAATCAACGTCAACATCAACGTCAAAAGCTGGCATTCCGTGGGTTGGCGGGGTGGGTCCGGTTGAGGGGGACGCCGTAAACCCATCCATGAAGTGACCCCCTCAACCGGACCCACCCCGCCTTCGACAGTTTTCCGCGAGCTGTTGGAACGACGCTCTGCTTTGGTGGGTGCCGACCGTTGGTCGGCACGGGGTCGGATCCCGTTGCTGCGCAACGGGCTCTGACCCCAATTCGGAATTTCGATATCTGAGAGATTTCATCCACGCATGGCGTGGATCTACTGCCGGACGCCGTTCCAGTAGATCCACGCCATGCGTGGATGAGTTCATTCGATATCTGACAGATGTGCCGACCAACGGTCGGCACCCACCAACAGCCGCCGGCCAACTGTCGAAGGCGGGGCACTGTGGGTTTGCGGGGTGTGAGCCGCATGGATGCGGCGACCAAGCCCCCATGGATGGGTTCACGGCGTCCCCGCAAACCCACAGTGCCCCGCCATCCCACGGAATGCCCGCTGTTGCTGTTGCTCTTGCTTCGGCTTCTGCAGGTGCAGGGCTGCAAGCCCTGCAAAACACCCTCACTCCACCCAGCCTGCAATCTCACCGTGCTCGAACGGCCCCAGCTTGGCCTTCACCATCCGCCCCTGCGCATCAAACAACACGCTGTACGGCAGCAGCCCCTGCGCATTGCCCAGCTGCACGCTGGCATCGCGCGGGCCCGGGGTGTCCAGCACGATCGGGTAGCCCACCGGCACCCGCTGCAGGAAATCAGCCACGCCCTCCGGCGTATCCAGTGCCAGGCCCAGCACCTGCACGCCGTGCGTGCCCTGCGCGTCGGCGAAGCGCGCCAGCTCGGGCATTTCCTCGATGCAGGGCCCGCACCAGCTGGCCCAGACATTCACCAGCAGCGGTCGCCCGCGGAAACGCTGGCGGATGTCCAGTGCTTGCCCGTCCACGCCGGGCAGTACCAGCGCCGGCAACGCATCGCCGGCGCGAAGGACAGGCATCGGAGACTTCATATCAGCGGGCGTCGAAGCCGCCGGCGCTGGCGTCAACCGATGCCCGGCCCACAGGCCAAGGCCGGAGGCCAGCACCGCTGTCCACAGCAGTGCGGGCCGTTGCCAGCTCATCGGGCGGTGCGCAGCAGCGCTTCTTCCACCAGGGCCTGGGTCAGCAGCGTCGGCAGCACGGTCGGCGGTGCGCCGGGGCCGTACACCACGTACAGCGGCACGCCCACGGCCTTGTGCTCATCCAGGAACGCGGTGATCTGCGGGTCCACGTTGGTGTAGTCGCCGCGCATGTACACCGCGTTGGTGCGCTTGAGCAGTTCCTTGAACTCCGGGCGCGACAGCACCGCGCGTTCGTTGGCCTTGCAGCTCACGCACCAGTCGGCGGTCATGTTCACGAACACCACGCGGTTGTCCGCACGCAGGCGGTCCAGCATCTGCGGCGAATACTCCACCACATTGTCACTGGCGGCCTGGGCGGCGCGCGCCGGCGGGGCCAGCTGGGTCACGCCCCACACCGGGGCGAGCGCCGCCAGGGCCAGCAGCACGCCCAGCAGGCTGGCGCCACGCTTGCTGCGCCAGCGGCTGGTCTCGAACAGCCACAGGCCGGCAGTGAGCAGCAGCAGGCCACCCAGGGCCAGCGCCATGCCGTCCACGCCGCGCTGCTTGCCCAGCACCCACAGCAGCCACAGCGCGGCGGCATACATCGGGAAGGCCAGCACGTGCTTCAGCGTTTCCATCCACGGGCCGGGCTTGGGCAGGCGGCGGGCCAGGGCCGGCACGAAGCCGATCAGCAGGAACGGCAGGGCCAGGCCCAGGCCGAGGAACAGGAACACCAGCATCGCCGCGATCGGCGGTGCCACGAAGGCGTAGGCCACGGCCGGGCCGAAGAACGGACCCACGCAGGCGCTGCCGACCACGCAGGCCAGCACGCCGGTGAAGAAATCGCCAGCCGGGCCGCTGCGGCGGGCCAGTGACTGGCCCAGGTTGCCGATGCCGCCGCCCATGGTGAACACGCCGGACAGGCTGAGGCCGACGGCGAACATGATGTAAGCCAGCGCCGCCACCACGCCCGGGTGCTGCAGCTGGAAACCGATGCCCACCGCGTTGCCGAGCATGCGCAGGCCCACCATCAACGCGCCGATCACGGCGAAGGCCACCAGCACGCCCAGCGTGTACCACATGGCATGGCTGCGGGCACGCTCGGCGCTCTCACCGCTCTGCGCCAGGCTCAGCACCTTCAGCGACAGGATCGGCAGCACGCAGGGCATCAGGTTCAGTACCAGGCCACCGCCCAGGGCCAGCAGCAGCACCCACAGCAGTGAACTGTCGGTCTTCGGCACGCTGCCCGGCGGCTTGGTGCGCTTGGCATTGTCCTGCTGCGCATCGGCGGCGAACGCATCACCGCCCGCGGCGCTGTCAACGGCAGCGTCGGTGGCATCGTTGGGCACGGTCGGCAGCAGGCGCCGCGGCGTGCCATCGGCCTCCTCGCGCGGGCTGTCGCTGGCCGTGGCAGGCGCCGCAGTGGCCGTGCCATTGCCGGCGGCGGTCAGCGTGCCGGCCGGAATCGACAGCTTCACCCGGCGGGTCATCGGCGGGTAGCAGATGCCATCGGTCTGGCAGCCCTGGAAGGTCACCACCAGGGTGCTGTCCACGGCCTCGGTGCGGGTGCGGCGCAACGGCAGCGGCACTTCCACCTGGTTGAAGTACACCGAGACATCGCCGAAGTGCTCATCGCGGTGCGACTGCGCGGCCGGCCAGCGCGGCTTGTCGGCCAGCACGCCGGTGCTGCCTTCCAGCTTCAGCGAGGTGCGGTCGCGGTACAGGTAATAGCCCGGTGCGGGGGTGAAGCGCAGCAGCAGGGTGTTGCCATCGCTGGCGATGGCATCGAAGCCGAACGCCTGTTCCGACGGCAGCGGCAGGGCCTGGGTGTTGCTGGCGCCCGGCAGGCGCAGGCCACCGCCGCTACCGGCCAGCGGGTTGTTGAACGGGCTCACGCCGGTGGCGCGCGCGGTGGGCAGCGCGGCCTTGCCGCCGGCGCCGGGCAGGGCCACCTGCACGATGCGCTTCTGCGGCGGGTAGCAGACGCCGGCATCGGCGCAGCCCTGGTAGCGCACTTCCAGGCTGATGGTGCCGGCGGCATCGGCGGGCGTGCCGGGCAGGGTGGCCAGCAGGCGCTCGCGATAGGTCTCGACCTCGCCGAAGAAATCGTCGTGGTGCTTGTCGCCCTTGGGCATCTGCAGCGCGCCGGCGTTGAAGGCCGGGTCGGCCTTGACGCTGGTGCGGTGGCGATACAGGTAATAGCCCGGCGCGATCTTGAACTGCAGTTGCAGCTGGCCACGTTCGGGCGCGGTGGCGGTCAGCGCGAACGCCTGGTCGACCGGCAGCAGATCCTTCTCATCCAGCGCGAAGGCCGGCAGGGACAGCCAGAGCAGGGCGCACAGTGCGGCGCCACGAGCAAACAACTTCATCAATCGGTGTCCTCCCGGGTCTGTGCCCGGATCCAGTCCAGATACGCCGGCAGGCCGGCCCGGGTTTCGACCGCGATGCACTCCGGGAGTTCATACGGATGCAGTTCGACGATGCGGGCGATCGCGTCATCGACGCGGCTCGCCGTGGTCTTCACCAGCAACTGCAGTTCGGCGTCGGTGGTGACGTCGCCCTGCCAGCGGTAGGTCGACTGTGCCCCCTCCAGCCGGGTGACGCACGCAGCCAGGCGCTCGCTGACCAGCGCGTGCGCGATGCGCTCGGCACTGGCCCGGTCGGGGCAGGTGGTCAACAGCAGCAGGACGGGATCGACGGTCGACATGACCGCCGAGTATAGGGCCGCCGCCGGGTCTGGGCCCGGCGGCGGCATGGACCGCTGCGTTGCGCGGTCAGTTGGCCAGCTGGCAGCTGGTCGGTTTTGCCGAGGTGAACAGGGCCGGGGTGGCCCATTCCGGGTGGTCGATGAACGGGTTGCGGTTGCCCTGGAACGAGTAGATCACGTCATTACGAGCACGTTCGGCGGCATCCGGCGGATCGGACAGGTGCCAGTCGATCAGGGTCGACAGCAGGCCCATGTAGGCCGGCGAGCTGCTGGTCTTGACGATCTTGCTGCGGTCGTCGGTCAGCTCCAGGTCCGGTTCGGACTGGCCGGTGGCCGCATCCTTGCCGCCCTCATAGCGGATGGCCATGTACATCACCGCACGCGCCATGTCGCCCTTGCGCTTGCCCCACACCTCGAAGGTGCCGGTGTTGCCGTCGGGGGTGCGCACCCAGTTGGAATTGCCCGGGTAACCGCCGCTGCCGCCGCCCTGGCCGTTGTTGGCCTCGGTGGCGCGCTCGCCGCAGTTGGCATCGCACTTGCCGAACGGCTTGTTGCCGCGGTCGGCATTCCACTGCGCATCGGTCAGGTACAGCATGTGGGTGTCGGTGTACGGGGCGTACGGCAGGCCCTTGTCGCCGGTGGTGCTGGCAAAGCCCAGCGAGTTCGGCCAGGTGTGCTCGCGGTTGTAGGTCAGGCCGCTGCCCGTGCCCGCACGGCTGCTCACCTTGGTGTAGCTGTGGTTGCGGTAGGCGTCGAGGATCTTGCCGCTGTTGTTCGGGTCCTCGTCGGCAATTTCCAGGATGGTCCAGGTGCTGGTGCCCGAGCCGCTGTACGGGTAGGCGGTGTGGCCCTTGATGGTCTCGTGCAGCGAGCAGCGCAGCTGGCTCGGGCTGGAGGTGTTCACCTTGGAGTAGTAGCCCTCCGGGGTGCCCGGGTTGCCGGGATTGCCGGGGTCCGGATTGCCCGGGTCCGGGTTGCCGGTGGTGCTGGCCACGGTGAAGGCGATGCGGCTGTCAGCGGCCGGGTGCGCGCCCTGGTTGTCGGTGATGCGCGCGGCGCGGATGTCGAAGCGGCAGGCCTCACCGGCCACCAGGGCGGTGTTGGTCGACAGCTTCACGGTCTTGCCGCTGCCCGGCCAGGTCAGCGGCACGCTGCCGGATTTGCCGCAGCTCAGGGCGAAGGCGCCGCTGGCCAGGGTCACCGTCTCGCTGAACACCACTTCCAGGTCGGCCGCGGCCGGGAAGGTGCTGCTGCCCTGCGCCGGGGTGGTGGTGGTGACCGACGGCGGCGTGTTCGGGCCGCCCGGGGTACCGCCACCGCCGTTGAAGGTCTGGTTGTTGTTGCAGCGGCCGAAGGTTTCACCGGCCGATTCAGCCCAGGTGAAGTGGGCGTACTGGCTGCCGCTGCCGGTCAGCTGCAGCGAGGTGCCCGGGGCGGTGCTGTTGGTTTCGGCAACCGGGATGTTCTGGCTGGTCATGCCGGCGGCGGGGCCACCGGAGGCGGTGATCGCGCCTTCGTAGCTGAGGAACTGGACCACCTTGCCGCTGGCGTCGACCAGGGCGATGCCGTCGTTGGGGCCGTTCTGGAGGCCGTTGGTCGGGTAGGTAACCACCGCGAGGGTGGCACTGCCGCAACCGGCGGCGGTGCCGGCCGGCACCGGCTTGTTGTCGTAGACCACGGCCGCCGAGGCGTTGGCGCCGTTGTACAGGTACAGCCGGTAGCCGGACAGGTCCTCGCCCGCGGTGGCGACCACTTCGATGGCTTCGCCGACGTCACCGGCCGGGGTGCTGTCGTCGTAGTGCAGTTCGTTGATGAAGACCTCGGCCTGGGCCGGCGCGGCGGCCAGCGCCAGCAGGCAGGCGGCGGCGAGCGGGGACAGCAATCGCATCGACTACTCCTTGTGATTGGGAATGCCGGGCGAGCCTAAGGCCGAACGCGTGACACTTTGCCGTAACTGAACGTCAGATATCTGACACTGCGACGCAGTTCACCAAAATTGCGGAAACCAGCCCTGGCCCCCGTCTGTCCGTCGCCGCAGCGCACGGTCGAAAAATTTTCCGCCACGGGGCTTGAAAGGCCCGGGGGCAGCTCCATCTCTGTCCTGCTCCCGACCTGTCGGGCTTTTTCACGAGCAATGCTGGCAGTCACCTGGGGTGAGTGCTAACATCGCCAGACTTTTTCAGACCAATCAATAACTTAAGAGGTCTCTCATGAGCATCAAGCCGCTGCACGACCGCGTTGTGGTCAAGCCGATCGAAGCCGACGAAATCTCCGCCGGTGGCATCGTCATTCCGGATTCGGCCAAGGAAAAGTCCACCAAGGGTGAAGTCGTCGCCGTCGGCCCGGGCAAGGCCCTGGACAACGGCACCGTGCGCGCCCCGTCGCTGAAGGTTGGCGACAAGGTCATCTACGGCCAGTACGCCGGCAGCTCGTACAAGAGCGAAGGCGTCGAGTACAAGGTCCTGCGCGAAGACGACGTGCTCGCCATCATCGGCTGAGCCTCGGCGCGACCTGCTTTCCTGTAAGACATCCCTTTTCGTCGCCGGGCCTGGCCCGGCGCAAACATCGAGGTAATCGCAATGGCTGCCAAGGATATTCGTTTCGGTGAAGACGCCCGTTCGCGCATGGTGCGCGGCGTCAACGTTCTCGCCAATGCCGTCAAGGCCACCCTGGGCCCGAAGGGCCGCAACGTCGTGCTGGAAAAGAGCTTCGGCGCTCCGACCATCACCAAGGACGGCGTCTCCGTCGCCAAGGAAATCGAACTGGCTGACAAGTTCGAGAACATGGGCGCGCAGATGGTGAAGGAAGTTGCTTCGCGCACCAACGACGACGCTGGCGACGGCACCACCACCGCCACCGTGCTGGCCCAGGCCCTGATCCGCGAAGGCGCCAAGGCTGTGGCCGCCGGCATGAACCCGATGGACCTGAAGCGTGGTATCGACAAGGCCGTCGTGGCCGCCGTTGCCGAGCTGAAGAACATCTCCAAGCCGACCGCCGACGACAAGGCGATCGCCCAGGTCGGTACCATCTCGGCCAACTCGGACGAGTCGATCGGCCAGATCATCGCTGACGCGATGAAGGAAGTCGGCAAGGAAGGCGTGATCACCGTTGAGGAAGGCTCGGGCCTGGACAACGAGCTGGACGTGGTCAAGGGCATGCAGTTCGACCGCGGCTACCTGTCCCCGTACTTCATCAACAACCAGCAGTCGCAGACCGCTGACCTGGATGACCCGTTCATCCTGCTGCACGACAAGAAGATCTCCAACGTCCGTGACCTGCTGCCGGTGCTGGAAGGCGTCGCCAAGGCCGGCAAGCCGCTGCTGATCGTTGCCGAAGAAGTCGAAGGCGAAGCGCTGGCTACCCTGGTGGTCAACACCATCCGTGGCATCGTCAAGGTCGTGGCCGTCAAGGCTCCGGGCTTCGGCGACCGTCGCAAGGCGATGCTGGAAGACATGGCCGTGCTGACCGGCGGCACCGTGATCTCCGAAGAAGTTGGCCTGTCGCTGGAAAAGGCCACCATCAAGGACCTGGGCCGCGCCAAGAAGGTGCAGGTTTCCAAGGAAAACACCACCATCATCGATGGCGTGGGTGACAAGGCTGCCGTCGACGCACGCGTCGGCCAGATCAAGACCCAGATCCAGGACACCTCCTCGGATTACGACCGCGAGAAGCTGCAGGAACGCGTTGCCAAGCTGGCCGGCGGCGTTGCCGTGATCAAGGTCGGCGCGTCGACCGAAATCGAAATGAAGGAAAAGAAGGACCGCGTCGATGACGCCCTGCACGCTACCCGTGCAGCCGTTGAAGAAGGCGTGGTCCCGGGCGGCGGCGTTGCCCTGGTCCGTGCGGTCACCTCGCTGGCTGGCCTGAAGGGCGCCAACGAAGACCAGAACCACGGCATCCAGATCGCCCTGCGTGCGATGGAAGCCCCGCTGCGCGAAATCGTGGCCAACGCCGGCGAAGAGCCGTCGGTCATCATCAACAAGGTCAAGGAAGGCACCGGCAGCTTCGGCTACAACGCCGCCACCGGCGAGTTCGGCGACATGCTGCAGTTCGGCATCCTGGACCCGACCAAGGTGACCCGTTCGGCGCTGCAGAACGCTGCCTCGATCGCTGGCCTGATGATCACCACCGAAGCCATGGTTGCCGAAGCTCCGAAGAAGGACGAGCCGGCCATGGGTGGCGCCGGTGGCATGGGCGGCATGGGTGGCATGGGCGGCATGGACTTCTAAGTCCACGCGTTCCCGACGTAATGAAAAACCCCGCCGGAAGGCGGGGTTTTTTTGTGGATGCGGATCGCGATGCCTGCCATGAAATCTTCCAACTGCTTGATATAAATGAATTTACCTTCGCTGTGTTAGCATGCTTACATGGACATCAAAGGTCAGATTCTTCGGAAGATCAGGCCCCGGAAAGCGGAGGCATTCCTTCGCTCGGAATTTGATGGTCTGGGTGGGCGCCGCCAGGTCGGGGCGGCACTGAAGGCGCTGGTGGAATCACGACAGCTGGAGCGCATCCAGCGCGGTATCTACGCGCGGCCCGCTGCGATTGCGAGATTGGGACGCCACACGCTTTTGGCAGGGCTTCACCCTTCGAAGCGACCGCCACTGACCGGCGTTACCCGTTGGGCGCGGATGCGCGCCAAGCAGGAGGGGGTTGTTCATACGGTCGGCTACATGGACGCCTGGGCGACGGCGGTGACGTCGCTCGCCGGCGATAGCGTGGCCAGCGATGAGACGGATGATCTACTGGTGGCATTGACGCGCCATGGCAAGCTGCCAGCGCGCGAAATGGTCAAGCTGGTGATGGAGCATCATCGCAGGCTCAAGGATGTTTGATGCCTTCGGTGATTTCGCATCTGCAGGCTATCTGCGGAATCACGAAGGTGAGAAGGATCCCGATCTGATCAAGATTGCGGAACATCAACTGTTCCGCGCGCAACTGCCGGCCGCACTTGCCTTTCTCGAGCAGGTTGAGGAGGTGGACTATGACGCTTTCCTGGAGGTCCATCGGATCCTGTTCGAGGGACTCTACCCGTGGGCGGGTCAGGATCGGCAGATGCTTGTGCCGGGAAAGCATGTCAGCAAGGGTGATGTCCATTTCTGTCATCCTTCGGAGTGCCGGCGGGCGGTCGCGTATGCGCTTCGGCTTGCAAATGACACGCAGAGGATGCGCGAATGCCCGGGTGAGATCATGGGGATCTTCGCGTATGGGCATCCATTTCTTGATGGGAATGGCCGCACGATGCTGGTTGTCCACTCCGAACTCTGTCACCGTGCGGGCATATCCGTAGACTGGACGCGGACAGGCAAGAACGCCTACCTGGCTGCATTGACGGAGGAAATCGAACAGCCTGGCCAAGGCCATCTCGATGCCTATCTCGCACCCTATCTGGGCCCAGTCGCTGGCAGACATGTCTGGAACCGCAGCATCATGGAACTGCGCGGGCTCGACGGTGAGAACGCGGGTGCCGACCTGGCCGCTTCGTATCAGGATCCGCAGGTTGAGGCGGACTACGAGGCATTCGAGCAGGCGCGCAACTACCCGATCCCCTAGTGGAGTGAACGAGCACAGGCTTGATTGGTAAGCTCATACCAATATAATTAGTCGCCTAATCATTGATGTGAGTGTCATGCTGGAAGCAAAACACACCGCCCTCATCGACGAGGCTGCCCGCCGCGGCCACGCCAACCTGGCTCAGCTCCGTCTATGTTTCCAGCTGCTTTCCCTGTCCACCGCCATCGACCGCGACTGCGCCACCCGGCTTGCCCCACACGGCCTCAGCGAAGGCCGCTTCATTGTGCTGTTCCTGCTGCACGGCGCCGGCGGCACGCTGCCGCCGCACGAGCTGGCCGAGCGCGCAGGCGTCACCCGCGCCACCATCAGCGGCCTGCTCGACGGGCTGCAGCGCGAAGGCCTGCTGCAGCGCAGGCACGATGCCGAGGACGGCCGCCGCCTGCAGATCGTGCTGACCGCACGCGGCAGACGCCTTGCCGAGGAACTGTTCAACCAGCACACGCACTGGATCGGCGGACTGTTCAATGGCCTGGATGCCACCGAACAAGCGCAGCTTTCGCAGCTGCTGGGCAAGGTCTGGCTGCACACCGACAGTGGGCGCGAGGCCACGCCATGAGCGCTGCCATCAGCGCCGAGCGGAGGCACGAACTGGATATCGGCGAGGCGGCCAGCACGCATCTGGCCGAATGTCTTGCCGTGGATTTCGCAACGTTGCTGCACACGGTTGCGGCGCTGCCAGACGCCGCCGTGCAGCGCATGCGCGCTGCCGCCAGCAAGGGCATCACCCAACGCATGGCGCTGGCGGCAACACTGCTGCGCGAAGCAGGGCAGGGTGATCCCGCGCGCTGGCAGTCGCATCGCTCGGACACCGTACGCGGTTGGGCCTGCTACCTCATCGGCAGTGATGCCACGCTGGCGCTGGCCGGGAAACTGCAGGCGATGCAGCCACTGGCCGATGACGCGCACTTCGGCGTACGCGAATGGGCGTGGCTGGCAGTGCGTACCGATCTCGTGGCGGCGCCACAGCAGGCGCTGCAACTGCTGCTGCCGTGGGCGCATGAAGCCTCGCCCTACCTGCGCCGCTTCGCCTGCGAAGCACTGCGCCCGCGCGGCGTCTGGGCCAGCCACATCGCCCTCTTCAAGCAACAACCGCAACACGCACTGCCGCTGCTGGAAGCCCTGGCGAACGACCCCGAGCGCTACGTGCAGGACTCGGTGGGCAACTGGCTCAACGATGCCAGCAAGACACAACCCGAGTGGGTGCGCGACCTCTGCGCGCGCTGGCAGCGCGAACACAGCAGCGCAGCAAACACGTACATCCGCAAGCGCGCCCAACGCTCCCTTCGGTAGCGCCGGGCCATGCCCGGCGGACGATCCAACACCACCAACCCAAGGAAGGCCCCAATGCCCCACATCCTCATCGAGCACTACACCGCAACTCCCGCCTGGGCTGCACTCCCGCCCGAGCAACGCAGCGCCTTCTTCGCCCGCATCAGCGCCGGCATGCAGCAGTTCGACGCAGCGCGCATCACGCCGTTGGCAATGGGCCGCGTCGCCCACGATGTACCGCATGGCAGCGCCGATCAGTTCTACGCCGTCTGGCAGTGCACCAGCCGCGCCGACGCCGATGCACTGGTCGCCGGCATCAGCGCCACAGGCTGGCATGAGTACTTCACCACCACCAACACGATAGGCGCCGTGGACGCCATGCCGCAGCACCTGCACGATCTGGCGACCCACGAGTAGATCCACGCCATGCGTGGATGAAGCCTCCCACGCAGCCAGGTAGCGCCGGGCCATGCCCGGCGTCTCCCCAGTCATCCGCCAGCGCCTGACTACCGCGGCCGTACCCGCTCGGCCGCGTACGTACCCAGTTCCAGGCAGGCCATCATCAGGCCTTCCATCACGCGCGGGCCTACATCATGTTCCGGCCCGCCGTTCTGGCGGCTGCGCTCGGCGGCCAGCAGCACTTCATGCACGATACGCAGCCCGGCAAGCGCGCAATCGCCATCGGACAACTGGATGCGCCGGCCGATCGCCAGATTGGGCTCGGGCCAAGGATGGCCATCGCTGCCGGCACCCGCGCCGATGCGTTGCAGGCTGGCAATGAAACTATGGGGATCAGGCGCGGCGTCGTCGGCGTTGGTGCTGGTCGGATCGTCGTGGTTGCGGCCCGGGAAAGGGACGTGCTTTGCGTTCATGGCATGTGCTCCGTACAGAGAAGACGGCAGCGCCACCGGAATAGGTGGCGGACGGTACGTGGCGGCAAAGACCGGGAGATGTTGATACCGGCGGGTGCAAGCACCCCCACGCACCGCCCGCCATGGAACGCGGACGGATTGCCAGCCGGCGCCGCACAAGGCGACGCCGGCTGGCAAGCGTTTACAACACCTCTACGGGCTTTGCCGACCCGGCCACCCTTTGTCGGTGGCAATCCATCTTGTGCACATGCCTGCGCGCAACACCAAGGGCATCCGCGACAGCCATCAAAGCGCGCCGCAGTATTGCATACGCCGGAGGCTATGAAATCCGCTGTTTCACCTACATTTTTCTGGCGTTGAACTTCGCGCGTGAGAAGGAACGGATGCGTCACGCAGCACGCTGCCACTTGGTTCAATTGCGACAGCCGGTGCGGAGATCAGGTATCGGACAGTACGCAGCTGGAAATCCAACTGGATAGACTGCACAGGAAGGAGGGCCACACTGACGGATTTCCGTACTCAAACGAACAATCCGAACGTCAGCATTTTCCCTTCATGTACTCCTCGCGAGTTTCGCAGCGGCACCGACAAATTTTCTGCTGTCTGCGCAGTCGTGCCCGAACATAGCCATCGATCCGGATGCGCGCAACGTCTGCCTGGACTGGGCCCGCTGGCGGGGGCGCTCTGCGGCTCAAGCCATCCAGCAGCAGGGGCGATCACGCCAGGGCACATGCGCCTGTCACCAATACGCGGTAAACATGACGACTGCCCATGTCCACCCGCAGGGAAGTCGATCATGCAGAGCAAGCTCCAGGTCACGCTGTACGGAACCCTTGGCGAAAGCCCCGCGCTGCAGTTGCCGGGGCTGGAAGGGCCGTCGGTCGCCATCCTGGAATCGACCCTGCGACAGCTCGTCTCCGATCTCTACACCGCCCGCGCGCTGCTCAACCCCGAGCAACTGGACGAGGCGCAGAAGGAACTGGACCGCGTGGTGGAACGCTGGGTGGACATCCACGAGGGCCTGCTGCTGGACGTGGAAGTCCACAGCCGTTAGGTATCGCTCCCTTTCAGGTGCGGGCACGCGCCTTCACGCCGAGTGAGTCGCAAATGGCCCTGTCCGTCCTGTGCCTCCAGGTGCCATGGCGTGTGTCGCCAATGGACACGTAAACAATCTCGGTTCAATTGCGACACTCAGAATCGCTTCTGACTCTGGCCGAGTCGCAACCGGCCGCGTCCCACAAGAATGCAACCATTGGTAGTGCGCTGCCGGGCAGAGTGTAGCCCGGCTGATTGACGCATTCCCAAGGACGTGATTCATGAATGGACGGCTGCTGACCGGGCCCGTGCCCGTGGATTCCCGAAGCCGCCGGATCGATATCCGCTGGCCTGGGCGGGCCCCGGCACCTGCACTCTGGCCGCATGCGCTCCGCTACCGCGACGCATTGAATGAATCTTTCCGGCTGGATGTCCTTTGCCGGGGCAACGATGCCGCCGCTGACACCGATGCGCTGAAAGGACGCATCGTGGCGTTCGGCATCGACACCGGTGGCCAGCAGCGGCGCTGGCTGTGTGGCGTGGTGTCAGGCATCGTTGCGGGCGGCGGCAGCGGGCATTATTCGACGGTCGAGCTGACGGTGGAGTCGGCCCTGTCGATGCTCGATCGCCGCCGTACCTGCCGGGTGTTCCAGGACCGGACCGTGCCAGAGATCGTCGCTGCCATCCTTGACGAGCACATGGCCCGAAATCCCGTCATCGGGGCCTGTTTCTCCTATCGCACTCTGCTCGACCGGCACTACAGCCCGCGGTCCTACTGCGTGCAGTTCAACGAAAGTGACCAGCATTTCATCGACCGCTTGCTCGCCGAAGAGGGCATCACGTACTTCTTCAGGTTCGATGGCGGCGACGACAGCGGTGGCCATCACATGGTCCTGACCGATGCCGGTAGCCTGCCAGACGAGCCGCCCCGGTCGCTGCAGCTCCTGGCGGCGGGCGCTGCATCAACGGGCCGCCAGCAGTGGATCAGCCAGTGGCAACGGGTCAGCCAGCTCACCACGCACAGCGTCGCACTGGCCAGCCACGACTATCGTCCCGCCTGCGCGCTGCGTGGCCGGGATGAAACCGTTGTGGAGCAGGGCAGTGGGAGCCATCAGGCCGGCCGCTCCCTGAGCGACTACCAGGCACTTGCACCGTACTACGCCGACCACGACCGCGAGCTGGGCGCGTACGCCCGCCTTCGCATGCAGGCCGAAGAGATGAAAGCCGCTACGTTCCATGGCGAGGGACCGCCCAGCGACCTTCCCATCGCCAGCAGCTTCGTGCTCGAAGATCCATCCGCCAGTGCGGATACGGCACGGCAGCCTTCCGCCTTCATCACTACGTCCACGCACACCGAACTGCGTAACAACCTGCTGGAGGTGGCGCTGTGTTCGCCTGCGGTTGATGAGGCCATTGCCGGCGAACACCTGGCCGCCGGTTACGGCGACTATCTGCGGTTCACCGCCGTGGCCGCCGGCGTACCGCTGGTACCCCGTTACGCCGGTCTGTTCGATCGCCCCACCGTCCATGGCATGCAGACCGCAACCGTGGTGGGCCCTGCGGGCGAGGAGGTCCATACCGATGAACTCGGGCGCATCCGCATCCGTTTCCACTGGCAGGAGTCTGACCAGCACCCGTCCGATACGCCGGAGGCCAGCGAACGCTCCTCAACGTGGGTGCGTGTGTCCTGGCCCGGGGCTGGGGATGGGTTCGGGTACCAGTTTCTGCCACGCGTCGGCCAGGAAGTGCTGGTCGCCTTCCTGCACGGGGATATTGATCGCCCCGTGGTGGTGGGCGCGCTGCATAACGGACGCCAGGCGCCGCCAAGGTTCAGTGGCCAGCATGGCCTGCCCGGCAACCGCGCGCTGGCAGGCATGCAGTCGCGTGAGCACGGCGGCGAAGGCTACGGCGAGCTGTTGATGGACAACACTTCAGGTGAAGTCCGTACGCGCCTGGCCGCCAGTCCATTTGCCAGCGAACTGAACCTGGGCCACTTGAGCACGCCACGCAGGGACGGACACGCCCAGCCGCGCGGCGAGGGTGCCGAACTGCGGACCGATGCCGCACTGGCCCTGCGCGCTGCGCACGGGGTGCTGCTCAGCACCTATGCGCGCCAGATGGCGTCGGGCGAGCAATTGGACCGGCAGGAACTGCTGGCACTCCTGGACGACTGCACCCAGCTCTTCCGGGGCCTGGGTGAGGCGGCCACCGCGCGTGGTGCCTCAGCCTGCGAGGACGAAGGCATGGCGGAGCTTGTGCGCGCCCTGCGCGAATGGCCCGATGCGAACGCGCCAGGGGAAGGGGCACCGCTTGTGGCCGTGGCGGCGGAAGGGGGGCTGGTCAGTGCCACCCCTGCTTCCCAACTGCAGTACGCCGGCCGCAACCACGATGTGGTGGCAACCGACGATGTACAGAGCAGCAGCGGCGGCCACACCCGGCTGATGGCGGGGCGTGGGCTTTCCCTTTACGCGCAGGATGAGCACCTGCAGGTGATCGCCAACCACGGCGATGTGATCCTGCAGGCGCAGCAGGCCGATCTGCAGGCGCATGCGGAAAACAACCTGCTGATGGCGGCGGGCGAGGGCGAGGTGGTGATCTCCGCACCGCGTATCCGTCTGGTGGCCGACGATGGCAGCTATCTCACGCTTGGCGGCGGCATCGAGCTGGGCACCGACGGAGCCGCCGTGGTGCACGCCGCGCGCCATGACTGGTTGGGCGCGAAGACCGAAAGCGCCGACACGCCGGCATTTGCACGGGAGCCGGCCAGCCGGCAGCTGCGCTTCCATTACGAAGGCGATCTGCAGGCCGTTGCCGCAGGCGTGCAGCACACGCTGTCGCTTGACGATGGAGACACCGTGCAGGGCACTGCCGACGCCGAAGGGCTGGGCGAAGCCGTGCAGCGTGATGGCATGCAGCGCGTGCAGATACAGGCGCGACAGAAAATCGAAGATGCCCAAGGAGAAACCGATGGCTGAGCGCATCGTAACGGACAACCTCGCCACCCGCTTGCTGCCCAATGCTACCCAGCCGAAGAACGTGGCCATCCCGCGGGCACGGCCGGGCGTGGTGATCTTTCTGCATGGTGTGAATGACCCGGGTGCATCTTATGCCTCGGTGGAGACTGGACTGTGCCAAGGGCTGAATGAGCGGCTGGACCGGCAGGATCTGAAGCCGGGGCGGTACGGCGAACGGTTCTGGGTGGCGAAGAGCAAGGATCGCAGGACGCACGACGAGGACGACGTCGACGTTCTCGATGACCCCGATACCTATCTCTACAAGCGCGACGACAAGACTGCCAAGAGCGTGCTGATCCCGTTCTACTTGGGCTACCGCGCCGCAAAGAACGAGATCCTCCGGGATGAGAACGGTGATCCCGCCAAGGTGCGCACTCAGTACCAGGACAAGAATGGCAATCGTCTTGATCGCCACTTCGGTAAGCCGGGCGGGTTCTTTGCCAATGCCACCAACAACCTGCCGGAGATGTATGGCAAGGGCTACGACAGCATCAAGCGGCATGCTGCCAATGCGACATTCGACAATACCAAGTTCATGGGTATTGGCCCGCACCGGCGCTACTTTGTACTGGCCGCCGAGCGGTTGGCAGCGCTGATTGCCACCATACGCAGCATCTACCCGTCCGAAACCATCACCATCATGGGCCACAGCCAAGGCACGCTGATCACTTTGCTGTCGCAGGCCTTGCTGATCGACCGTGGCGAGCGTTGCGCGGATTGCGCGATCATGGTGGCCAGCCCTTATTCGCTCATTGCCGAGAGGACGCGGCCCGGGGGAGACACACTGCACACGCTGCAGCGCATTGTCGAGCGGATGACCAAGACACCCTATGTATTGCCTTCATTGGACGATCTCGCGGCCGGGAAACCGAAATCGTATGGTCGTGCGGGCCCACGCTGGAGCTCCGGTCAAGGGCAACGGCTCGGCAAGAGTGGATCCACCGTCGTATTCCCAGAGCGCGACAACCGGGGCAAGGTGTACCTGTACTTCAGCCCCGATGACACCACGGTAGGGCTGGCCGATGTATCAGGTATCGGCACGCTGGGGGTGCCCGATCTTGTCGATGGCGGCCGCCCCGGCATGACCCGACTGGCGAAAATCGGCTTCAAGCAACGGATGTGGACCAAGCGCCATCGGAATGGCAGGCCCGTGATGATTGGCGATGCGCCGACCCACCAAGCGCTTCGCGCGAAAGGCGAACCACGCTACGCGGGTGGTGTAAGCCTGGGCACGGTGGCTGCTGCCATTGCCATGACCGAGGGCAGCCAGGTGCTGATCAATGGCGAGGCGTTGGTGCCGCCACATGCGCCGCAGATGTTCGGCGGGGAAGCCGTCAAGGGGACGCCCACCACCTCGGGCATGGACAGGCCAGATGCCGTCAGTACCCAGCTTGCATTGGGCAAGTCGGATGCGGATTTCCCTTTCCTGCCGCTGCCGAAAGCGTTGCACAAGCTCAGCGACAAGGCTGCAAAGGATCGGTTCAACGAGGGAAAAGAGGACGGCGATAAGACGCATGCCGTGCGCTCCGCCGGTTGGGGGAAGGGCAAAGAGCGCGAGATGACACCCAACGAGATAGGGGGCTGGATGAGTCGCTCCGACGAGGTTCTGGACGAGAACAGCTACCACTCTGGCGTGCTGCGTGATCCGGAGAACCATCGCTGGGTGACCGCAATGGATGTGGCGATCGGGCAAGGGCACAGCCTGGACGATCCGGAGTGGCGGGAGCTGCTGACGTTGATGGCGGATTGGCGGATGACGGATAAAGAAATGGAGAAATTGCAGAAGAATTCGAAGTGGGCAGAGCTCGATCCGAGAGTTCGAGATCTGGTGAAGGCTTCGGGCAAGTACTACCTGACAGGTGAGTTCCCTCCTGCCTCATTGGTAGATCTAAAAAGGTTGCCCTCGCTGGTTGATGGCCGCATCCCGGAAGGCGGCTGAGCATGCCGAACTTCCAGGATGCGCGCCCAAGTGCGAGACCTTACGCCTGGTGTGCCGGCCTGCTGAGCATGGCATGGGGCGCATTGTTGCTGGCATTGGCGCTTACAACAGACGGAGACGCTGCGATGACCATGAAGGAGATGGGCTATATGGCTAAGGCAGTTCTCATGGGCGGGGCAGCAATCAGCGCTCTGGTGGCACTGGCGTTTGGTGGGCATTGGGCGTTCAACGCAGCGACCAGCAGATCACCCCTGGAGGCACCGCCGGGCGCGCTGCCGGCCGCTGGGCTAGAAGTGGTTGATCGAGATGATCCAACGTGGTCACTGGAGATCCGCGGGATCGGCATGGCACCTGGGGCGTCCCATCAGACTTCTGTTTGGAAGAAGATCCGCGAGAAGCGAAGTGACTTTGCGTCTATCTATTCGCAGGATCCACTCGACTACACGGACTCGGAACAATGGCGACGAGACAGCGCTGAGATAAGAATGGGCGCAGCGTTCAAGTACGCGGTCAGCGATGCGGTTGCTTACTGGCCGATCCCCAGCTTCGCTGTGGAACCGCCGAATGTCGGGAAGTTCGAGTTCATGGGCGCGGCTGGGCTGATTGACGCAGGTCGATTTGGTGGCTCGCTTGGCGTTACGTTGTTTCTGTGGCAACAGGATGCCAACACCACGCGTGCGCAGCCAACGATCGAGAAGATCTATAACTTCTTCGATGAAAACCCTGAACCGCCTGCAGTCGTCCTGGCAGTGCGCGATGGAGAGGTCATGCGTGACCGCTACAGTCCGCAGGATGAGCCTCTCATTTCAGAGGGCCACTATGTTCCCGATATCATCGACACCACCGCAGTACTAACCCTGGCGCGCAGCGATCGGGTAGACCGCTATCTGCGCCCCTATGCGCCCACCTATCGCGAGAACAACCAGGACACGCGATTTGATCTGAGCAAGCTGTGGTTCCATTACTTCGAGGCCGAGCGGCGCGTCGGGGAGGAGTACGAGGCCCGGCAACGTGCACGTGGCGTACAGGATCCCTGGTTCCCCGGCACCCTCCCCACCGAAGAGTGGCAGGCAACCCTCCCCGAACTCTGGAAGCACACCAACAACGTCGGCCCCGGCAACTTCACGCAGACCCCTTGGCTGCCAGTGCGCTGGCCGCAGCATCAGATCGACGAGTTCGACCGCATGCCGCAACTGGGGCATCTGCATCGGCCGATCAAGGTGATGCTGCACGATGCCGAGGGCAAGCCGCTGAGACCCGCCCTGCAAGCCCAGGCGCTGGCCGAGGGCTGGAAAGAGGCGCTGGCAACGTTGCCCGAAGGTCATGCCCCCGTGCGTATTTTCCACGACAGCCACGACGGTACCGCACTAGGTATTGCCTTGAATGCGGCCCTGCATTCCTTGAACACGGACGGGCATGGCCTGGAGTTGAACAACGTGGACGAGGGTTACGACATCGGCCGCCGCATCGGCAACGTGGGCATTACCAGCCCTGTGGTGCAGATCGGCCTGGGCGCTATTGCCAGCTACCACCAGGGCGGCGTGAGTGCCGTGGTCTACGCCGGTGCGGATGGCAGCGCGACGATCCAGATGGTGCGCCCGCCCAGTGACGGGGAAAAGGCGCGTAACGATGCCCAGCATCGAACAGCCGATCCCTTCATGTGGCGGGTGCCAGGTGGGGGCAGCTGACCAATGTTGAGATTTCGAAGCTGCCATAGGCAGTGCTCGTCGACCCCGTAGTGCGTGTGCGCGGTCACCCTGCAGCTCCAAGTGCCTTTTGCATAGCCGTTTACCCGGACATCGCCCGATTGCTGCTCGGCACCGGTGCGATCTGTATCAGTCCATTGCCACATCAGAAATCAAGAATCCAATGCCATGAAAGAATCAGAATCCCGCAGTGACGTATCCGCTTGGTACCGGTTTGGGTTGTTCATGTCCGGAGTTCTCCTTTGTACCGTGTACGCGGCGCTGTTCGGGTTCCGCTCGCTCAGGCTTAGTGGAATGGAGGCGCTCGCCGTTGCTGGCGTTGTCATGTGGGTGGTCGGCGTGGGAACAATAGCGTCCACCATCCTGATGTGGTTGTACGCCATCAAACAGAAGCCGTGGCAACGTGGCAGGAGGTCATTCTGGTTCACGCTTCAGCTGGTTCTGATTCTTGGCCCGTGGTCTCTGATCGGCATATTCACGCTGATCTTCCTGGTGGAAGCTTGAACCCGGTAGCGCACCCAGACTCCAGCGGGTCTGGGCCGGCGCAGCACCCTACGCGCGTTGCCCTGAAATGAAATCGCCTGTCTGTCTGGGTGACGCCACCAGCAGCGGTGGCGAAGTGGTGGACTGTCAGTGCGACGGCACGCACAGGGGCAATGGCCATCCCATCGCTGTGGTGGGGGATCACGCCACCTGCCCGTTGCATGGGGGCACCTTCCCATTTGTTGAAGGCGACCCGGCGCGCTTCATGGGAGGCAAGCCCATCGTGCTGGAAGGGCATCGCCTTGCCTGCGGCTGCCACGCCATCGCTGCGGCAGCGCTGCGCATCGGCGTGGACTGAGCTGCCTGAACCGCTCCCGCAGTTGCCGATGAAACATTTTGCACTGCGCAAAAGCTGTGCTATCAATACACCCCATGAACGCCGTCCACGCCAACTTTTATTGGTATTACTTTCCGAAGCCCCAGGCGGAGGAAGGACTGCGTTCACCCTGAAGAAACCTTCAGACGCATTCCCGAAAGCCGCCAGCGAACCTGGCGGCTTTTTTCATGTCGCCACGCTGGGGACCCCCAACGTTCCGGAGAACCCCCGCAATGCCCCCGCACACCGACGACCTGCGTATCCGCACCATCGAACCGCTGACACCGCCCGCCCAGCTGCTGGCGGTGCTGCCCTGCGACGATGAAGCCTCCGACACCGTCAGCGCCTCGCGCGCGGCCCTGCACGAGATCCTGCATGGCCGTGACGACCGCCTGGCGGTGGTGGTGGGCCCGTGCTCGATCCACGACCCGCACGCCGCCATCGAATACGCCCAGCGCCTGAAGCCCCTGCGCGATGCGCTGGCCGGCGAACTGGAAATCGTCATGCGCGTGTACTTCGAAAAGCCGCGCACCACGGTGGGCTGGAAGGGCCTGATCAACGATCCGGACCTGGATGGCAGCTTCAAGATCGACAAGGGCCTGCGCATTGCCCGCGGCCTGCTGCGTGACATCAACAAGCTGGGCCTGCCGGCCGGCGTCGAGTTCCTCGATGTGATCTCGCCGCAGTACATCGCCGACCTGGTTGCGTGGGGTGCCATCGGTGCACGTACCACTGAAAGCCAGGTGCACCGCGAACTCGCTTCGGGCTTGTCCTGCCCGGTCGGCTTCAAGAACGGCACCGACGGCAACGTCAAGATTGCCGCCGATGCCGTGGGTGCAGCATCGAACCCGCATCACTTCCTGTCGGTCACCAAGCAGGGCGGCACCGCCATCGTGTCGACCACCGGCAACCCGGATTGCCATGTGATCCTGCGTGGCGGCAAGCAGCCGAACTACGACGCAGCCAGCGTCGGCGAGGCCTGCCAGGCACTGGCCAAGGCCAAGCTGCCGACGCGCCTGATGATCGATGCCAGCCACGCCAACAGCCTCAAGAACCCCGAAAACCAGCCGAAAGTGATCGAGGACATCGCCACCCAGCTGGAAGACGGCGAACAGCGCATCGTGGGCGTGATGGTGGAAAGCCATCTGGTCGGTGGCCGCCAGGAACTGGTGGAAGGCCAGCCGCTGGTCTACGGCCAGAGCATCACCGATGGCTGCATTGATTGGGACACCACCGTGCAGGTGCTGGAGCGCTTGGCCGCTGCCGTGCGCGCCCGTCGTGAAGTGAAGGTGTCCGAAGCCGCTTGAGTGCGGCACATGTGTGGATGGCGGCCAGCGCCTGCGGGGGTGCGGCCGCGATCAGGGTCGGTCGGAGTTGGAGACCGGCCCGTCCGCACCGGCGATGCGCCTGGCGCTGCGTAAGTACGACAGCGCCAGGTACATCGCCGGGGTGGAGATACCGGTTTTTGTAGCGTCGAGCCATGCTCGACTGACGCAGTAGATCCACGCCACGCGTGGATGATTGCCCGCCCATGACGGCTACGACCCGTCGGCAACCACATCATCCCCGCCTGGGCGCTCCCGGCTATCGATGATCCTGCGCCTGGCAGGCTTCCATCGGAACCATACCTCACTGATTCCACTGAAGAATCTGCAGGCTGCAGACGGGCCTCTCCCGCGCCCGGCGCTCTCTGCCGCAAACGGCCATTCCCCTTGCCCTGCCTGCGCCTCACGGTTGTCCGTCCGGGGAGCGCCAACCTAGGGCGGCAGGAGCGGAAGCGTGGCTATGAACTTGACGAAACTTATCACGGTGATAAATTGAAGCCGGTGCTGTGGAGGGTTGATCCGACACAATTGCAGCGGCTCCAGAACTCCGGGACGTCGCGCCGGGCGATCAGTGTTCGCGGGTTGCCCTTGATTGATCTGCTGGCCTTGCAGCAATGCGTGCACACAGGCGGGTTGCAGCCGGACGATGTCTGGGTGGCCATCCACAAAGCACAGAGGGATCTGGAAAACCTGCGTTGGACGCTGGGCGATCTGCTGGACTGTCTGGTGTGCCTGCACGCAGAGGGCTACAGAAGATCGGAATGGTGCACAGACCAGCGGGGCAACTGGCATCCATGCGACGCCTACGCCATCCGCTACGACGATGTGCGGAAGTGCCGGATCAACCGATCGGACATCAACTACTACCTCAAGTTTTCAGTTGGCCAGGATGGAAGTCTGCGGATCGTTTTTCTCAGTTGCCATTTGTAGAGCGCCATACGCTTGACCGGAGCACACCATGAACAAAGCTACCCCTCGGATGTGTCCCGCCTGCCAGCAGGCGCAACTGGTGGCATCCACGCGCGAACGGCATTTCAATCCACGCGGCCACCGCGTAGTGGTCGAGCTGCTGGTGATGCAGTGCCCCGCTTGTGGCGCTACGGTAACCAGTGCGGCGCAGCAGATCGAAAACCTCAGCAGGCTTGCCGCACGGCGTGAACACTATGGGGGCCTGCTGCTGGGCGAAGATGTGCTGGCGCTCCGGCGGCGCTATGGCTTGACCCAGCGCGCAGCGGCCAAGCTCTTTGGAAAAGGCGCAATCGCGTTTTCCCGCTACGAGAATGAAGCAACGTATCCTGACGATGCCACGACGATGCTGCTCGCGCTGGCGACGGAGAAACCGGACGTGGTGCGGTGGCTTGCCGAGCGCACGGGCACGGTGGTGCCATTGCTGGACCCGCCGCGGGAAGCTGCAACCAAGCCTGCACGGCGTGTGGCGAGAAGCCGTAGGGCCACACCCGGCACGCCGAGAGGGCCTGCCCGATCAGCGCGCTGATCCGCCTTTCTGTAGTCGATCCATGCTCGACTGACGCAGAATGCAGTCGAGCATGGCTCGACTCTACATGGCGCTCTTTTTCCGCACCCTCGCCAACGCCAGGTACATCGCCGGCGTCGTGTACAGCGTCAGCCACTGGCTGACCAGCAACCCGCCCACGATCGCGATGCCCAGCGGCTGCCGCAGCTCCCAGCCCTCGCCATTGGTGAGCATCAGCGGCAGCGTGCCCAGCAGCGCCGCCAGTGAAGTCATCAGGATCGGCCGCAGGCGAAGCCGTGCCGCATCCATCACCGCGTCGTGCGCGCTCAGGCCACGGCGCTCGCCGGCCAAGGCGAAATCCACCAGCAGGATGGTGTTCTTCATCACCACGCCCACCAGCAGGAACAAGCCGAGCAGGGCGATCAGGTTCAGTTCGTTGCCGAACACCCACAGCGCCAGCAGTGCGCCGATGCCGGCAGAGGGCAGGGTGGACAGGATCACCAGCGGCTGCAGGAAGCTCTCGTAGAGGATGCCCAGCACCAGGTAGACCGCCAGCGTGGCGCCCAGCACCAGCCACAGCTGGCGCGCGCGCAGGCTGTCCAGGCCACCGGCTTCGCCGGACAGCTTGGCCTGCACGGTGCGCGGCAGCATCAGCTTCGCCATGGCGGTGTTGATGGCCTGCGTGGCCTGCTCCAGGCCGACACCCGGCGCCAATGCGAATTCGATCCAGATCGAGGCGAACTGTTCGCTGTGGTAGATGCGGTCCGGCGCCATGCCATAGCGCCAGCTGGCGATGGTGGACAGCGGAATGCGCTGGCCGCTGCCATCCACCACCTGCAGGCGCGCCAGCGTGCCCGGGTCCTGGGTGTGCCTGGGGTCCAGCTCCATCACCACGCGGTACTGGTTGAGGCTGTCGTAGAGCGTGGCGACCTGGCGCTGGCTGAAGGAGTTGTTGAGCATGCTGGCCACCGTGCGCAGGTCCACGCCGTGGCGCGCGGCGGCTTCGCGGTCGATGTCCAGCACCACCTGGCGCATGCCGGCCTCGCCCTGCGCTTCCACGTCCACCAGCTCGGGCAGGGCGCGCAGCGCGGCGCCGACCTTCGGGGCCCACTCGCGCAGCGGCGCCATGTCCGCCGACAGCAGCTGGAATTCGTACTGGCCGCTGCTGCCGCCCCCTTCCAGGCGGATGTCCTGGTCCACCCACAGGTACAGGTTGCCGCCGGGCAGCTTGGGCAGGCGCGCGCGCAGGCGGTCGATCACTTCCTGGCTGGACACCTTGCGCTCGGCCAGCGGCTTCATCTTGATCATGATGAAGGCGTTGTTGACGCCGTTGCTGCCACCGATATAGCCGATGATGTCCTCGATGGCCGGGTCGGACAGCAGCAGTTTGCGGTAGGCATCGATCTTCGGCTGCATGGCTTGGAACGAGAGGCCATCATCGCCACGCGCGAAACCGCGCAGCTGTGCGGTGTCCTGCTTGGGCACCACGCCCTTGGGCACCTGCTGGAACAGCCAGGCGTTGAGCGCGATGACCGCCACGAAGGCCAGCAGCGGCCAGCGCAGGTGGCGCAGGCTGGCCTGCAGCGTGCGCAGGTACGCCGCACGCACGCGCTCGAACAGCGCGTTGCTGCCACGCTGCCAGCGCGAGGCGTGCTGCGCGTCATCGACGAACAGGCGCGCACACAGCATCGGCACCAGGCTCAGTGCAATTACCACCGACACGCTCATCGCCGCCACCAGGGTCAGCGAGAATTCGCGGAACAGGCGCTCGACGAAGTCATCCAGGAACAGGATGGAGACGAACACCACGGCCAGCGCGACGTTCATCGACAGCAGCGTGGCACCCACTTCGGCCGCGCCGCGTACCGCAGCCTGCCAGCGGTCGGCGCCGAGTTCGCGGTGGCGCGCGATGTTCTCCAGCACCACGATCGCATCGTCCACCACCAGCACGGCGGCCACGATCAAGGCCATCAGCGAAAGCGTGTTGAGCGAAAAGCCCATCAACGCGACCAGCGCCAGCGTGCCGAACAGCACCACCGGAATGGCCACGCTGGGCACCAGCGCCGCCCGCCAGTGGCCCAGGAAGGCCAGCACCACCAGCACCACCAGGGCGATGGCCAGCACCAGGGTCAGCTCGGCTTCGTGCAGGGTGGCGCGGATGACCGGCGAGCGGTCCATCACCAGCCGCATGTCGACGTTGGACGGCAGCAGCGCGTGCAGCTGCGGCAGCTGCGCCTGGATGGCATCGACGGTGGCGATGATGTTCGCGCCGGGCTGGCGGCTGACGATCAGCAGCACCGCCGGGCGTTCGTTGTGGAAGCCGCTGGCATAACGGTCTTCCACCCCGTCGGCCACCACCGCTATATCGCCGAGGCGCAGCGTGCGGTCGTCGCTCACCTTCACTGCCAGCTCGCGGTACTGCGCGGCCTGGCGCAGCTGCAGCGGTGCTTCCAGCTGCCAGTGCTGGCGGTCATCGCCCACTGCACCCAGCGGCCGCACTGCGTTGGCGCGTTCGATCACCTGGGCCACGTCTTCCAGTGCCAGGCCGGCATGGTTGAGCGCATTCGGGTCCAGCGACACGCGCACCGCCGGCAGGGCGCTGCCGCCCACCTGCACTTCGCCCACGCCCGGCACCTGCGAAAGCTTCTGCGCCAGCACGGTGGAGGCCAGGTCGTACAACTGGCCCGGCGGCAGCGTGTCCGAGGTCAGTGCCAGCGCCAGGATCGGCGCCTGCGAGGGATTCACCTTGCGGTACTGCGGCATGCCCGGCATGCCGCTGGGCAGCTGCCCGCGTGCGAGGTTGATCGCCGCCTGCACTTCGCGCGCGGCTTCGTCGATGTCGCGGCCGAGCACGAACTTCAGCTCCACCGAGGTCTGCCCCTGGGTGCTGGCCGAATCGATGCGCGAGATGCCGGGCAGGCTGCCGAGGGCGCGCTCCAGCGGCGTGGCCACGGTGGCGGCCATCGATTCGGGCGAGGCGCCGGGCAGGCTGGCGCTGACTTCGATGGCCGGGTAATCCACCTGCGGCAGCGGTGCCACCGGCAGCAGCCGCAGCGCCAGCAGGCCGGCCAGGACCAGCGCCACCGCCAGCAGGATCGTCGCCACCGGTCGCTGCACGCAGGCCTGGGCCAGGCGTGCGATGGGGCTCATGCGCGCGCCTCTTCAGGCGTGGCAAGGGTGGCCGAGCGCCTGCGCTGCAGGCGGTCGAAGGCCAGGTAGATGACCGGCGTGGTGAACAGGGTCAGCACCTGGCTGACCAGCAGGCCGCCGACCATCACCCAGCCCAGCGGCTGCCGCAGTTCCGCGCCGGAACCACTGGCGAGCATCAGCGGCACCGCGCCGAACAGCGCGGCCAGCGTGGTCATCAGGATGGGACGGAAGCGCAGCAGCGCCGCCTGGTGGATTGCCTCGCGTGGCGTCATGCCACGCGTGCGCTGCGCGTCCAGCGCGAAGTCGATCATCATGATCGCGTTCTTCTTCACCAGGCCGATCAGCAGCACGATGCCGATCACGGCGATCAGGTCCAGGCTGCGCCCGCTCACCCACAGTGCCGCCAGCGCGCCCACCGTGGCCGAGGGCAGCGTGGACAGGATGGTGATCGGGTGCACGAAGCTTTCATAGAGCACGCCGAGCACGATGTACATCACCACCACCGCGGCCAGGATCAGCCACAGCGTGGACGACAGCGAACTGCTGAACGCCGCCGCCGCGCCCTGCAGGCGCAGTTCGATGCTTTCGGGCAGGGCAACCTGCGCGCGCGCCGCTTCCACGGCCGCGGTGGCTTCGCCCAGTGATGCGCCCGGTGCCAGGTTGAACGAGATCGTGGCCGCCGGGAACTGGCCGACGTGGTTGCGCAGCAGCGCGGCCGGCCCCAGTTCCACCCGCGCCACCGCGCCCAGCGGCACGGTCTGCCCGGTGCTGTTGCGCACGCGCAGGCCACTGATGGCATCGGGCCCGGGCTGGCGTGACGGATCGGCTTCCAGCACCACGCGGTACTGGCTGGCCTGGGTGAAGATGGTGGAAATCTGCCGCTGCCCGTAGGCGTCGTACAGTGCGTCGGCCACCGCTTCCACGCTGACGCCCAGGCGTGCGGCCGCATCGCGGTCGATGTTCACCCGCGCCTGCCGGCCCTGCATCTGCAGGTCGCTGGCCACATCGCGCAGGGCCGGCTGCTGGCGCAGGGCCTGCAGCAGCTTCGGCGTCCAGGTTTCCAGCGTCTGCTGTTCGGGCGTGGTGAGGGTGAACTGGTACTGGTTGCGGCTGATGCGGTCTTCGATGCCCAGCTCCTGCACCGGCTGCAGGTACAGAGTGATGCCGGGGATCTTCGACACGCGCTGCTGCAGGCGCTCCATCACCACGGCGGCGCCATCGCGGTCGCCATGCGGCTTCAGCTCGATCAGCAGGCGGCCTGTGTTGAGCGTGGCGTTGTTGCCGTCCACGCCGATGTAGGACGACACGCTGGCCACCGCTTCGTCCGCTTCGATGGCCGCCGCCAGCGCCTGCTGGCGCTCGCGCATGGCCTGGAACGAGATGGCCTGCGGTGCTTCGCTGATGCCCTGCACCAGGCCGGCATCCTGCACCGGGAAGAAGCCCTTGGGCACGGCGAAGTACAGCGCCACGGTCAGCGCCAGCGTAGCGACGGTGGCCAGCAGCATCAGCGGCTGGCGCTGCAGCACCCACTGCAGCTGGCGGTCGTAGACGGCGATGATGCGGTCGAACACATCCGGCGCGTGCGCGGTCTTCGCATGCGGCTTGAGGAACCGCGCGCACAGCATCGGCGTCAGGGTGAGCGACACCAGCAGCGAGATACCGATCGCCACCGCCAGCGTCACCGCGAACTCATGGAACAGCGCGCCCACCAGGTCGGCCATGAACAGCAGCGGGATCAGCACCGCGATCAGCGAGACGGTCAGCGAGACCAGGGTGAAGCCGATTTCGGCCGCACCCTTCAGCGCGGCTTCGCGTGGGCTTTCGCCTTCTTCCAGGTGGCGGGCGATGTTTTCCAGCATCACGATGGCATCGTCCACGACGAAGCCGGTGGCGATGGTCAGCGCCATCAGCGTGAGGTTGTTGAGCGAATAGCCGGCCAGCAGCATCACCGCGAAGGTGCCGATGAGCGACAGCGGCACCGCGATGCTGGGAATGAGCGTGGCCGGCAGGTTGCGCAGGAATACCCAGGTGACCAGCACCACCAGGCCGATGGCCAGCACCAGTTCCTTCTGCACGCCGCGCACGGAGGCGCGGATCGATTCGGTGCGGTCGCTCAGCACGTTCATCTGCACGCCGGCCGGCAGCGTGGCCTGCAGCTGCGGCAGCAGCGTCCGCACCTGTTCGACCACGGCGATCACGTTCGCGCCGGGCTGGCGCTGGATGTTCACCAGCACCGCCGGCGTGGTGCCGCTCCAGGCGGCCAGCTGGCGGTTCTCGGCGCCGTCGGTGATGGTGGCCACGTCGCCCAGCCGCAGCGGCGCGCCTTCGCGCCAGGCCAGCACCAGGGCGCGGTACTCCTCCACGCTGCGCATCTGGTCATTGGCATCGAGCATCACCGCGCGGATCGGGCCGTCGAAACTGCCCTTGGGCAGGTTGACGTTGGCCGCAGCGATCGCGGTGCGGATGTGGTCCATGCCCAGGCCGTTGGCAGCCAGTGCAGCCGGATTCACCTGGATGCGCACAGCGGGGCGCTGGCCACCGGCCAGGCTGACCAGGCCGACGCCGGGCAGCTGTGCCAGGCGCTGCGCGATGCGGGTATCCACCAGGTCGTGCACCTGCGGCAGCGCAAGCGCCTGCGAGGTCACCGCCAGGGTGAGGATGGGCGTGTCGGCCGGATTGACCTTGCGGTACACCGGCGGCACCGGCAGATCGCCGGGCAGGAAGCTGCCGGCCGCATTGATCGCCGCCTGCACGTCCTGCTCGGCCACGTCCAGCGATACGTCCAGGCCGAACTGCAGGGTGATGACCGAGGCACCCCCGGAGCTGGTGGAGGACAGCTGCTTCAGGCCGGGAATCTGGCCGAGCTGGCGTTCCAGTGGCGCGGTGATCGTGCGCGTGGTCAGTTCCGGGCTGGCGCCCGGGTACAGCGTGGTGATCTGGATGATCGGGTAATCGACCTGCGGCAGCGCCGCCACCGGCAGCAGGCGGTAGGCCAGCACGCCCGACAGCAGCAGCGCCACCATCAGCAGAGTGGTGGCGACCGGGCGCAGGATGAACGGGCGCGACAGGTTCATGCGCCGGCCTTGGCCGCCTTCGCCGTGGCAGCGGGTTCGGCCACGATTTCCACCGCGGTGCCATCTTCCAGGCCGTCGATGCCTTCGATCACCACCTGGTCGCCGGCCTGCAGGCCGGAGCGCACGGCCACGCGGCCCTCATCGGCCGGCCCCAGCACCACGGTGCGGCGCTGCGCCTTGTTGTCCTTGTCGACGATGTGCACGTAGTTGCCCTGGCTGCCGAACTGCACGGCGGCATCGGGAATCAGCAGCGCCGGCTGTTCGCCCAGCTGCAGGCGCACGTTGACGAACTGGTTGGGGAACAGGGCCAGGCTCGCGTTGTCGAACTGCGCGCGCAGTTTCAGCGTGCCGGTGGCGGTGTCGATGCGGTTGTCGACGCTGGACAGCGTGCCCTGCGCCAGCGCCTTGCTTTCACTGCGGTCCCAGGCTTCCACCGGCAGACCGGCCTGGGCCTGCACGGCATCCAGCAGGGCCGGCAGTTCCGGTTCGGGCACGGTGAACAGCACGCTGATCGGCGCGGTCTGCGCCAGGGTCACCAGGCCTTCGGTATCGCTGGCGTGCACCAGGTTGCCGACATCGAGGCGGCGCAGGCCGACGCGGCCGCTGACCGGCGCGGTGATGCGGGTGTACTGCAGCTGCAGGCGTGCTTCGTCCACCGAGGCCTGGTCGCTGATGCGACGGCCCTGCAGCTGCCGCACCTTGCTCTGCTGGTCGCTCAGTTCCTGCCCGGATACGTAGTTCTGCTTCTGCAGTTCGCGGTAGCGCTGCAGCTGGCGCTCGGCGTTCTCAAGTTCGGCCAGGTTCTGCTGCTGGGTGCCCTGCGCCTGCGCCAGCTTCACTTCATACGGGCGCGGGTCGATCTGTGCGAGCAGGTCGCCGGCTTTCACTTGCTGGCCTTCCTGGAAGTGCAGGCGCAGCAGTTCGCCATCCACGCGGCTGCGCACCACCACGCTGTGCAGCGGGGTGACCGTGCCGACAGCCTTCAGGCGCAGCTGCAGCGGTTCGGCGCTGGCCCGGGCCACGCGCACCGGCACGGTCTTGCCCGGGCCTGCGTCCGCGATTGCCTCGGTGCGCGGCCACGCCCACCAGGCCAGCAGGCCGGCGACGATGACGGCGGCGGCGATCACCCACGCGCGGCGGGAACGGGGCGGGGTGCTACGGGACGGCTCAACAGCGGACATGGGGCATCCTGCGCCCTGCGCACGCGCAGGGACATGTACGCCCGGTCGCGCATCATGCGCAGCGGGCAACGGGGGAGGGGAGTGTCTGGCGGGACCGCGACGCGGTGTGGCTGGATGCCGCCGCGCGAGCGACGGGGCGTCAATGGTAGCCAATCAGACCCACGAATGCCGCATGACCAAGGTCATGCCCGACCGCTCTTGTAGAGTCGAGCTTGCTCGACTGCCGTAGTCAGGAGCCGTCGAGCAAGCTCGACGCTACGAACAGCGCATGGTCATCGGTAGCGCCGGGCCACGCCCGGCGGACACACTCAATGCACTTCGTCGTGGTACACGAACTTGGGCATTTCCCAGCGGTAATGGATCGCCAGCAGGCGCAGCGCGAAGCCACCGCCCAGGCAGCACAGGATGGCCGTCGCATCGGCCACGCCCCAGCGCAGCAGCAGCAGGTACACCGCGCCGGTCAGCAGCGAAATGATCGCGTACAGCTCCTTCTGGAAGATCAGCGGCACCTCGTTGCAGAGGATGTCGCGCAGCACGCCGCCGAAGGCACCGGTGAGCATGCCGGCGATCAGCACGATGGGCATGGCATGGCCGGCCTCGCGCGCGATCGAGCAGCCGATCAGGGTGAAGGCGATCAGGCCCAGGCCATCGAGCACCAGGAAGGTGCGGCGGAAATGGTGCATCCAGCGCGCCACCCAGGTAGCGATCAGCGCCGCGCATACGGTGAAGCCCAGGTACTCGGGGTGCTTCACCCAGCCCAGTGGGTAGTGGCCGAGCAGGATGTCGCGCAGCGAACCGCCGCCAAGGGCGGTGACGCAGGCGATCATGACCACGCCGAACAGGTCCATGCGGCGGCGGCCGGCGGACAGCGCACCGGTCATGGCTTCGGCGGAAATGGCAACGAGATAGATGATGGACAGCAGCATGGGACAGGCTCCGGGCGCGGTGGGGCCGGCCATGCGCGTATACCGCCACTGCCTGCGCAATGACGGGATGACGATGACCGGTGCCGCTCCCGCTGTCCTTTTGCCTGAGAGTTCAGCGGCGTAGGCCGCGTGCCCCTTCGGCGGATCGTCCCGGGCGTGCCCGGTGACCTCTCTCCAGCTCGGCGAGTCGAATGCATGGTTGGTGGGATTCCAGCCCACCGGCCTGAGCGATCATGGGAGCCTGCGCCTTCGGCGGGCGCCAGCGTGGCGCCTCTCTCCTGCATTCGGGCGCCAGTATATCCGCTGCAGTGCAGCACGGCATAATCCGGGCATGGCCCCGTCACTCCGCCCGTGGTTCCTGTACCTGCTTGAATGCCGGGACGGCAGCTATTACGCCGGCATCAGCACCGATGTGCAGGCGCGTTTCGCCGCCCACCAGGCCGGCAAGGGCGCCCGCTACACCCGGGCCCGGCCGCCGCTGCGCGTGCTGGCCGTGCGTGAGTACCCGGACCGTGCGGCCGCCTCCCGCGCCGAGTGGCAGCTCAAGCAGCAGCCACGCGAACGCAAGCTGGCCTGGCTGCAGGCCCCAGCCGAGGCCGTCCCGTAGATCCACGCCATGCGTGGATGGGGACATCCGGCCATGCCATGATCGCCACAGCCATCGACACAGGAAGCGGTTCGATGAAACCCCGCTGGATGCTGCTGTTGACCCTCGGTACCGCCCTGCCGGCCTGCGCCCAGACCCCGCCGCCGCTGCAGCACGGGCAGATCGGCAGCGCCGCAGAGCTGGCCGCGCAGCGTGGCCCGGCCACGCCCGAGCCCATCCACCTGCGCCGCGACCGGGTGCCGCCTGATCTGGTCGACCTGATTCCGCTGGCCGAAAAATGGGGCATCGGCGATGACCTGCTGCGCGAGGAGATGCAGGCGCGTGCGACCGCAGCGGAGAAGCAGGCAATGGGCGATGCGTTGAAGGATCGCCATGCGCGCATCACCGCCTGGCTCGACAGCTTCCCGCAGGGCCAGCCGATGTCCGACGAAGCCGCCGCGTTCATGTACATGCAGCTGGGCGCCGATGAAATGGGCCTGATGTAGATCCACGCGATGCGTGGATGACGCCCTCCGGCCCATGTGGCGCGCTTGCGTAGAGCCGAGCCCATGCTCGGCTGCGTTGGCAGTTCAGGAGCCGAGCATGGGCTCGGCTCTACACCTTCATTTGCACATGGCGTGCGTGGATCTCGTCGCCGTGCTCAGCTCTCCATCGAAACGCCAAGCACTTCGCCGTCCCCATTGAGTTCGACACTCAGCACATACTGCGAGACGTCGCCCGGCAGCTCGAAATCGACGTGCACTGAACCCTCGTCTTCCCACGGCTCGCGCGGCTGCAGCAGGCCCAGCACCGCGCCGGCCGCCGGCGTGGCCGTGCCCAGTTGCGCGTTCCAGTAATCGGCTTCGATCTCGTCCAGATGATGCTGGACGAACAGGTCGACGCTGTCTTCGCCTTCTTCGGTGCCCAGCAACTGTTCAAGGGCGATGCGGGCGCGTTTCTGCTGGGCGGTGGGGGTGGTCATGGCATTCCTTTGAGTAGTGATTGGGAGGCGGGGTTCAATCATCCACGCATGGCGTGGATCTACCTCGGCCGTCGGTCTTCCTGGTCATCGCCGAAGATGATGCGCGCGCTGCGCTGGTAGCTCCAGTACGCCACCGCCCAGTTCAGCAGCACCACCACGCGGTTGCGGAAGCCGATGAGGAAGAACACGTGCGCGGCCAGCCAGAACCACCAGGCGAGGATGCCCGACAGCTGCAGCTTGCCCAGATGCACGATGGCGGCCATGCGGCCGATGGTGGCCAGGTTGCCGTAGTCGGCGTATTTGAACGGCGCCGGTGCCGGCTTGCCATGCAGGCGCGCGCGGATGGCATCGGCCACGTACTTGCCCATCTGCTTGGCGGCGGGCGCCACGCCGGGCACGGGCTTGCCGTTGGCCTGGTTCACCGCGGCCAGGTCGCCGGCCACGAACAGTTCGGGGTGGCCGGGCAGGGTCAGGTCAGGCTGCACCAGCACGCGGCCGGCGCGGTCCAGCGGCACGTCCAGCGTGCGCGCCAGCGGCGAAGCGGCCACGCCTGCGGCCCAGACCACGGTGCGTGCGGGCACGAACTGCTCGCCCAGCGTGAAGCCCTGGCTGTCGATGTCGCTCACCGGGGTGCCGGTCAGCACTTCCACGCCCAGCTTTTCCAGCTGCCGGCGGGCCTTCAGCGAAAGCACCTCGGGGAAGGAGGACAGCACGCGCGGGCCGGCCTCGACCAGGCGCACCTTGGCGCTGGCCGGGTCGATGTGGCGGAATTCATTGCGCAGGGTGTGGCGGGCGATCTCGGCCAGGGTGCCGGCCAGTTCGACGCCGGTGGGGCCGCCGCCGACCACCGCGAAACTCAGCCAGGCGGCCTTCTTCGCCGGGTCCGGTTCGGCCTCGGCACGTTCGAAGGCCAGCAGCAGCTTGCGGCGCAGGGCGATGGCATCGTCCAGGGTCTTCAGGCCCGGCGCATCGGCCGCCCACTGGTCGTTGCCGAAGTAGGCGTGGGTGGCGCCGGTGGCCAGCAGCAGGCTGTCGTAGCCCAGGGTGCTGCCGTCGGCCAGCTGCACCTGGCGGGCGGCCTTGTCGATGGCGACGACCTCGCCCAGGCGCACTTCCACGTTGCGCTGGTGGCCGAGGATATGCCGCAGCGGGGCGGCGATATCGGGGGCGGACAGGCCGGCGGTGGCGACCTGGTACAGCAGGGGTTGGAACAGGTGGTGGTTGCGGCGGTCGAGCAGGGTGATCCTGATCTTCTCGCGGGCCAGGGCCCGGGTGGCCCAGAGGCCCGCAAAACCGCCGCCGATGATGACCAGGTGGGGGACTGGTTCGCGGCGCATCGACGTACTCCAGAGGGGGATGGATGTCGCCCTGCATCATCGCACGTCACATGGCCGGCAGTGGCCATGGGCGATACTCCGCTCAGCCTGCAGCCCACCGAGGAAATCATGTCCGAACCGGAAAAGCGCATCGCCCTGTTGATCGACGCCGACAATGCGCCGGCATCGAAGATCGACGAAGTCCTGGCCGAGGTGGCCCGCTACGGCGTGGCCAACGTGCGCCGCGCCTATGGCAACTGGAAGAGCCCGCGCCTGAAAGGCTGGGAATCGGTGCTGCACGAGTACGCCATCCGCCCGATCCAGCAGTTTGCCTACAGCAAGGGCAAGAACGCCTCTGACATGGCCATGGTCATCGATGCGATGGACCTGCTGTACGCGCGCAATCTTGATGGCTTCGCCATCGTGTCCAGCGATGCCGACTTCACCCCGATGGTGATGCGCCTGCTGACCGACGGCGTGAAAGTGTATGGCTTCGGCGAGAAGAAGACGCCCGAGCCGTTCGTCAACGCCTGCTCCAAGTTCACTTACCTGGAAGCGCTGGGCCAGACCCATGCCAGTGTTCCCGATGCCGAGGCCGGGGCAGAGCAGGCGCCCAGCGGGCAGGTGGCCAGCGACGAGGTGCGCCCGCGCAAGAACAGCGCGGAACTGCGCAACGACACGCGCCTGGTGAAGATGCTGCGGCGTGCGGTGTCGGCCGCCGAGGGCGAGGATGGCTGGTCGCACCTGGGTCCGGTCGGCAGCCAGATCGGCAACCAGGCCTCGTTCGACCCGCGCAACTATGGCTACGGCAAGCTGAGCGACCTGCTGGCGGCCATCGGCCTGTTCGAGCTGAAGAAGGACGGCAAATCGTCCTACGTGCGCGCGCTGCCGAAGAAGAACCGGTGATGCCACGCGCATCGCGTTTGATGGGCGTATCGTAGCGGCTCCGCGCCACCGTGGCGCACCGCTGCAGGCAAGGAAAACCGCAATGTTGAAGATCTGGGGCCGCCGTAATTCCAGCAACGTCCGCAAGGTGCTGTGGTGCGCCGAGGAAATCGGCCTGCCGTATGAATCCATCGAAGTGGGCGGCAGCCATGGCGGCACGCAGTCGGCCGAATACGTGGCGATGAACCCCAACAGCCTGGTGCCGGTGATCGAAGACCACGGCCTGCCGCTGTGGGAATCGAACACCATCGTGCGCTACCTGAGCGCGCGCTATTCGCTGGGCACGCTGTACGCCGAAGACGCGATGGAACGCGCGCAGGCCGAGAAGTGGATGGACTGGAGCACCTCGCGGATGGCCGCGCTGTACTCCGAACTGATCTGGGGCATCATGCGCACCGCGCCGGCCGACCGTGATGAAGCACGCATCAGCGCCGCCATCGTGCGCGCCGGTGATTACCTGGCGATGGCCGATGCGACCCTGGCCAACCAGCCGTGGCTGTCGGGCGAGAAATTCGCGATGGGCGACATTCCGCTGGGTTCGTTGATCTACGCCTGGTACGAACTGCCGATCCAGCGCCCGGAGCTGCCGCACCTGGCAGACTGGTATGCCCGCCTGCGCGAGCGCCCCGCCTACCAGCGCGGCGTGATGTCGCCGCTGACCTGACGGGTAGCGCCGGGCCATGCCCGGCGGATGTGGCGGACCTTCAATACAGGTCCGTCGGATCCACATCCAGCGACCAGCGCACCTTGCGTGCCTCCGGCAGCGCATACAGCTGCGGCACCAGCTGTGCCAGCACGCCGTGCAGCGGTGGCCGCTGCATGGCCGACAGCAGCAGCTGCGTGCGCTGGTAACCGGCGCGGCGCGGCATCGGCGCCGGCATCGGCCCATAGGCTTCCACCACGTTCTGTTCGCCCAGCAGCTGCCGCGCCGCCAGCAGGAACGCGTTGGCATGCTCCACCTGCTGGGCTTCGGCACGCATCAGTGCCAGGTGCGCGAAGGGCGGGAAGCCTGCGGCCTGGCGCTGGTTCAATTCGGCCTGCGCGAACGGGTGGTAGCCACCGCTCACCAGGGTTTCCAGCAACGGGTGCCCCGGGTGATGGGTCTGCAGCCAGACTTCGCCGGGGTCGCGCGCGCGACCGGCACGGCCGGCCACCTGGATCAACTGCTGGGCCAGCTTCTCGCTGGCGCGGAAGTCGGCCGAGAACAGGCCTTCGTCGATGCCCACCACCACCACCAGGGTCAGCTTGGGCAGGTCGTGGCCCTTGGCCAGGATCTGCGTGCCGACCAGGATGCCGGGCTGGTTGCCCAGCTTCGCCAGCTGCTGTTCCAGGGCATCGCGGCGCGAGGTGGTGCCGCGGTCGATGCGCACCACCGGGTAATCGGCGAAGGCGCTGACCAGGTGCTCTTCCAGGCGTTCGGTACCGATGCCCTGCGGCTGCAGCGCGAGGCTGGCACAGGCCGGGCAGGCCAGCGGCGCCGGCTGCCGCGCACCGCAGTGGTGGCATTGCAGGCGACGGCCGCCGCCGTGCACGGTCATCGGCGCATCGCACCGCTGGCAGGGCGCGGTCCAGCCGCAGTCATGGCACAGCAGCACCGGTGCATAGCCGCGGCGGTTCTTGAACACCAGCACCTGCTGGCCGCGCTGCAGGTGTTCGCCGATACCGGCCAGCACGTCGGCAGAGAGCCCATCGTGCAGCGGCCGCTTGCGCACATCGAGGATGCGCACGCGCGGTGGCCGTGCATCACCGGCGCGCTGCTTCAGGCGCAGGTGCGTGTAGCGGCCGGCGTAGGCGTTGTGCAGGGTTTCCAGCGACGGCGTGGCGCTGCCCAGCAGCACCGGAATGCCCAGCGCCTTGGCCCGCACCAGGGCGAAATCGCGGGCGTGGTAGCGGATGCCGTCCTGCTGCTTGTAGCTGCCGTCGTGTTCCTCGTCGACGATCAGCAGGCCGGCCTGCGGCAGCGGAGTGAATACCGCCGAACGGGTGCCGACGATCACCCGTGCTTCGCCGCGCGAGGCAGCGGCCCACACGCGGGCGCGCTCGTTGTCGTTCAAGCCCGAATGCAGTGCATGCACCGCGATGCCGAGGCGGCCGCGGAAGCGCGCCAGGGTCTGCGGGGTCAGGCCGATTTCCGGCACCAGCACCAGCGCCTGCTTCCCCTGCGCCAGGCAGTGGATGATGGCCTGCAGGTAGACCTCCGTCTTGCCGCTGCCGGTCACTCCGTCCAGCAGGAAAGCGTGGAAGCCCGCGGCGGCGGTGATCGCGGCCACGGCCTCGGCCTGCTCCGGGTTCAGGGTGGGGCCGGGCAGCGGCTGCGCATGCTGCGGCGCCACGCTCAGGGCCACGCGCTCGGCCAGTTCGCGCTTGGCCAGGCTGCGCGCGGCGGTGCGCCAGTCGTCCATGCGCGCGCCCAGCACGTCTTCGTCGACCACGGCCTCGCCCAGCAGTTCGGCCAGTTGTCGCGGGCGGGTGCCGGCGCGCAGCTTTTCGCGCTGGGCCTGGCCGGCGGCGGTCAGCTGCCAGCCCCAGTGATGGGTGTCGGGCAGGGCCTCGCCGTGCCGCAGCGGGCCGGGCAGGGCGGTGTTCACCACTTCGCCCAAGGGTGAATGGGTGTAGCGGGCCAGCCACTGCAGGCTCTGCCACAGCTCACCCTGCAGCAGCGGCTGCGGGTCGCACCAGGCCAGCGCCTGGCGCAGGCCCTGGCCGTCGTCCACCTGGCCGTGGCCGGCCACCATCCCCACCAGCTCGCGGTTGCCGAACGGCACCTTCAGGCGGCAGCCGACCGGCACGGCCGGGCCCGGGCCTTCCGGTGGCAGGTAGTCGAACAGGCGCGGCAGCGGGACGGGCAGGGCGACCTGCAGGGTCGGGATGGGGGCGAGCATCGGGGCAGTGTAACGGGCAGGGCGGGGGCCGATGGCAGAGGCGATGGCGTCGCCCGCGCCTGCCGGTGAATCATAAATGTCACCTAAATATCGGTGGCTATTAGAGATTCAGTCTTATCCACATCTTCTGTGGATAACGTTGTGCGTTACCGGTCGGCGGGCGCGCGTGAGGCCGATGGCGACGGCTTTACACTCGGGTTGGTCAAAAAATAGCCATACTAAAAACAGTATGAAAATCAATTAGTTGACTGTGAAACATTGCTGAAACAAGGTGAATCCGCGGCTTCACAACGAATCGGCCGGGGACCGCATTGATGCTGTGCACAACCTGCAGCACGAAGTGCCCGTGGGCGCAAGTCCTGCCGGCCGCCGACGGGCTGCCGCTATCATGCCGTCAGACCTTTGGAGTAACCGATGACGGCTGTGCCCGCCCCTGTTTCCTCGACCGCGGCCGGCGCGCTGTCGGCGTTCCTGCGTGGCGTCGAGCGCCGCGCGCTGGTGGTTGCCGAGCTGCAGTGCGGTGACCCCGCCCGCGCCGAGCAGACCCTGGTCGCGGTGATGCGCGCCTTCTCCGCCGTGGCCAGTGACCTGCCGATGGCGCAGTGGCCGACCCGCTTCTGGACCCTGCTGGGCCAGCGCCAGGCCCTGCGCGAGCCGGCCGCCGGGCAATGGCCGCCGTCGCTGGCCGCGCTGGGCGACATGCCGCCGCTGCCGCGCCTGGCCCTGCTGCTGCGGGTCGGCGGCAGCCTGGATGAAGGCATCGCCACCCGCGTGCTGGACATCGATGAGGAGGGCTACCAGCAGCTGCTGGCTGCCGCCTGCCCGCGTGATGCCCATGGCCAGCCTGATGCCGCCGCCTGGCGCGGCCTGGCCGAGCAGGTGCAGCTGCGCATCCGCGATCTGCCGGCCAAGCGCCTGCAGCAGCTGCAGCAGCCTTCGGCACCGGCCGCGAACAACCAGCCTCCTACCGCCAGCTGGCGCACGCCGGAGCGCGACGAGCGCGCCACGCCCAAGCGCCGCCGCGCCAGCAACGGTGCGCCGCGCTGGCGCGGCCCGGCCATCCTGCTGGCGACGGTGGTGGTGCTGCTGGCGGCCGCCCTTGGCTGGCGTTACTGGCAGCATCACGCGACGGCCAGCGATGCACCGCTGCCGGAAGGCGTGGTCGCCGAGTCCGGTCCGGTGACCGTTGAATCCCTGCCGGCCAGCGATGTGCTGCCGACGGCCGGCGCTGACGGCAACGCGGCCGAAGATGCCGCCATGCTGGCCGACCGCGACTATCCGCTGGCCGCCGATGCCGACCTGTATGCGTGGAGCGCTGCGGGCGGCCCGCTGCCCGTGGATGAATCCGAACCCAAGCCGACCCGCCCCGAGCCGGTCGGTGCCGCGCTGGAAACCGCTGCTGCCGATGAATAAATTCCTGTTTGCCAGCATGCTGCTGGCCCTGCCGCTGTCACTGGCGGCCGCGCCGCCTTCGCTGGAGGTTCCGCTGCCGCCCGCACCAGCGGGCGCAACGCCGGCATCGATGGCCGATACGCGCTCGCCTGCCGCCTTCGCCCAGCTCAGCCCGGAGCAGCAGCGCCAGCGTCGCGCCGATTACGCCTCGTGGAAGGCACTGCCGGAGGGCGAACGCGAACGCATCCGCCAGGCGGCCGCCCGCTTTGCCGCGCTGCCGGCCGAACAGCAGCAGCGCCTGCGCGAGCAGTTCCAGGCCCAGGACCAGACCTTCCGCGATGGCTGGCGGCTGGGGCCGCAGCTGGGCATGCAGTTCCCCAAGCTGCACGGCCTGTTCGGCCTGGTGCCGCCGGAGCAGCGCGAGGCGGCGTTGGCCGCGCTGCGGCAGCTCAGTCCCGCGCAGTTGACGCAATTGACACTGGTGGCCCAGCGCACCCCGCCGCAGGAACGCGACGCCGTGCGCAGCGCCTTCCTCGCCGTGCCGGCGGCCGAGCGCGACGCCTGGCTGAAGCGCCAGGCCGGCCAGTAGAGTCGACCGTTGGTCGACGATCGCGCAGCACGCGCGTGTTGCCGGGATCCACGTGAAGAGCAGTCGACCAACGGTCGACGCTACCCAGCGGGCGGCACCGTTTGCCCGTAAAATGACCGGCCGCAACCCGGTGCCTGTGCCCTTCGCGCGCAACCGTAGTTGGCGTCCTGTACTCCCATGTCTACTGCAACCTCCACGCCGCGCTTCCGCAAGGAAGTGGGCGCGACCGGTCTGCTCGCCCTGCCTTTGGTGCTGGGCCATGTATCCACCGGTCTGATCTCCTTCGTCGACAACGTCATTGCCGGCCACCACGCCACCGCCACCCTGGCCGCAGTGACCATCGGTACCGCGCTGCTGTGGCTGCCGATGCTGATCCCGATCGGCACGCTCATCTCGCTCACCGCCTCGGTGTCGCAGCTGCACGGCGCGGGCCGTGAGCGCGAGATCGGCCCGCTGTTCCGCCAGGCGCTGTGGCTGGCGCTGGGCCTGGGCCTGATCATGTTCACCTTCCTCACCGTGGTGCCGCCGCTGCTGCCGGCCTTCGGCATCGCGCCGGACATCGTGCCGGGGGCCACGGCCTTCCTGCATGCGGTGCGCTGGGGTGGCCCGGCGCTGACCCTGTACTTCTGCATGCGCTATCTCAGCGAGGGCATGCACTGGACGCTGCCGACCATGCTGCTCGGCTTCGGCGGCCTGCTGGTGCTGGCGCCGACGGGCTATGTGCTGGCCAACGGCAAGTTCGGCTTCCCGGAAATGGGCGCCGAAGGCCTGGGCATCGCCTCGGCGGTGATGATGTGGCTGCAGGCCATCGCCTTCGGTACCTACCTGTGGTTCACCAAGCGCTTCGCCCACCTGCAGCTGTTCTCGCACTTCGAGGGCCCGCGCCCGGCGGCGATCTGGGACCTGCTGCGCACCGGCCTGCCGATCGGCATCACCGTGCTGATGGAAGGCGGCCTGTTCATCGTCACCGCGCTGCTGATCGGCCGCCTCGGTGCCAACGAAGCCGCCGCGCACCAGATCGCGATCAACGTCGCGCAGCTGTGCTTCATGATCCCGATGGGCGTGGCTGAGGCCACCACCGTGCGCGTGGGCCATGCGGTCGGCCGCGGCGATGGCTTCGGCGTGCGCCGCGCGGCGTGGGCCGGCTACGCGATCATCATGGGTACGCAGACGCTGTCGGCGGCGGTGCTGCTGTTCGGCCACGATGCCATTGTGGGCGTCTACACCAACGACCTGGCCGTGGCCGGTCTGGCGTCGACCCTGCTGCTGTACGCGGCCACCTTCCAGTTCCCCGATGGCATCCAGGTGCTGTCGGCCGGCGCGCTGCGCGGGCTGAAGGACACGCGCGTGCCGATGTTCATCGCCATGTTCGCGTACTGGGGCCTGGGCATGCCGCTCGGTGCCGGGCTCGGCCTGGGCCTGGGCATGGGGCCGCAGGGCATGTGGATCGGCCTGATCGTCGGCCTGACCGCCGCTGCCATCCTGATGGGATGGCGCCTGCGCCGCAGCAGCCTGCGCATCGGCCAGTCGGCCCTGGAATGATCGTCGCGCCCGTCACCACACCCCGTGACGGGCGAACCCCTGACTTGTGTCCGATGCCGGCTCACACGGCACCGGCTATGCTGTTACCACGGCAAGAAGCCATCCGGAGCGCTCCATGAACCAACCCGTGCCCCCGCTGCCCCCGGCGCATCGCAACCCCGTCGCCAGTTTCTTCATCGGGCTGTGGGACGTGATGAATTTCACCCGCAGGCTGATCCTCAACCTGGTGTTCTTCGGCCTGCTGCTGTTGGTGGTGGTGATGTTCATCGTCGCTGCAGGCATGGGTGCCGGTGCCAGCAAATCACTGCAGGACCGCACCACGCTGGTGATTGCGCCTGAAGGCAAGCTGGTCGAGCAGTTCAGCGCCGACCCGGTCAGCCGCGCGCTGGCCAAGGCCGTCGGCGACAACGGCGCCGAGGAAGTGCAGCTGCGCGACCTGCTGCGGGTGATCGAGTCGGCCAAGAACGACAAGAAGATCGAGCGCGTGGTGCTGGAACTGGACAAGCTGCAGCCGTCCGGCTTCGCCTCGCTGCGTGAAGTGGCCGGTGCGCTGCAGGACCTGCGTGCCTCGGGCAAGCAGATCGTTGCCTTCAGCCAGAGCATGGGCCAGTCGCAGTACCTGCTGGCCGCGCAGGCCGACGAGGTCTACCTGGACCCGATGGGCTCGGTCGTGCTCGAGGGCCTGGGCCGCTACCGCCAGTACTTCCGCACCGGCCTGCAGGACAAGCTGGGCGTGGACGTGCACCTTTTCAAGGTGGGTGAGTACAAGTCCGCCGCCGAACCGTACGTGCTGGATGCGGCCTCGCCGGCGTCCAAGGAAGCCGACCTGTTCTGGATGAACGACGTGTGGCAGCGCTACCTGGGCGACATCGCCAAGGCGCGCCGCCTGGATCCGGCGCAGCTGGCCGCGGGCATCGATACCCTGCCCGAGGGCGTGGCCGCTGCCGGTGGCGACCTGGCCAAGTTCGCCCTGCAGCAGAAGCTGGTGACCGCGCTGAAGACCCGCGAGGAATTCGAGGATCTGATGATCGAGCGCGGCGTGGCCGATGAAGACGCCGACGGCGGCTTCCGCAACATCGACTTCGCGTCCTACATGGGCCAGCTCGACGCGCGCCGCAATCCGGTGGACAACCGTCCGCAGGTGGCCGTGGTGGTGGCATCCGGTGAGATCAGCGGTGGCGACCTGCCGGCCGGCCGCATCGGTGGCGACTCGACCTCGGCGCTGCTGCGCGCCGCGCGCGACGACGACCAGGTCAAGGCCGTGGTGCTGCGCGTGGATTCGCCGGGCGGTGAAGTATTCGCCTCCGAGCAGATCCGCCGCGAAGTGGTGGCCCTGCAGGCTGCCGGCAAGCCGGTGGTGGTGTCGATGGGCGACCTGGCCGCATCCGGTGGTTACTGGATCAGCATGAACGCCGATCGCATCTACGCCGATCCGTCGACCATCACCGGTTCGATCGGCATCTTCGGCATGATCCCCAACTTCAGCCGCGCGCTGGACAAGTTCGGCGTGCACACCGATGGCGTGGGCACGACCCGCTTCGCCGGTGCCTTCGATGTCACCCGCCCGATGGACCCGGCCGTGGGCCAGGTCATCCAGTCGGTGATCAACAAGGGCTATGCCGACTTCACCGGCCGCGTGGCCGAGGCCCGCAAGAAGCCGGTCGAGGCCATCGACGAAGTGGCCCGTGGCCGCGTCTGGAGCGGCGCACAGGCCAAGGAACGCGGCCTGGTCGATGCCTTCGGCGGCATGAAGGACGCGGTGGCCGACGCCGCCAGCCGTGCCAAGCTGGGCAATGAAGACAAGTACCGCGTGCGTTACGTCGAGAAGCCCGCCACCCCGTTCGCGCAGTTCATCAGTGGTTTCGCCGGCAGCCATGCCGGTGCCTGGATGCTGGCCGATTCGGGCATGGCGCGGATGATGCTGGCGCGCACGATGCCGGAAGTGGACACCCAGCTGCGCTTCGTCGAGAACGCCGCGCGCGAGAAGGGCAACGGTGCACCGGTGAAGGCACTGGCGTACTGCTTCTGCGGGTTCTGACCGGCGATTGCCGCCAATGAAAACGCCCGGCTTCGGCCGGGCGTTTTTTTTGGTAGCGCCGGGCCATGCCCGGCGGATTCCGCTACTGCGTTGCCTCAGCCTCGGCCTTGCGCTCGCGTGCAGCAGCGTCGTCCACGGTCTTCTGCACGCCGTTGGCGCGGTCCAGCGGCTGGTTGATGGCCTTGGCCAGCGCCTGCGGCTCCGGCGGCTTCTCGGGGTTGGGCGGGGCCGGCCGCTGGCAACCGGCCAGCAGTGCGACCGACAGGCAGGCGGGTATCAGCAGACGCATGGTGGTGCTCCGGGGCGGGTGATGCAGGCAGTGTCGCACTGTCGTCACCTGCCGTCCGTGACGCGTATCCTTGCGGCATCGAAATACAGCGGGCGCGGCCCCGGAGGACTCATGACCCAGCAACGGTGGCGCCTGGATGGGCAGACGGCCCTGATCACCGGCGCCAGCGCCGGCATCGGCCTGGCGATCGCGCATGAACTGGCCAGCTTCGGTGCTGATCTGATGATCGTCGGCCGTGACATCGACATGCTGGAGACCGCGCGCGACGAACTGCTCGACGTGTATCCGCAGATGCAGGTGCACGCGCTGGCCGCCGATGTTTCCGATGACGAAGACCGCCGGCAGATCCTGGACTGGGTGGAAGACCACAGCGATGGCCTGCACATCCTGGTCAACAACGCCGGCGGCAACGTCACCAAGGCGGCGACCGAGTACTCCGAGGACGAGTGGCGCCAGATCTTCGAGACCAACCTGTTTTCGGCGTTCGAGCTGTCGCGCTATGCGCACCCGCTGCTGGCGCGGCATGCGTCCTCGGCCATCGTCAATGTCGGCAGCGTTTCAGGCCTGACCCATGTGCGCAGTGGCGTGGTGTACGGCATGACCAAGGCCGCCATGCACCAGATGACCCGCAACCTGGCCGTGGAATGGGCCGAGGATGGCATCCGCGTGAACGCGGTGGCGCCGTGGTACATCCGCACCCGGCGCACGTCCGGCCCGCTGTCCGATGCCGATTACTACGAAGAAGTGATCAACCGCACGCCGATGCGCCGCATTGGTGAACCGGAGGAAGTGGCCGCAGCAGTGGGCTTCCTGTGCCTGCCAGCATCGAGCTACGTCACCGGCGAGTGCATCGCGGTGGACGGTGGCTTCCTGCGTTACGGGTTCTGACGCTTTCGCCGGGCATGGCCCGGCGCTACCGGCGATGGTGCGGCGCCGGACGGGTAGCGCCGATGGTGCGGCGCCGGACGGGTAGCGCCGGGCCATGCCCGGCGGACACTCAATCCGGTACCCGGCAATCACTCGCGGCCAGCACGGCCTGCAGCCGTTCGCGCTCGGCGCGTGCGTCATCGCGGTTGTCCGCCGAGGCAAAGCGCTCGCGGCCGCGTGCAGTGCGGAAGCGCTGCTGCCAGCTGCCACAGCGCTGCGCCTCGGCCACTTCGGTGCAGCGGTCGCGGACCACCTCGCAGCTGGCGGCATTGACCGGGGTGGCACCGCCCAGGCCGCTGACGTTCATCAGCTCGCAGCGACCCGGTGAGGCTTCGTACTCGTGCAGGTACTGCCCGCCCTGCGAATCCAGGCACTGGAAGATGGGTGGCAGCGGCGGCTTGGGCGACGCCGTGTCATCGACCGTCGCATCGCCGGGGCGTGGCAGCAGGGCGCTGTCGAGGATGGCATCGCCGCCTTCGCGTTCGACCATGTAGGCCTCGCTGATGATGCGTTCCTGGCCCGCGCGCGGGGGGGCGGGGGTTGCCGGCGCCGGCACCGGGGCGGCTGCTGGCGGCGCGGCTGCAGCCGGTGCCGGAGCGGCGGGTTCGGGGGCTGGCGGCGGTGCGGGTTGTGCGGACCCGGGCAGCTTCACGATCGACTGTTTCATGCCGGCCGCGCACGGCACGCGCTGCACGACAGGCACGTCGCTGCTGCCGGTGCAGCGGTAGATCACCATTTCGTCGGCTGCCGCAGCGACGGGCAGCAGGCACAGCGCCAGCCAGATCAGTTTTTTCATGGCAGCAGCCTACAACAGCGGCCACTGCCCCGTAGATGCCAACCTTGGTTGGCATGGGCAAACCAGAGTGCCCACCAAGGTGGGCATCTACCAAAGCGCAGTGCTCAGCCGCCGCTGCAGTCCTGTGACAGGCGCGCGTCGATGCCGCGCTGCTCGGTGCTGATGGCGGTGCGCTCGCTCTGCAGCGCGCTGTTGTAGCGGCGGTCCAGCTCCCAGCGGCGGTCGCGCAGGCGCGAGCAGACTTCGCGTGCCGGCAACTGGGTGCAGGCGTCGCGCACCAGCACGTTGCCGCCGGGCACGTTCACCCCATAGCCGAGCGGAGGCCGGTGCACCGGGATGCCTGCACCACCGGGCGGCGGCCCGATGCCAATCGCGCCACCCCCCGGGCCTGGGCCCGGCGGCCGCGGGCGTTGCCCGCCATAGGGGCCCGACGGGTACCAGACCGTGGTCCATACCGGCACCCAGCGCGGATTGCCCTCGTTGTTGTCGCTGGTATAGCGGCTGCCGTCGTCGCGTACGCATTCGTACATCGGCTGCGGCGGCTGTATGTAGACGTGGCGCACTTCGCGCACGCCCATGTCCGGCGTCGCCGCTGGCGCCGGCGGCGGAACATCGGTGGAGGCGGTACGCGGCGGCGGGTCGCGCGGCCGCTGCAGGTCGCGCACTTCCTGGCGGCCACTGCTGCAGGGCTTGTCCTGCAGGGCGACGGCGCCATTGCTGCCGACGCAGCGGTAGACCCGCACGTCATCGGCGGCAAGGGCCGCCAATGGCATCGACAGTGCCAGGCACAGGGCAGGGCGCAGCAGCTTCATGGCTGCAGCCTGCACGCATTGCCGTGGCGGCGCAATCGGCGCATCAGGAGCGCAGGATGCTGCCGCTGAGCGCATCGCGGATGGGCGTCGGCTGGGCCAGGCCACCGGTCTGGCCATCGAGGAGGCCGTCCAGCAGCCGCAGCAGGCGCGGGTCCAGTTCTTCGCGGCTGCGCGCGGGCGGCTCACCGGCCAGGTTGGCACTGGTGGACACCAGCGGCCCGCCCCAGGCGCGGCACAAAGCCGACACCAGCGGGTGGGCGCTGATGCGCACGGCAATGCCGCTGTGTTCACCGGTCACCCAGTGGCGCGCGCGGGGGCCGGCGGGCAGGATCCAGGTGTTGGCGCCGGGCCAGCTGGCCAGCACCGCGCGCTGGCGCGCATCGGGCAGAGCCTCGAGGCGGACCCAGCCTTCCAGCTGCGGCAGGTCGGCGGCGACCAGGATCATGCCCTTCTCGACCGGGCGCTGCTTCAGGCGCAGCACCATGTGCACCGCCGCCTCATGCGCGGGGTCGCAACCCAGGCCCCAGACGGCTTCGGTCGGGTAGGCGATCACGCCTCCCGTGCGCAGCGTGGCCACAGCAGTATCGAGGGTGAGTTCTTTCATGGGGGATGGCCGGCCCGACGTGGGGCTCCATTATCCCCCTGCGGCGTGCAGAACGGGTGGTGGGTGGTGGGTGCGGACCGTTGGTCCGCACATGCCGGCCAAGTGTGACCGTGGGTGCGGACCGTTGGTCCGCACATTCCGGCAGATCATCCACGCATGGCGTGGATCTACTTCGCGGCCTTCTTGACGGCTTTCTTTGCAGCCTTCTTGGCCGGAGCCTTCTTCGCTGCAGCCTTCTTCGCCGGGGCCTTCTTGGCCGCCGCCTTCTTCGGCGCGGCTTCCTTCTTCACTGCCGCCTTCTTGGCCGGTGCCTTCTTCGCAGCGGCCTTCTTGGCGCCGAAGCCCTTGCGCACCGGCTTGCCGGTTTCTTCCATCAGCTGCTGCACTTCAGCCAGGGTCAGCGAGGCCGGCTCACGATCCTTGGGGATCTTGCCGTTCATCTTGCCGTCGCTGATGTACGGGCCGAAACGCCCGTTCAGCACCTGGATGTCGCTGCCTTCGAATTCCTTGATGATCCGGTTGCGCGCGATCTCTTCCTTCTCCTCGACCAGGAACACTGCACGGGCCAGGTCGATGGTGTAGGGGTCGTCTTCCTTCTTCAGCGAGGCGTAGGTGCTGCCGCGCTTGGCGAACGGGCCGAAACGGCCGATGCCGACGCTGACCGGCTCACCGTTGTCCTCGCCCAGCGCGCGCGGCATCAGGAACAGTTCCAGCGCGTCTTCCAGGGAGATGGTGTGCATCGACTGGCCGGGGCGCAGCGAGGCGAACTTCGGCTTCTCCTCGGCGTCCTCGGCGGTGCTGCCGATGGCCGCGTACGGCCCGAAACGGCCCAAGCGCACGCTGACCGGCTTGCCGGTCTTGGGGTCGGTACCCAGTTCACGGGCACCGCTGGCCTCGGCACGGTCGACCGATTCCTTCTTGTCTTCCACCAGCTCCTTGAACGGTTCCCAGAAGCGGGCCATCAGCGGGATCCACTCTTCCTCGCCGCGCGAGACGGCATCGAGCTCGTCCTCGAGCTTGGCGGTGAAGTCGTAATCCACGTACCGGGTGAAGTGGCTGGACAGGAACTTGGACACCGCACGGCCGACGTCGGACGGGCGGAAGCTGCGGCCTTCCATTTCCACGTACTTGCGGAACAGCAGGGTCTGGATGATCGAGGCGTAGGTCGACGGACGGCCGATGCCGTACTCTTCCAGCGCCTTCACCAGGGCCGCTTCGGTGAAGCGCGGCGGCGGCTGGGTGAAATGCTGCTCGGCCACGATGCGTTCCAGCGGGATGCGGTCGCCCGGCTTCATCGCCGGCAGCTTGCGGCCTTCATCCTCGTCCTCGGCGCTCTTGTTGTCCTTGCCTTCCTCGTACACGGCCAGGAAGCCAGGCACGACCACGGTGGTGCCGCTGGCGCGGAACACGTGTTCGCTGCCGGCGGACAGGTCGACGCTGACGGTGTTGAGCGTGGCCGGGATCATCTGGCAGGCCACCGCACGCTTCCAGATCAGCTCGTACAGGCGGCGCTCGTCGTCAGTTAGGAAACGTGCGACCTGGGCCGGGGTGCGCAGGGCCGAGGTCGGGCGCACGGCTTCGTGCGCTTCCTGGGCGTTCTTGGACTTGGTCTGGTAGGTGTTGGGCTGGTCCGGCAGCGAGGCGATGCCGTAGTCACGGGCGATCACGTCGCGGATCTCGGCCAGTGCGTCCTGCGACAGGTTCACCGAGTCGGTACGCATGTACGAGATCAGGCCGACCGTGCCTTCGTCGCCGATGTTGACGCCTTCGTACAGCTTCTGCGCCACCTGCATGGTCTTGCGGGTGGTGAAGCCGAGCTTGCGCGAGGCTTCCTGCTGCAGGGTGGACGTGGTGAACGGCGGCGCCGGACGGCGCTTGCGCTCCTTGCTGGCCACGTCGGTGACGTGCAGCGAACCCTGCGCCGCCTGCTGGATGCGCAGGCGGGCAGCCTCGGCGGTGTCGCCGTCGGTGACGGTGAACTGCTCGAACTTCTGCCCGTCCAGCTTGATCAGCTTGGCGTTGAAGTGCTGGCTGGGGTGCGCGCACTCGGCGCCGATGGACCAGTATTCGCGGGCGATGAAGGCTTCGATCTCCTCCTCGCGCTCGACGATCATGCGCAGCGCCGGGCTCTGCACGCGGCCGGCGGACAGGCCGCGCTGCACCTTGCGCCACAGCACCGGCGACAGGTTGAAGCCGACCAGGTAGTCCAGCGCGCGGCGCGCCTGCTGGGCGTCCACCAGGTCGCTGGCGATGGCCCGCGGCTGGTTGATGGCTTCCTTGATGGCGCGCGGGGTGATCTCGGTGAAGACCACGCGCTGCATCGGCTTGTCCTTGACCAGCCCGCGTTCCTTCAGGATCTCGGCGATATGCCAGCTGATCGCTTCACCCTCGCGATCCGGGTCGGTCGCCAGCAGGATGTCGTCGGCGCCCTTGGCGGCCTTGGCGATGGCATCGACGTGCTTTTCGTTCTTGTCGATGACGTCGTAATGCATGGCGAACCCGTTGTCCGGGTCGACCGCGCCTTCCTTCGGGATCAGGTCGCGCACATGCCCATACGAGGCCAGGACGGTGTAATCCTTGCCGAGGTATTTGTTGATCGTCTTGGCCTTGGCCGGCGATTCGACGATGAGCAGGTGCTTGGGCATGTCGGGAAAGGTCTGTGGGCGGACCGGGGGAAGGGGCCGCTAGGGTGGAGCAAACGGCCGCATTAGTGAAGCGGCCACGGGTAAATCCATAAACTGAACGCCCGGTAATGTGCCGGGCGTTCAGGTTTCCTTATTAGAGGAATCACGCCCGAGCCACCCGTGTCAAGCGGCCCGGTGTGAGGAAAAGCGTGGCGGGATGGCGATTCCCCGTCCCTCGTGCCCTGTCGCGGGCCGGGGCAGGGGCCGGGCTTACGACTGCCGGGCAGCCATCACCACGCTCATCACCATCAGGCCGGCATAGGCCAGCGCGGCCAGTATCGCCAGCACGATGACCACCACGGTGACCGTGCCCAGTTCGTGGCGCTGGCGGTCCGGGTGGTCGGTGTAGGCCCATTTGTCCACCACCAGGGTGTCCGCGATCATGTCGTGCAGGCCCTGCTTGCGGGCGGTCATGCCGGCCATGAAGCCAGAGACGATGTAGGCCAGGCCACAGCTGAACACGTAGGACAGGAACAGCGCGGCCCAGCGGCCCAGGCTGCGGCCGGTGCCCAGGCGCTGGCCATCGGTGCGGACGACCTTGATGCCGACGGCCATCTTGCCCAGCGTGGCCTGGCGGGCGGAGGCGTGCATCATGGTGAAGTACACGGCCTGGATGACGGTCGGCAGCCCGTACACGCCCAGCACGATGAACAGCATCATGCCCGGGGAGCTTTCCGGCGAGTTGAGATCGCCCATGAAAGCGGTCATGCCGCCGAACATCATCGCGCCGACCACGAACACCACGACCAGCACGCCGATCATCACCATGGAATCGATGGAGGCTGCGGCAAAGCGCTTCCAGAACCCGGCATAGACCACCTCGCCACCGGTCACCACCGCCGTATCGGCATAGCCGCCTGCGGCGCTGGGGGCGCTGTAGGGCGAGCTGAGGGCGCCGGTACCCGGCAGCGGCGCGGTGCCGTTATCGATGGCGGCATAGTCACCGCGCAGGTCGAAGCCGCCCGAGGCGGTATTTTCGCTGGCGTCGGCCAGGGTCTGCAGGCCCAGCTCGTCCACCACCTGGCGCAGGGCGGCCCACTGGCCCATGCCCTCGCGCCACACCAGCGTGTCCAGGGTCAGCTGTCCGCGCTGGAAGCGCTGGCGGATCTCGGTGACCGGGAACGGTCCCTGGCGTTGCTGTCCTTCGGCAAAATACCACTCAGTCATTGCTGTCCCCTGTTGGGTCGTCCTTGGAAGTCATGCAGCCTGCGCGGCCGGCGGCTCAGCTGTGGCACGCCTTCGGCAGGTATTTGTTGTCGCTTTCGCCGGTGCATTCCCAGCGGCCGCTGTCGCGATCGTATTCCAGCCACAGCAGATCGCCGTCGATGCTCTTGCCGGGCATCGCCAGCGTCCCCTCGATACCGCAGTGGCCGTTGTTGAAGCGGCCGATGTTCACCGCCGAGAGGCCGACCTGGGTGAAGTCGCCAGGGGCCGGGAAGCCGGCGTCGTTGGCGCCTGGGCAGCGCCCCTGCTCTTCAGCGAAATGTTCAACCTGCGCCTGCAGCGGGTGCAGCGCATCGGCCGCGACGGCGACCTTGGTGCGTACGGTGTAGTCGTTGTAGGCGGGCAGGGCGATCGCGGCCAGGATGGCCACGATCGGCACCAGCACCAGCAGGGCGACGCCACCGATGATGGCGGTCAGCGCGCAGCCGGACAGGCCCTTCTTCGGCGGCGGCAAGGCCGCGCTGGCGGCGGCGCGGTAAGGCGCTTCCGGCGGCAGGATGGGCGGTTGCGGAGCGGCCGGCGGCGGTGGCGGGGCAGCGGCCGGGGCGTCCACGGCCGGCACGATCAGGCCAAGTTCGTCGACCACGCTGCGCAAGGGCTGCCATTGCGGCAGCCCGTCGCGCCAGACCAGGGTGTCCAGGGTGATTTCGTTGCTGCGGAAAAGCTCGATCAACTGTTCCGCCGGCAACGGGCCTTGCTGGCGGTTGCCTTGGGCGTGAAACCACTCACTCACGGGGACGCTCCTGAATGCGCTCGGTCCCCAAGTGTAAGGTCAGTGCAGGGGTTCTGGCTCGTCCATGAACATCTGCGTTTCCATCCAGGCATAGGCCGCTTCGGCGCCCGGCTGGTTGAACAGCACCATCAGCACGACCCACTTCAGGTCGTCCAGGTCCAGTTCGTCCTGGTCCAGGGCCATGGCACGGTCCAGCACCAGCTCGCGCTGGTCGGCGTCGAGGATGCCGTGCTGCTCCAGGTACAGCAGGAAGCCGCGGCATTCCACGTCCAGCTTGTCCAGCTCGGGGCCGTGGAAAACGCGCACGGGACCGTCGACCCGAGCCTGCGCCACGCTCGGCCGCTGGGCAGCCAGCGCGTCGAGCCAGTCGAAGGCCTTGTTGATCTCGGTGGGGCTGAAACCGGCCTGGATCAGGCCATTCTGCAGCGAGTCGCGGTCGCGGATCAGGTCCGCATCTTCGCTGAAATAGTGTTCAAACAGGTACAACAGTACGTCAAGGATGCTCTCTTTCATTGCCCCTCGGCCTGCGTCGGGCGACGCTGTGGAGGTGAAGAAACTAGGGAGTTCGACAGTAGCGGCCGTGTACGCACACCACGATTCCCGCCAGTTCCATGGCCAGCAGCATGGAGGACACCTCAGGCGCCGTCAATCCACAACGCGTGATCAATGAATCCATACCGCTTGGGTTGTGGTCCAGTGCCTGCCACAAGCTCTGGTAGTCAGGGTCGTTTGCCCACCGGTCCGGCAGGTCTGCCGGCGAAGCCTGTTCAGTGGGGGTGGCAAGGCGGCTTTGCAAGCCGGGCAGTTGCTGGCGCAGGGCAGGGGCCAACAGCTCCAGCATGTCTTCGGGCCGCTCGATCAGGGCCACGCCTTCACGGATCAGCCGGTGGCAGCCGGCCGCGCGCGGGTTCAGCACCGAACCGGGCACTGCGCCGACCTCACGCCCGGCCTCTGCCGCCAGGCGCGCGGTGATCAGGGCGCCGGAGCGCTGCGCGGCCTCGATGACCACCGTGGCCAGGGCCAGCCCGGCCACCAGCCGGTTGCGCGCCGGAAACTGCCCCGCCCGCGCCGGGGTGCCCGGTGGGTACTCGCTCAGCACGGCACCTTCGTCGGCGATGCGGGCCTGCAGGCGGACATTGCCGGGCGGGTAGGCCTGGTCCGGGCCGGTGCCGATGACCGCCACCGTACGCCCGCCCGCATCCAGCGCGGCGGCATGGGCGGCCGCATCAATGCCGGCCGCCAGGCCGCTGGTCACCGCCAGGCCGGCCTCGACGAAGCAACCAGCAAAGCGGGCGGCGAGGGCGCGCCCGGTGGGCGTCGGCGAGCGGCTGCCGACCACCGCCACCGCGGGATGCCAGGCAAGGCTGGCGTCACCGGCCACGAACAGGGCCAGCGGGGGCTGCGGGATGTCCTGCAGCAATGGCGGAAAGGCGGGGTCGGCGCAGCCCAGCAACTGCCGGCCCGGTTGCTGCAGCCAGCGCAGGGTGGTGGCCAGCGCTGCGGGGTCGGGCTGCTGCAGTGCTGCGCATTGTTCCGCCGAACAGCCGTGGGCGCGCCAGCCGGCCACCCCCAGGGCGAGGGCGGCGTCGGCATTGCCGCTGGCCAGCAGCAGGGCGCGGCGTGGCGCCAGCGGGCCGCCGGCCAGGACCAGGCGGGCGAGGGCATCGGGGGCGGGGGTGGAATCAGGCATCGCCCGACTATCGGCCACGGGCGACGAAGGCGCCCTAGGGCGCCTTCGCATGTTGCTGTCAGGGGAGTCCGCCGAAGGCGGGTAGAGTCGACCGTTGGTCGACTGTCGCGGGCGGTCGGGAGAGCAGTCGACCAACGGTCGACTCTACCGGGGTCGCCCGCTGGGTAGAGTCGACTGTCAGTCGACTACCGCGCGCAGCGCGGGGTTTTCGCGGGCGGTTGGGGCCTGCCAAACGACGAAGGCGCCCTGGGGCGCCTTCGCATGTTGCTGTCAGGGGAGTCCGCCGAAGGCGGGTAGAGTCGACCGTTGGTCGACTGTCGCGGGCGGTTGGGAGAGCAGTCGACCAACGGTCGACTCTACCGGGGTCGCCCGCTGGGTAGAGTCGACTGTCAGTCGACTACCGCGCGCAGCGCGGGGTTTTCGCGGGCGGTTGGGGCCTGCCAAACGACGAAGGCGCCCTGGGGCGCCTTCGCATGTTGCTGTCAGGGGAGTCCGCCGAAGGTGGGTAGAGTCGACCGTTGGTCGACTGTCGCGGGCGGTTGGGAGAGCAGTCGACCAACGGTCGACTCTATTTCGCGTCCGGGTGCTGGGCGCTGTAGCCCACCTTCACCGGCTTCACGCCCTGCATCACCAGTGCATAGCTGACGTTGTCGAAGGTGCGGAACACCATTGCGTGGGCGGCGTACTCGTCCGGCAGGCTGACCCGGCCCGCGCCGGTGGACGGCGAATCGTCCATGCGCGAGGAATTCGGGTACTTCATGCGGTGGGCGACATGGCTGCCCTGGCGCCACAGCGAGAACACCGTGCCGTTGTCCACGCCCTGGCTGCGGCCGGCCGAGATGGCGATGACGTCGCGCGGGCCGCCGGCATTGAACATGTCGGTCACGGCCAGCACGCGCACGTCCAGGCCTTCCAGGCTGGCCGCCGGCACATGCGGGAAGAACTGCAGGTCGTACGGCTGGGCTTCCACCGGGACCAGGCGGTCACCGGCGCGCACTTCGCGGCCGTTGGTGTTGGCGTCCAGCACCAGGGTGGAGGCTTCCGTCTTGCCGCCAGCCACCTTGGTCAGGGTGCCCAGGCCGACCTGGGCCAGTTCATAGCCCAGCACGCCGCGGCGGTGGTTGGGTGCGTTGTAGGCCTGCCACAGGTTGCCGCTGCCCGGGGTGACATCGCCGTTGGCGGTCAGGTCCTCGGTCGGCTTGGGCTGGCCGTAGCGCACGGTCGGGCGGACCACGGCCCAGCGCTGGCCCACCTGGGCATCGGCCAGGCGGACATAGACGGTCTGGCCGCTGGTGGCGCGCAGGCGGTTGTCTTCCAGGCCGGCCACGTAGGGCAGCTGGTCGATGCTGTCGACCACGCTCAGCTGCTTCAGGAAGGGCTCGACTTCCGAAAGCGGCACGCCGGTCACCGGGGCTTCCGTGCGCGGGCCGGGCTGGGCCGTCACGCGGTCCAGGTAGGCCAGGCTCAGCACGTCACCCGGGTAGATGAGATGCGGGTTGGCGATCTGCGGATTGGCCTGCCAGATCTCGGGCCACAGCCAGGGTTTCTGCAGGAAGCGTCCTGCGATGTCCCACAGCGTGTCCCCTTTGCGGACCACATAGGCGTCCGGGTGCCCGCCGTTCACTTCAACGGCGGTAGCATAGGCAGCCACGGTCAGCATCGCCGCAGCGACGACCGTACGAAAACGAAGCAACATAGGTGCGAAGCCCTGATTCCCCAACAGGTTCGCGCACTATAGTCCAGAAACCGGGGCGCAAGGCAAGCGTTGCAGATAGAATCTGCGACGTATGCCGGCGTATCCCCGGCCCCCAACCCGGAAACAGCCATGGCCCTGCTCCCCATTCTTGAGTTCCCCGATCCGCGCCTGCGTACCAAGGCTGCGTTGATCGATGCCGCCGAGGTCACCACCCCGGCCTTCCAGACCCTCATCGACGACATGTTCCAGACCATGTACGACGCCCCGGGCATCGGCCTGGCCGCCAGCCAGGTGGACGTCCACAAGCGCTTCATGGTCATCGACGTGAGCGAAGAGAAGAACGAACCGCGGGTGTTCATCAACCCGGAAATCGTCGCCAAGGACGGGGGCCAGGTGTACCAGGAAGGCTGCCTGTCGGTGCCGGGCATCTTCGCCGATGTCACCCGCGCCGATTCCATCACGGTGAAGTTCCTGGACCGCCAGGGGCAGCCGCAGGAGCTGAGCACCGATGGCCTGCTGGCCGTGTGCGTGCAGCACGAGATGGACCACCTGGACGGCAAGCTGTTCATCGATTACCTCTCGCCGCTGAAGCGCGAAATGGTCCGCAAGAAGCTGGCCAAGCAGCGCAAGCACGTCGCCTGACCGCCATCGCGGGCCGCCCTTCATGGCGGCCCCTGCCTGCGCTTCCGGCGCGGGCTGTACGGCGCCGGCCGACGGCGCCGTTGTTCTTTCTGCACGAATCCATCCTGCAAGTGGGGTAGCCATGAGGATTGTCTTTGCCGGTACGCCGGAATTCGCGGTGTCGTCGCTGCGTGCGGCCGCGCGCCATCACGAGGTCGTGGCCGTCTACACCCAGCCCGACCGCCCGGCCGGCCGTGGCCGTGGCCTGGCGCCGTCGCCGGTCAAGCTCGAAGCGGTCGCCCGTGGCATTCCCGTCTACCAGCCGGAAACCCTGAAGGACGAGGCCGCCCAGCAACAGCTGCGTGACCTGCAGCCGGACCTGATGGTGGTGGTGGCCTACGGCCTGATCCTGCCCCGCGCCGTGCTGAACATCCCGACCCACGGCTGCTGGAACGTGCACGCCTCGCTGCTGCCGCGCTGGCGTGGCGCCGCGCCGATCCAGCGCGCGATCCAGGCCGGCGATGCCACCACCGGCGTGTGCCTGATGCAGATGGAAGCGGGCCTGGATACCGGCCCCGTGCTGCTGCACCAGGAGCTGCCGATTGCCGCCACCGCCACCGGCGGCGACCTGCATGATTCGCTGGCCGCGCTGGGCGCGCAGGTGCTGTCCGACGGCCTGGGCCTGCTGCGCGCGGGCATCAAGCCGATCGCGCGGCCGCAACCGGCCGAAGGCGTCACCTACGCACACAAGCTGGACAAGGCCGAAGCGAAGCTGGACTGGGCGCTGGACGCGCAGGCACTGGCGCGCACCGTGCGTGCGTTCAACCCGTGGCCGATCGCCGAGGCGCAACTGGCCGGCGAGCGCGTGCGCATCCATGGCGCGGTGGCACTGGATCTGGCCCACGGCCAGGCCCCGGGCACCGTGCTGGCCGCCGGCCGCGAAGGCATCGACATTGCCTGCGGGCAGGGCGCCCTGCGCCTGCGCGTACTGCAGCGCGAGGGCGGCAAGGCGATCACCGCCGCCGACTACCTCAATGCGCGCCGCGACCTGCGCGTGGGAGCGTAAGCCGGTGTCGAAGCAGAACGATTTCTCCATTGCCAAGGCCGCGCCGGGCGCTGCGACCCGCATGCTGGCCGCCCGCGTGCTGGCCCAGGTGTTCACCCGTGGCCGTTCGCTGAAGGCCGAACTGGCCTGGGCCCTGCCCAAGCTGGCCGATACCCGTGACCGCGCGCTGCTGGAAGCCCTGTGCTTCGCCGTGCTGCGCCGTCGCAGCACCTATGACGCCGCGCTGCAGGCGTGGATGCAGAAGCCGCTGTCGGCGCGCGATGCCGACCTGCGCACCCTGCTGATGGTCGGTTTCGCCCAGCTGGACGTGCTGGAACTGCCGGCCCATGCGGCGCTGTCGGCCACCGTTGACGCCGCGCGCGCGCTGGGCCGCGAGCGCCAGGCCGGCCTGGTCAACGCCATCCTGCGCCGTGCGCAGCGCGAAGGCTTCCCCGAACAACCCGCGCGCGACGCGTTCCCGGCCTGGCTGGCCGAGGCGGTCGAGCGCGACTGGCCGCAGCAGGCCGAGGCGATCTTCAGCGCCAGCCTGCAGCCGGCCCCGCTGTGGCTGCGCGCCAACCGCCAGCTCGGTGGCCGCGACAAGGCGCTGGCCGCACTGGCCGAGGCCGGCATTGCCGCCGAGGCCAGCCCGCTGAGCGCCGATGCGCTGCGCCTGGCCGTGGCCAGCCCGGTCAACCAGCTGCCGGGGTTTGCCGAAGGCGCGTTGTCGGTGCAGGACCTGTCGGCGCAGTGCGCGGCCGATGCGCTGGCGCCGCCGGCCGGTTCGCGGGTGCTGGACGCCTGTGCCGCCCCCGGTGGCAAGTCCGCGCACCTGCTGGAACGCGACCCGAGCCTGCGCCTGCTGGCGCTGGACATCGATGCGCGGCGCCTGGCCCGGGCCAAGGACACCTATGCGCGCACCGGCGTGGGCGAGCACGTGCAGACCCAGGTGGCCGACGCCAGCGATACCGCGGCCTGGTGGGATGGCACCCTGTTCGACGCCATCCTGCTGGATGCCCCGTGTTCGGCCACCGGCGTCATCCGCCGCCAACCGGACGTGATGTTCCACCGCCGTGCCGAGGACGTCGAGGCGCTGGTGGGGGTGCAGGCGCGCCTGCTGGAAGCCTGCTGGGCGATGCTCCGCCCCGGCGGCGTGCTGCTCTATGCCACCTGTTCCATCCTGCGCGCCGAGAACGTGGACCAGGTGCGGGCCTTCTTGAAGTGGCATCCGGATGCCCAGGCGGCGCCGCTGGATGACGCTTTCGGCCTGGACTGCGAGGGCATCGCCCGCCAGCGCCTGCCCGGTGAAGACGATGCTGACGGATTCTTCTACGCGCGTCTGCTAAAAACAGCCTGACCTCTCCGCTGTCCAAGTCCTCATGCTGAAAACCCGCGCGTCACGCGAGACGTGGTTGTTCGTAGTGATGGCCCTGCTTGTGCTTGGCGCGGGGCTCGGATTGCGCGACCCCTGGCCGTCGGACGAGCCACGTTTCGCGCTGGTCGCCAAGCAGATGGTGGACAGCGGCCAGTGGCTGTTCCCGCACCGGGGGCTGGAGCTGTATTCGGACAAGCCGCCCATGCTGATGTGGTGGCAGGCCACCCTCTACAGCGTGATCGGCAACTGGCGGGTGGCCTTCCTGCTGCCCTCGCTGATCGCCGCGCTGGGTACCCTGTGGTGCGTGGTCGACCTGGGCCGGCGGCTGTGGACGCGCCGGGTCGGCCTGTACGCCGGCTGGGCGCTGCTGTTCGCGCTGCAGTTCACCTTCCAGGCCAAGAAGGCGCAGATCGACCCGCTGCTGGTGCTGTTCATCACCCTGGCCAACTACGGGCTGCTGCGCCACCTGCTGCTGGGGCCGGCCTGGCGCTGGTGGTGGGCGGGCTGGTTCTTCGCCGGCATCGGGGTCATCACCAAGGGCGTGGGCATGCTCGCGCTGCTGATGATCCTGCCGGCGGCGATCGCCTCGGCACGGCACTGGCCGCGGGTGCGCCTGCATGCGCGCGACCTGCGTTTCTGGCTGGCGCCGCTGGCCTTCGTGCTGGCCGCCGCGTTGTGGCTGGTGCCGATGGTGATGACCGCGCTGGCGACGAAGTCGGGCGAGTACCAGGCCTACCTGGACGACATCCTGTTCCGGCAGACGGCCAAGCGCTACACGCAGTCGTGGGATCACCACCAGCCGTGGTGGTACTTCCTGGGCACGATGCCATCGATGTGGATACCGGCGTTCCTGGCCCTGCCATGGGCGATCCCGGCGTGGCGGCGGCGCCTGCAGCGGCGCGATGCACGCTACCTGCTGCTGCTGGGCTGGTGGCTGCTGATCGTGCTGTTCTTCTCCATTCCGCACGGCAAGCGCGACGTCTACATCCTGCCCACGCTGCCGATGTTCTGCCTGGCCCTGGCGCCCCTGATACCAGGGCTGCTGCGCCGGCGTGACGTCCAGCGGCTGCTGGGCGGCTTCACCCTGCTGCTGGCGCTGGGCACCCTGGCCGCCGGTGCGTCGGCCCTGCTCGGCACGCCCGGTTTCGAGGCAAGGCTGGTGCTGGAGCGTGGCCTGGCCCCGGGGGCGATGGAGGCAATGGCGTGGGCGGCGCTGGCCATGGGCGGTGCCGGCATTGCCAGCCTGCTGCTGTTCGGCCCGGCCCGGCGGCACCTGGCGCTGGTCTCGATGCTGGCCGTGGTGTGGGTGCTGTACAGCCTGGTCGGCTACCCGGTGCTGAATGATTCCAGCTCGGCCCGCGGCCTGATGCGCTCGGTCGGGGCGCGCATCGGTGCCGATGCGGAGCTGGGCCTGGTGGCCTGGAAGGAACAGAACCTGCTGATGGTGGACCGCCCGGCAGCAACCTTTGGTTTCACCGTGCCCTGGCATGAGCAGCTGCAGGCGGGCGTGCAGTGGCAACAGCTGTCGCCGCAGCGGCGCTGGCTGCTGGCCCACGAGGACGCGCTGCTGGGCTGCGTGGACCGCGACGGGGCGGTGCTGGCCGGTGTCGCCAACCGTCGCCGTTGGTGGTTGGTACCGGCCGGAGCGGTGCATGGCCCCTGCGTGCCGACCGAAGCCGAACTGAAACGTGAACGGCGGTTGCAGAGAAACGAGCAATAACGTGGCGGCTGGATTGTCCAGACTGCCCAAGCGTGCACAAAGGCAGTAAAACATCAGGCGGGCGGTCTGCGAGATGGGCCGCCGTTTTCTTCCGCATGACCGCAGCGATCAATCCCGACGTGCCAGCTTCACCGGACAACCTGAGCCCCACCCGCGCCGATCCGTTGCCCGCGCCTGCCGGCGGTCGCCTTGGCGCTGCGCACTGGATCGCGCAGATCGGCCTGTTCTGCATGCCGGCGCTGGTACTGACCGTACCGGTGAACCTGTTGCCGTATGCATTGACCCTGCTGGTCAGCACGCTGCTGGCACCAGAGCTGCTGTGGCGTGCGCGGGGCATGGGCGGCATGCCCGTGCGTGCGCTGACCGCGCTGATGCTGGCGGCGGTGGCGCTGGGCCTGCTGTCGGTGCTGCTGTTCGAGCAGGGCCTGCGTGATGTCGACAACCGTTCGCGGTTCCTGGTCATCCCGTGGATCGCACTGTGGGTCTGTGCGCTGCGCCCGGACCTGCGCTGGCTCTGGCGCGGCGCGCTGGCCGGCCTGCTGGGCAGCTTCGTGCTGTCGCTGGTGCAGGTGCTGCAGGGCGCGCCGCGTGCCGAGCTGACCACCAATGCCATCGTGCTGGCTGACATCGTGGTCATGCTGATGGTGCTGCTGGTGTTCTGCCGCCCGTCGCGACGCTGGTCGCTGGTGATTGTCGGCATGGCGGCCGGCTGCGGCACGATCGTGCTGACCGGCAGCCGCGGCGTCTTCGCTGCGTTGCTGGCGCTGCTGGTGGTCCTCGCCCTGAGCCTGCGCTGGCGGACCGGCGTGGCCCGCCTGTCGGTGCTGGCGGGCATGCTGGCCATCGGCGCCACCCTGCTGCTGTCGGTGCCCGAACTGCGCCACCAGGTGCGCCTGACCGAACTGCACAGCGATGTGCAGAAGCTGGAGCAGGGCGACGTCGATTCCTCTGCCGGTGCGCGCGTCGAGCGCCTGCAGGTGGCCTGGCAGACCTTCCTCGACCATCCGTTGACGGGTGTGGGCATTGGCCACTTCGACAGCGCCATGCAGCGCGTGCCGGCCTGCCGCGAAGACCCCGACGAAGAGCGCTGCCACCTGGGCCATGCACACAACGACGTGGCCGAATGGGCGGCGACCCAGGGCCTGCCCGGCCTGCTGATGCTGATCGCGGTGTACGGCGTGCCTCTGTGGGTGTTCGTCCATCTGCACCGGCGCAGCGGGCGGGCCACTTTCCGCGGGCCGGCGGCGGCGGGCGTGATGATCGTCATTGCCTACGCGTTGTGCGGGCTGACCCAGTCGATGTTCGCCCACCAGATGACGGCCAGTTTCTACGTGACCATCGTCGGCCTGCTGACCGGCCTGTCGCTGCTGGAAGGCGCACGCCATCGGGCGAAGGCCTGACGGGGGTTCCGCCGTGGTAGGTGCCGACCGTTGCGCTCATCCACGCATGGCGTGGATCTACTGGTAGGTGCCGACCGTTGGTCGGCACGGGTGCCGCATGGCCCAGAGTTGCCGGTGGGTGCCGACCGTTGGTCGGCACAGATGCCGCATGGCCCAGAGTTGCCGGTGGGTGCCGACCGTTGGTCGGCACAGATGCCGGATCATTCGTTGCGCGGGTCGGCCACGGCCTGACCGTTGCCCAGCATCCACAGCATGATGGTCTTCTGCCGCACGTAGTTGGCGCGCACGTAGGCGTAGACCAGGCCGTGCCAGCCATCGCGGAAGCCACCGCGGAACACGAAGCCGCGCCAGAACCGCCAGGCCGGCGCCAGCACCAGCTTGCCCAGCGTGGCCCGCTTGCCGCGCGCAAACTCGTGCTCGGCCATCATCCGCGCGTACTTCTCGGTCTTGGCCAGCTGCTGCTGCAGCGAGCGGTAGGGGTAGTGGATGAGATCACCGCACAGGGTGCCGACGCTGCCATCGACGCTGGCCGCCTCGTGGATCTCGCGCTTGCCGCGCCAGCCGCCCTGACGCCGGTCGAACAGGCGCATCACCCGGTCCGGGTAGGCGTTGCCGTGGCGCAGGAACTTCCCGAAATACTCCGAGAGGCGGGCGAAGCGGTAGCCGGCGTGGCCGCTGAAACCGCCGTCGCGGGCCTGCTCGATGGCCGTGCGCAGTTCCGGGCTGACGCGCTCATCGGCGTCCAGGCACAGCACCCAGTCGTGGCGGGCCTGCTCGACGCAGAACGCCTTCTGGCTGCGGAAACCATCGAACGGGCGTTGCAGCACGCGGGCACCGGCGGCCTCGGCGATGGCCACGGTGGCATCGGTGGACTGCGAGTCCACCACCACGATCTCATCGCAGAAGGCCAGCGAGGCCAGGCAGTCGCCGATGCGCCCGGCCTCGTTGAACGCGATAATGCACGCCGAGATGCGAGGCCGTTCGATGGGAGCGGTCGTGGAGGACATGATGGCCGGGTACCTGTTGTTTGCGACGGAGCGCTATGCGCTGCCTATTCTCGCCCCGTTGGCGCAGGCCTTGCACGCGTCCGGGCAGGAGGTGGCCGCCTGGTTCGAGGGCGGCGCGGCTGGCAGCAGCCTGCTCGGGGTGCCCAGCATCGGCCTGAAGCAGGCCCTGGCGATGCGCCCGCGCGCGGTGTTCAGCGCCGCCAACTGGGTGCCGACCTTCCTCGCCGGGGCCAAGGTGCAGCTGTTCCATGGCTTCAACGTGGAGAAACGGGACAGTGCGCGTGGCCACTTCCGGGTGCGCGGCATGTTCGACCTGTACTGCACGCAGGGGCCGGCCACCACCGCACCGTTCCGGCAGATCGCCGATCAGCAGGGGCACTTCGCGGTGGCCGAAACCGGCTGGCCGAAGCTCGATCCGCTGTTCCGCGACGATGGTGGCGAGAGTGCCGCGCTGCGTGCGCCGGCCGGCGGGCGTCCGGTCATCCTGTTCGGCTCGACGTTCACCGAGCGGCTGAGTGCGGCCCCGCATCTGCTGGCGCCGATCGCCGCCGATATCGCCGCCGGTGAGCGCTACTGGCTGCTGACCCTGCACCCCAAGTGCCCGCCGGAACTGTTCGAGCGCTACCGCGCGCTGGCCGGTGCCAATGCGCGCTTCATCGAGCCGGAACAGGTGATGGCCGCCCAGCGTGCGGCCGACGTGCTGGTGTCCGATACCTCCTCGATCGTTTCGGAGTTCATCGTCCAGCACAAGCCGGTGGTGACCTTCCGCAACCGCGTGCCCAAGCCGCACATGATCGACTTCGATGATGCAACGCAGCTGCCGGCGATGCTGCAGCGCGCCCTGCACCCGGAGGCGGCGCTGCAGGCCGAGATCGTGCGTTATGCCGATGCCATCCACCCGTTCCGCGATGGCCGCTCCAGCGAGCGGGTGATCACCGCGACCGAGGATTTCCTGTCCGGCGAAATGGGTGCGCTGCGGCGCAAGCCGTTCGGCAGCTGGGTACGCGACCTGCAGATCCGCAAGGACCTGGGGTACTGGGGCCCGTCGCAGCGGTGATGGGTGTGATGTAGAGCCGAGCCCATGCTCGGCTGCGGCAAGCCGAGCATGGGCTCGGCTCTACAGTAGATCCACGCCATGCGTGGATGCCGGTCCCGCCGTCACCAGCGCAGCTTGCGCCGCGCGAGTGCTGCGGCCAGCTGCTCCATCACCTGTTGCGCCTGCGCCTGCGGCAGGTAGTTCAGTGCCAGCGCCACATCGCCATGGGCGCCGGCCGTGTGATGCTGCAGCGCGCGCTGCACCCGGAGGCGGCGCTGCAGGCCGAGATCGTGCGTTATGCCGATGCCATCCACCCGTTCCGCGATGGCCGCTCCAGCGAGCGGGTGATCACCGCGACCGAGGATTTCCTGTCCGGCGAAATGGGTGCGCTGCGGCGCAAGCCGTTTGGCAGCTGGGTACGCGACCTGCAGATCCGCAAGGACCTGGGGTACTGGGGCCCGTCGCAGCGGTGATGGGTGTGATGTAGAGCCGAGCCCATGCTCGGCTGCGGCAAGCCGAGCATGGGCTCGGCTCTACAGTAGATCCACGCCATGCGTGGATGCCGG